>NZ_JACDWV010000199.1:0-179021 GCF_016464105.1 Pseudoalteromonas sp. bablab_jr010 | reverse complement strand
TAAGTGCCTGTGAAGCGCCCGAAGGGTTGGTTTAAAAGCGATTTATACTGCGTTATTGATTTTAACAATAGAACCACTATTACTTGCAATCAATGCCTTGCCTAAATCGCTTTTAATTCCAACTGAAACTCGCATCTTGAGGTGGTTTGGGTATATTAACTAAAGCAGCTTGCTTTAATCATGTTACTGATAATCGCTTGTGATGGTTTAATTTTTTCCATCGCCAAAAACTCATCTGGCTGGTGGGCTTGGTTAATTGAGCCGGGCCCCATGACGATGGTTTCGCAGCCAAGCTGTTGAATAAAAGGGGCTTCTGTACAATAGTTTACAGCGACAGCGGGTTGACCTGAGATTTTTTCGGCCAGCTTTACAAGTGCTGTATCAGTGCTACCACTAAATGCTGGGATAGGTTCATGCATGTCGATAACGCTCACTGCATTTGGGTATTGGGCATTAATCTCTTCTGCGGCTGTTAGCAAAATCGCTTGTAGTTCTTGCACACTTAAACCAGGTAAAGGCCGCATATCAATGTGCATTTCACAACAACCACAAATGCGGTTGGCATTATCGCCACCATGAATATGACCAAGGTTCAAAGTAGGGTACGGAATTTCAAAGTGCTCAACTGAATATTTATTCTTTAATTCTTCTTTGATGATTAACAATTTTGTAATCATTTTATGCATGACTTCGATGGCGTTTAAACCACGTTCAGGATCGGAACTATGGCCTGAGCGACCAATTACTCTAATGGCTGTACTCATATGACCTTTATGAGTAAATACCGGCGTCATATCTGTTGGCTCACCAATAATACAGCGCGCTGGTTTTAAGTCTGGGTGACGGCAAATTTGTTGCGCACCTGCCATTGTGGTTTCTTCATCGGCTGTGGCTAGGATTAAAAGTGGCTCTGTTTGCTTAGTTTCATCAAGCTCGCTGATAGCCTGTAGTACAAAGGCAAAAAAGCCTTTCATATCGATACTACCTAAGCCATATAGTTTATTGTCATGCTCGCTGAGTTTAAATGGATCGTAGTTCCAGCGGCTATCATCAAATGGCACAGTATCAGTATGACCTGCAAGCATTAAACCGCCATCTCCTTTACCGCGTTTAGCTAATAAGTTGTAACGGCCTTTGCCGTTTTCAAGCTCTGTTATTTCACATGTAAAACCCAGGCTTTCGCACCAGTCTGCGAGCAAGGTAATTACCCCTTTATTGCTCATGCACAAAGAATCTTCAATCGCACTAATTGAAGGGGCAGCAATTAGCTGCTGATACATAGATATAAAAGAGGGTAGCGACATAAAAAAATCCAAAAATAATTATTCAATCTAATTGCATAACAATATAAAAGTATTTATGATGAATATCAATTCACTTTTTGAGCATAAATATTAGTAAAGCTGTGCGATGAACACGAAACGACGATAACCTGATTTGATTACTTTAGACAGTGTTTTTATTCGCAATTGAGCGAGTAATTTTAGGCGTATCGATAAACAGATTTAATAGGTAAAAGTAAGCAATGAATGTAGTGATTATTGGCGCAAGTGGTTATAGCGGCGCAGAGCTAGCAAGTTTAGTTGCTAAGCACCCCAAACTGACCCTACAAGCATGTTATGTGTCTGAAGGGAGTTTAGATAAAGGCAAATTATTAAGCGATTTATACCCTGAGCACCTTGGATTGTTAGAGTATCCACTACAACCTCTAACAGCTGAGGCTTTCCAAGATATCGAAAGCAATGCTGACTATGTATGCCTGTGTACTGATCACAAGGTCAGTGTTGATCTTGCTCCGAAATTTTTAGCCATGGGTAAAAAAGTATTCGACCTATCTGGTGGTTTCCGTTTAGCTGGGAATGAGGATTACCTGACTTATTACGGTTTCGCACATGAACACCCTGCGCTTTTAGAGCAAGCAGCGTATGGTTTAGCCGAATGGAATAGCGATGCAATTAGTAAAGCGGACCTTGTAGCTGTAGCGGGTTGTTACCCAACAGCGGCTCTTAATTCTTTAAAACCACTTAAAGAAGCAGGGCTATTAGCTGATCAAGCCATTATTGTTAATGCGGTGTCAGGTGTTACAGGCGCTGGCAGAAAAGCCAGTGTTAACACGCACTTTTGCGAAGTGTCACTTGCTCCTTATGGCTTGTTTAACCACAGACACACACCTGAGATTGAGCAGCACCTTGGTCACCCTGTGTTATTCACCCCACATTTAGGTAATTTCCCTCGCGGAATCTTAGAAACTATTTATGTGCAATTAAAACCAGGCGTAACAGTAGAGCAAGTGAGCGCGGCGTATCAAGTGTTAGCTAACGAGCCGTTAATTCGTTTACTTGGCAATAAAATTCCAAGCATTAAAGGCGTCGCTAAACAACCATTTGTTGATATTGCATGGCAGCAAAAAGGTGAGCAACTCATCGTTATGTCAGCGATTGATAACCTTCTAAAAGGCGCAGCTGGGCAAGCATTACAGTGTATTAATTTAGCCATGGGTGAACCTCACCACACTGGTTTGGTAGGAGCGCTGTAATGAAAACTTGGATCATTAAAGTCGGTGGTGCTGTGTTAAATAGCGCAGATGCCGCAAAAGCGCTTTTTGATGTTTTAGCCTCTGAACAAGATAACTTTGTTATTGTTCATGGTGGTGGTGCCTTGGTTGATGCTTGGCTTAAAGACGCCGGCTTTGTAACTGCAAAACATCAAGGTTTACGTATCAGCCCAAATGAGCAAATGCCATATATTGTTGGTGCTCTTGCCGGTTGTGCCAATAAACAATTGATGAGCCAAGCAATCAGCGCTGGCCACAAACCTGTTGGTTTAAGCCTTTATGAAGCGGGTGTACTGGTATCTGAAAAACTTAAAGTATTGGCGCAAGTAGGTCAGTGCTCAGGTAGTTGTGACAGCGTGCTACCTAGCATGCTTGAACAAGGTCGTTTACCTCTAGTGAGCTCTATTGGTTTTGGGGAAGATGGCCAATGGTACAACGTCAATGCAGATGAAGCTGCAGCGGCTATCGCTAAAGAGCTTAATGCAGAACTTATTTTTATGACAGATGTAGAGGCTGTGCTTGATGCCAATAAGCAGCCACTACATCAACTTAATACGCAGCAAATCGAAACACTTATCCTTGAAGGAGTTATTCAGGGCGGGATGGAGGTCAAAGTAAAGACCAGCCTTCTTGCTGCCCAACATTTACGACGTGGTGTGTATATCTCAAGCTGGCTGAAGCCAGAGAACTTAGTCGCTTTATTAAAAGGCGAGCATGTAGGAACGAAAATTACACCATAGGTATTTCATGTTAAAAAATTTCTTAAATGGTCTTGAATTAGACCAAAAAGGCGCACTTAAATTACTAAACTTAGCGCAAAAAATTAAAGCAAACCCAACAGACTTCAGCCAAGCATTAGCGGGCAAATCAGTGGTTACCTTGTTTGAAAAGCCAAGTTTACGTACTCGTTTATCATTTGATATTGGTATTAATAAACTGGGTGGTCACGCAGTTTATTTAGATTCACAAAATGGTGCCATGGGCGCTCGTGAATCGGTTAAAGATTTTGCTCTTAATATCTCAACTTGGGCTGATGGCATTGTTGCTCGCGTGAATGCGCACAAAACACTGACCACACTTGCTGAATATTCATCGGTGCCTGTTGTTAATAGCCTATGTGATTTATATCACCCATGCCAAGCACTTGCTGACTTTTTAACGCTGCAAGAAGTGCATGGCGATGTTAGCAAACTAAAGCTTGCTTACTTAGGTGAAGGTAACAACGTCACACACTCTCTAATGCTATTAGCAGCCAATTTAGGCACTGATTTTGTTGCAGTTTGTCCTAAAGGCAGTTCGCCAGATTCGCAAATTCTTAAGCAAGCAGAGCAAATTGCAGCAATGAATGGTGCGTCTGTTATGGTGAGTGACAGAATTGAGGCGGCAGTTGGCGCAAATGCAGTCTATGCTGATACCTGGGTTTCAATGGGTGATAAAACACCGCTTGAGCAGGTAAAAGCTAAATATATGCCTTATCAGCTTAACCAAGCCCTATTAGAGAAAACCGGTGCGCAGACTGTACTTCACTGTCAGCCAGCGCATCGTGAGTTTGAAATTACCTCTGAGGTAATGGATGGTCCAGCATCAAAAATTATTCAACAAGCAGAGAATCGTATGCACGCGCAAAACGCTCTACTTGTCACATTATTAAATCCAAATTTTGTTTAAGGAACACCAATGAGTTCAATTAAAAAAGTCGTATTAGCCTATTCTGGTGGTCTTGATACATCGGCAATCGTGCCATGGTTAAAAGAAAACTACGGCTGTGAAGTAATCGCGTTTGTCGCTGATGTAGGCCAAGGCGCAGAGGAGCTTGAAGGCGTTGAAGAAAAAGCCATTGCTTCAGGTGCGTCGGAATGCCATATCGTAGACTTAAAAGGCGAAATGGTCAGTGATTATATTTACCCAACTTTAAAAACGGGTTCTATTTACGAAGGCACTTATTTACTAGGTACGTCTATGGCGCGTCCAATCATTGCTAAAGCGCAGGTTGAAATTGCCCGTAAAGTAGGTGCTGATGCGCTTTCACATGGTTGTACTGGTAAAGGTAACGATCAGGTGCGTTTTGAGTCATGTTTCGCAGCCCTTGCACCAGATCTAAAAGTGATTGCACCATGGCGTGAGTGGGACTTATCAAGCCGTGAATCATTACTTGATTACTTAGCTGAGCGTAATATTCCGTGTTCTGCGTCAGCTACGAAAATTTATAGCCGTGATGCGAATGCTTGGCATATTTCTCACGAAGGTGGTGAGCTTGAAGATCCATGGTGCCAACCAAGTGATCAAGTATGGACATGGACTAACTCGCCAGAGCAAGCACCTAATGAAGCAGAATATGTAACATTAAACGTTGTTGAAGGTGAAGTGGTTGCTGTTAACGGTGAGTCATTAAAACCATATGACTGCTTAGTTAAATTAAATGACATTGCTGCGCCGCATGGTGTGGGTCGTGTTGATATCGTAGAAAACCGTTTAGTGGGTATGAAGTCGCGTGGCTGTTATGAAACACCTGGAGGCACTGTGATCATGGCAGCTCTTCAAGCGATTGACGAGTTAGTGCTAGATAAATCAAGCCGTAAATGGAAAGAAGTGCTTGGTGGTGAGTTCTCTCATTTAGTCTATGATGGTCGTTGGTTTACGCCATTAAAAGACTCGATTCTTGCAGGTGCTGAATCACTGTCTAAGTTAGCAACGGGTGAAGTAGTACTTAAGCTTTATAAAGGCCAAGTCACTGCGGTACAGAAAAAATCACCGAATAGCTTATACAGCGAAGATTTCGCAACCTTCGGCGAAGATGATGTATATGACCAATCTCATGCAGAAGGTTTCATTCGTTTATTCTCGCTTTCAAGCAGAATCTCAGCACTAACGAAAAAGTAATTTAATTATTGCCCTGCATTGCAGGGCAATAGCCGAATTTGGAGACAGTTCAATGGCACTATGGGGCGGACGTTTTTCTACGGGTCCAGATGAAGCGTTTAAACAATTCAACGATTCACTTCCTTTTGATTATCAACTTGCAGAGCAAGACATTATTGGTTCAGTTGCTTGGGCTGGGGCGTTAAAACAAGTAAACGTTTTAAACCAGCAAGAATACGATGACTTAGTTGCAGCACTTAATAAGCTGTTAGATGAAGTTAAAGCAAACCCACAAGCAGTTGCTGTAGCAGGGCATGAAGATATTCATTCTTATGTTGAATCAGCACTGATTGATAAAGTGGGTGACCTTGCTAAAAAGTTACACACTGGTCGTAGTCGTAATGACCAAGTTGCAACAGATTTCCGCTTGTGGTGTCGTGATACAGCTGAGCATATCCTTGCAGCAATCGCAGAGCTGAAAGGTGAGTTTATTGCCTTAGCTGAGCGTGAGCTTGGCACTATTTTACCGGGTTACACACACTTACAGCGTGCACAACCTGTGTTATTTAGTCATTGGTGTATGGCTTATGTTGAAATGCTTGAGCGTGATGAGAGCCGTTTAAGCGATGCCAAAAACCGTATGAACTATTGCCCACTTGGTAGCGGTGCATTAGCCGGTACTGCGTACCCAATTGATAGGCAAATGCTTGCCGAAGGGTTAGGCTTTAATGGTGCCACACGCAATAGCCTTGATGCTGTATCAGATCGTGATTTTGTGGTTGAGCTATTAAGCTGTGCATCGATTTCGATGATTCACTTATCGCGTATGGCCGAAGATTTAATTTTCTATAATTCGGGTGAAGCGGGCTTTATTGAGCTTTCTGATGGGGTAACATCAGGCTCTTCACTAATGCCGCAAAAGAAAAACCCAGACGCACTAGAGTTAATTCGTGGTAAAACTGGCCGCGTTTTTGGCGCATTCAGTGCCATGATGATGACACTTAAAGCGCTACCACTTGCTTACAATAAAGATATGCAAGAGGACAAAGAGGGCTTATTTGATGCGATGCCAACTTGGCTGGCATGTATTCATATGGCGCAAGCGTGTATCAAAGGCATTAAAGTTAATGCAGATAAAACATTAGCAGCTGCAAAAGGTGGTCACTCAAATGCGACTGAACTTGCTGATTATTTAGTGGCTAAAGGTATTCCATTTAGGGAAGGTCATCACATTGTTGGTACGCTCGTGCAAATGGCTATTGCACAAGGGAATAACTTAGAAGATTTAAGTTTAGAGCAATTTAAGTCAGTGCATAGCATTTTCGAATCAGATGTATATCCTGTATTAGAAATAGACGCCTGTATTAAAGCAAGACAAGCGCAGGGTGGTACCTCTCTCGAGCAAGTAACAAGTGCCATCAAATACGCAAAAAAAAACAGCAAATAGCGGTACGTGACGCAACCTTAAATGATGTTGAGTCTATCGCTAAGCTTATTCAGCATTGGGCTACGGTAGGTGAAAACCTACCACGAGCTAAAAGCGACATGATTCACTCAATTAATGAGTTTGCTGTCACTGAAGTTGAAAACCAAGTTGCTGGCTGTGCCTCGCTTTATATTTACGATACTGGCCTTGCTGAAATTCGCTCGCTCGGGGTGGACCCCGAATCACGAATTGCCGGGCAGGGACGTCAACTTGTTGAACATTTGCTAAAAAAAGCCAAAAGCTTGGCGCTTAGTCGGGTAATTGTTCTGACAAGAGTGCCAGAATTTTTTGCAAGCCAAGGTTTCAGCTTTTGTAGCAAAGACAGTTTGCCAGAAAAAGTGATCAAAGATTGTGAGCTTTGCCTTCGTAAAGATAATTGCGATGAAGTGGCAATGGAATATATTTTAAAGCCAAGTAATAGCGCGGTGATCCCGTGTAAACACGTGGCTTAATTTTCCCTGGATAGGAAAAACGCACGGTTACCCCTGTGCGTTTTTTTATGTCTGAAATTTAGATTTACTGACTTTTATGATCAAAATGATCAACTTTTGTAAAAGTTGGATCGTTAATTGCTTTTATTATCAATGCGGTGGCAACGTCGCGATGAAGTATAAAAAAGCGTCAAAAAAATGAGAACGCTTAACTCAGCTTACAAGCTATTGTAAGCTACACTGAAAAAACAATTAACTTAAAGGAATTAACTTATGCAAGTTTCAAACAATAGCCAATTGCAAATGCAAGCTTATAGCCAAATGCAACAAACAAAGCCTGCTTTGGAACAAACTACTAGTAATAAAACCCTGCAATCTGATACAGTAACTTTATCAAAAGAAGCGCTGTCTTTATCAGGTGGTGTAGAGATTCAACGTGGCGGTGGTGCAATGCTCCCACCTAGCAAGAAAGAGTACTAGGAACTGAATGTCTTTTATAGAGCAACTAGGTTTTTTTTCCCTATCCGCAATGAGTGCGTGGGGATTTTTAATGGCGTTCTTTTTTAATATTTTTGTTTATTGTATAGATGAAAATAAAAGAAAAACCACGTTGCTCTTAAGCTCATTTATAATGATGCTCTCCTATCTAGGAGGGGATTATTTTTTCAATTGGATAACTTATACTGCTACTACTTTTCTAGATTGGGCTCTTTATGATCTAGCTACACTTACATTCTTGGTTGTTTCTTTCTATTTTGTAAAACGTACTACGCCTTCATTTATTTATCTTATTGTAGGCTTGATAATTAACACAATTTTGTTCCTTTCTGTTTACCTAGACGTTGAAGTTTATAAAAATACCACTCATTGGATTTTATGGGATGTGTATTCTCTCGGAGTCAATATAGTTGACTTTACAATGATTATTGCTCTAATTGTTGATCGCGACTTTCTATTCTTAAATAAATTGAAAAACTTTGTTTTTGCTTCTGCAAAGACTCATAAATTAGCTTAATAATAACAGCCATGTACATAAGTGACTTTGTCGGAAGTTTGATAGGATCTTTCATTGAATGGGGGTTCTTAATGGCTTTTCTTTTTAATTTAGTGACCCACATTAATAAACCTGATAAACGCTTAGTTATTTTGGCGTTTATAATGATGGTTTCATACTTTTTAAGTGGTATTTTTAACTTATCTATTTATAGCTATCTAAACTGGTTTTATTTCGACCTGCTAACCATAACAACAATTTTAGCGTGGATTTGCATTACAAAAATAGGCACTTTTAATGCGATCTACTACATTGTCTTCGGGTTGCTTTTAAACGCAACTTTGATGATTAGTATATTTTTAGATATTTTTGTTATCGAAAACAGAACACCTTGGGCACTCTGGAGTATCTATTCGTTTGGAGTAAATACCGTTGATATAATTATGCTCATTGCATTGATTACGAATCGCGACTTTTTTCTTTTGCATAAACTTTGCCGTCTTATGAAATATAAAATTAGAGCGTCATTTTTAGATAAACCTGAACACCTTACTAACGCTTAATGAAACTCGTAGTATTTTTAGAGTAGCTAAATTTTAAGACTTACTTCATGCTTAAACTAATCCAAGACAACTTTGGAGTATACCTCGCAGCATTCATCATGTGGGGGTTTTTGATGTCGTTTCTTTATAACATGGTAAAGAAATCATCTGTACCGAATGGTGACAAAACAGTGATGTGGATCTCACTTGCACTGTTTATTTCTTACATGATGAGCGACCCATTACTCAATATCGCGCTTGGTTATGATATGTTAGATTCAAGCTTTGCCTATGTCATATGGGCGCTATCTGATTTAACAATTCTGCTAATTGTATGGTTAATTGCTCGAAAGCGAAATCTTGCACAGGCTCCAGCTAAGCTTTATGTGTACACTGGGCTTCTCGTCAATTCATCACTGTTTTTAGCCATGTATTTCGATATTAACTATGCTTATACTGGAAGTTGGTGGTTTTGGGATGTTTACAGTATCACTGTGAATCTGATGGATATCATGATGCTCATCGCCCTTTTCAGTAATAAAGATTTTCTAGGGCTTGTGAAGCTATATAGGCGAGTTCGAGGCCAAGCTGAACCAGCTTGACCTCATTAGTTAGAAACGGAATTCCCAACTGGTTCTAAGGGCTGTGTTTGTTTCTGACTCATCGCCTATTTCATCTTTTGAAATAAGCCCCGTCACTTTCCACAGACCATTAAAGACAGATTGTTGATAACCGAGTTCTAACTGCAGCTGACTCATATCTGATGCGAGCTCAGCTTGCGCTGCTTCGCTTTCAATCCAACGAAGCTTAGCATGGCCACCATAACCGTTTAGAGTATGGTAATAGGCGCCTAGGATAGCCGATTTACTTTGTTGTGGTGTTGAGCTGCCGATTAAACGTGAGCGTTGTGTATAGCTACCAGAGCCATATACGCAATCACTAATTTGCTCACAAGTTTGCTCTGTATTGGAGTATTCAAAGTAGCTTTTTAATAGACTTTCTTTCGAGCCAAAATAGCTTTCAACACCCAGCGTATAAAATGGCTCTCTCGGTGCTAAACCACTTTCATTTCGACCCATTACTTCAGCATAAAATGCCACAGGTTGCGCCGCTAAAGAGGTTGAGTACTTAACATCTAAGCTAGTTAAACGGTGTGTTGATTCACTGCTTTCGAGTGTAACAGGGTCAATTTCTAAGTTAGTTAAATAATCAGAGCCTGCACTGTTAATTGCTATTTCAAGGCCTGTTAATGGCGTACTTGCAAATCGGAGCGCCCAAAAGTCACCGTCATCTGAGCTATTTAGATATGGCTTTTGTTTGGCGTAAATACCCGTTAACTGCCAGTTACCGATAAATGATAACCAACTTGGGCCTACATATTGTGTATTTGCTCTGGTAAAGCGCACGCCTTTCATTGGCGCCGTATTATTTGATAGTAGTAGGGCGTTATCGTTACTTGGCCCCCACCAATGGCTTACTTGCTCTGCACTAAGTGACCAATTACCCAGAAGTATGGCTAAATAGCTATCTTGGTAAGTAACATGCTGCTTATCAAGGGCGTCATCGGCGTAATTTACACTGACTTTAGCGCTAACACGCTTCCCTGTGATTGAACCATAACTATTTACACCGCTTTCTTGCTGGTGGCGTTTACCAAACCCTTGCTGAGACAGTGGCTCGCTGTTGTAGTTTAGGCGAATACCTGAACTAGTTTTTTGCTTTGCATTATCAAGAGCATGTTTTACATGCTGGTACGCAAATAAGCTTTGCTCATCAAGTTGGCTGGTATTGGCAACGTCTAGGTCCCGTGCGATACCTTGCCACATTAATGGGTAGCTATTAATAGGCTGTTTAATAATGCCTTGGTTAAATAGCATTTCGATTGAAGCGCGAAGCAGTGGGTCGTCGCTTTCTATCCATGGCCCAGCAACACTTGGCGCAGAGATCATTAGTAATGCAGTTAAGCTAATGAACTTTTTTAATTTCATCCGTGAATTTTATCCTGTAAGGCTTTGGCTACAATAGGGTCAACAAACTCGCTCACATCGCCATTGTGGCGTGCAACTTCTTTAACTAGAGTTGATGATATAAACGAATTCTTTTCTGCTGGTGTTAAAAATACACTTTCTAGATCAGGGTTTAGACGACGATTCATATTAGCTAACTGAAATTCATAGTCAAAGTCAGACACAGCACGAATACCGCGAATAAGCACTTCGGCTTTATGGTCGCGAGCTAAATCAGCCAATAAGCCAGAAAAACCAATTACACTCACGTTATCAAGGTGCGCCAAAATCTTATTAGCAAGTTCAACACGCTCATCAAGGGTAAAGCAGGGTTGTTTACTAGGATTATGCGCAATGGCAACAATCACTTTATCGAACATTTTTGCCGCGCGATGAATTAGGTCTGTATGGCCATTTGTAAGTGGGTCGAAAGTGCCCGGATAGATTGCAGTAACGTTCATAACTATCAGCGATTTATAAATTTGCTTGCTATATTAACAGTGTTTTCTCGACTATGCAGCTTAGAAAATACGCGTATCGGATTAGGAACCTTCACCTATATAAGGTACTAAGCCGATTGAGGTTAATATTTTTCAAGGTAGTATTTAATTGTCGCGCATTTGTTTATACTGCTCGGCTGGGGACCGTAATAATCATAAAAAACAGAGTAAATAGGCTATGAGCACAAAGGACAAGATCATACACACCAGCATCGAATTATTTAATCGCCACGGTGAGCGTGCCATAACAACTAACCATATTGCTTCGCACATGGGGATAAGCCCAGGTAACTTGTATTATCACTTTAAAAATAAAGAAGATATTATTCGCCACATATTTGCTTTGTATAGCGACCATTTACATACCCACTTTAAACCACTGACTCCTGACGATGATGCACTAGAAAACCTAGCGGGCTATCTTGATTCGCTATTTGAACTTATGTGGCGTTTTCAGTTTTTCTACGACAACTTAGGCGATATTTTATCTCGTGATGAAGAGCTGAAAAAAGGCTACATTGCGTTTCAAGCTGAGCTTTTGGAGCAAGTAAAAGAGGTACTTTTTGCATTACGAGAAGGCGGTATCATTTGTATTGAAGACGAAGATGTCACAGAGCTTGCGCATATGCTTAAAATGACCGTGAGCTTTTGGACACCTTACATCAAAGCTCGCCGCTTAAGCGGCGAACTTGCCAGAGCCGATATTTATAACGGTATTTTAAAGGTATTGCTGCTATTAAAAGCCCATTGCACCGAGCAACACTTAGAGCAAGTAAATCAATTAAGGGCAAAGTATTTAGCCCTTGCTGAAACAGAGCAAAGCGAACAATAACCCCGCAAAGCAGTTTATTTCCTAGACGCTATAATTTTTGTTATAATCGCGCGCCCTTGAGGTTGCTATACCTTAGGGCGTGTGAAATCCACAGTCTAAGAGTGAACTATGCTTAAATTTATCGTCAAATTACACCCTGAAATCGCGATCAAGAGTAAATCTGTTCGTAAGCGTTTTACCAAGTTATTAGAAAATAACATTAAGATCGTTTTGCGTCGTGTTGACGAAAAAGTGCAGGTAAGAAACAACTGGGACAATATCTCTGTTGTTAGCTTGCTAGAATCTGAGCAAGTTCGCTTAGATATTATCGATGGCTTAAAACGCATTCCAGGTATCGTACAGTTTATTGAAGTAACAGAAACAGACTTCGACTCAATTGACGATATTTACCAAAAAGCACTTGAACTAATCGGCCACACGATTGCAGGCAAAACCTTCTGTGTGCGATGTAAACGTTCTGGTAAGCATGATTTCACATCGAGCGATGTAGAGCGCTACGTTGGTGGTGGTTTAAACCAGCATGTTGAAGGTGCACGCGTTAAATTATCTCACCCTGAAGTGACTGTTCGCTTAGAAGTACGTGATGATAAAGCATATATTGTAACTCAAACTCACTTAGGTATGGCGGGCTTCCCGTTGCCAACACAAGAAGATGTATTATCGCTTATGTCGGGCGGTTTTGACTCTGGTGTTGCTAGCTACCAAATGATCCGTAAAGGTGCACGTACTCACTTCTTGTTCTTTAACTTAGGTGGTGCGGCTCACGAAATCGGTGTTAAGCAGGCGAGTTATTATATCTGGAAACAGTTCAGCTCTACTCACAAAGTGAAGTTTGTTACTGTTGATTTTGAACCTGTTGTTGCTGAGATTTTAGAGAATGTTGAAAACAGCCAAATGGGTGTTGTGCTTAAGCGTATGATGATGCGTGCCGGTAGCCAAGTTGCAGAAAAACTAGGTGTACAAGCGCTAGTGACTGGCGAAAGTATTGGTCAGGTATCAAGCCAAACATTGGCTAATCTAAGTGTGATTGACCGTGTGACGGAAACTTTAATCATTCGCCCGTTAATCCAACACGACAAGCAAGATATTATCAATATTGCGCGTCAAATCGGCACAGCAGAGATGGCAGAAAGCATGCCTGAATACTGTGGCGTCATTTCTAAAAAGCCAACGGTTAAAGCTAAAATCAAAACTATTCTTGCCGAAGAAGCTAAGTTTGACTTCGACGTGCTAAATACAGTTGTTGAAAATGCACGTGTGATGGATATTCGCGATATCGACACCGAAGCAAAAGAAGAGGTGAAAGAAGCTGAGTCTGTATCTGATTTACCTGAAGGGGCGGTTGTTGTTGATATTCGCTCACCTGAAGAAGAAGACGCAAACCCACTAGAACTTGAAGGTATTGAAGTTGTACATTTACCTTTCTTCCGCTTAGCAACTAAATTTGGTGACTTACCAAAAGATAAAGAATATTACTTATATTGTGCTAAAGGTGTGATGAGTCAGCTACAAGCGCTGATCTTGCACGAAGAAGGCTTTAGCAACGTAAAAGTGTATCGTCCGTAAGAGATACTGATAAAAGCGCGAAATGTTCGCGCTTTTTAATACCTGAAATCATTACGAGAACTTTCCCCTTGTAGCTTAACTTTTTATTTTTATCATGCTGAGCAGTGCTTGATTATAGGGGGTTTTTATTCCTAACTTAGCGCCTTGCTCGCACACATAACCACAAATTGCATCAATTTCAGATTCTCGATTATGGCTGATGTCTTGTTGCATAGAAGAAAAGTTTTCAGCGGTGGCTGTCATCACAGAGTAGGCTTGATCCAGCGCCTCGCTGAGTTTTACTTTAACCCCCTGTTTTTTGGCTACCAGGCACGCCTCATTAAGTAAATTAATAATACGCGTGCTAAATTGCGGTGCACGTAGCTGGCCATTTTTTACGTTATGAATCGCTGTTAACGGGTTAATAGCAATATTCACTAACAGTTTCTGCCATCGCAATGAGTGAATATCATCACTCACAGAAAAGTGTGGTAAGTAACTAAACTGCTGCTTAAGTTCACCGAGGTTTTCACATGCAGCCGCATTACATGCACCTAGCACACTTTCACCATCACCTGTATGGCTCACACTATAAGGCGTTGTTTTAAAACCAGCTAAACGCGTTGTTAAAAACGCCAACCCTTGCGTTTTTAAAAGCTGAGCATTCAGCTCATCAACATTACCCATGCCATTATGAGAAATAACGACTTGGCATGTTTTACTGAGATAAGGCTTTACTTGCCCAAAGGCTGTTTGCACCTGGAATGCTTTTACTGTTATTAACACCAAGTCAAAGGGGGCGGATTGGCTTAGCTCTTTGTGATGTATAAGGCGAGCTTTAATCGGGTGTGATTTACCATTACTCGCTTGATAAAAACGCGTGGTCAGGGTTGGCTTACGGGTCAGTAATGTAATGTCATGTTGTGCAGATAAAAAATGGCTAAACAATAAGCCAATCGCACCGTCGCCAACAATTAAAATGTTAGCCATTACGTTGTTTACTACCTAAATGAAAACCAAGTTTAATGATAAAGTAGCTAACTGCACCGATAAAATCAGCGACAAAATCCCCAACCGAAGCTTGACGATAAGGCAGCATATCTTGCATAAATTCTATGGCTGCACCATATCCGGCTAACAGTAAAATTTGCACCATAAGTGGCAATTTAAAGGCTTTGTCCATCACCATGGCCAGTACAAAGAAAATACCAAAATGCGCCACTTTATCAACGTGTGGAAAGAGGTTGCTCACCCCTTTAATTTCTTTGGCAAATAAAATTGTAAAGCCAATAATGCTGGCTAAAAAGATAACTTGGTAAACACGCCTTGTCACAATAAACCCTAAAAATGCCGAAATTGAATGGCCAGTATAACAAACAATTTTTGCATCGCACCTGAACAAGTCGGATAAAAATAGAAAGAATCGACAAATAAGCGTTATAATTGCCAACCATAAATGAATTTAAAAAAGACTATGTTAGGAGAACCCCATGCCTTCATTTGATATTGTTTCTGAAGTAGAAATGAACGAAGCGCAGAATGCAGTAGATAATGCAAAGCGTGAACTAGAGACACGCTTTGATTTTCGTGGTGTTGATGCATCAATCGAACTAAGTGACAAAGTAATCAAGTTAAAAGCAGAAGCACCACAACAAGTTATGCAACTTTTTGACATTCTTGCTGCGAAAATTTCAAAGCGTGGCTTAGATGTATCTAGCCTTGAGCTTAAAGATGAGTCGCGTAGCGGTAAATACGTAATGCGTGACGTTGCTCTTAAGCAAGGTATCGAAAAAGACGTAGCGAAGAAAATCGTTAAGTTAATCAAAGACTCAAAGATCAAAGTACAAGCTGCTATTCAAGGTGAAGAATTACGTGTAACTGGTAAAAAGCGTGATGATTTACAAGAAGCAATGCAAGTTGTTCGTACTGCTGATTTAGGTCAACCATTCCAGTTCAAAAACTTCCGCGATTAATACTCTATGTTTTTAGCTTTAAGCTGTAAGTTTTAAGCTATAAGCCTACAAGTTTCTGAACTTTACAAGGAGTGTATTTTGAGACAAATATTAGGTTACAGAGAAAAAGATATCTTCTAGCTATTTTCAGCTAGAGGATATTTATGTCAGTAAAAAACAAAGCAATAGATCGTAATAAACACGGTAAAATAAACAGAAAATACACAGGCCCACACAGTACTTATTTTTACCAACAAACACCAAGTTGGTGGGTGAAAATGACGATGACCAAGCCAAGAAGACGTTTAAATAAAGCTCTTTGTAAGCTTGTGCTTAATGGTGCTGACCCAGAAGGAATTGTTTTTCCGTTAGGAAACTCGAAACCCCATGAGTATTTCTGGTAATCATTGTTTTATAAAAGCCAATCAGCCATGCTGATTGGCTTTTTTACTTTAGGCTTACACCTTAGCACTTAACTTGCAGCTTGAAGCTTTAGACTTAAAACTTTAGTTTAGAAGTATAGCCGTCCATTGACTTTCCTCCCCAAAATCATCACAATAACGGCCTATTTTCGAGGTGCTTGCTGTATCTTCAGATACGTTTTATTTCAAAGGGTGAAATAGTCGCAAGATAATCGGGAAGTTGGTGCGTTTTCAGGGAGAAAACAATGCCAACACTGCCCCCGCAACGGTAATGTAGATGCCATGCATGTACAGAGTCCGGAGACCGGCCTTGAAGTAACTTACTATTCGCGTGTGCGGTGGGCACAGGCTAGGGGATATCATGCTAAATAAATCTGCGTTAGGCGTAGCGGTTGCTGCTGCGTTGTCTTTTTCTGTATCTGCTGACGAGCAATCAATCGAGCACATCACAGTTTCTGCCAATAAATTCGAACAATCAATTAATGATGTATTAGCCAGCGTTACTGTCATTGACCGCGCTGATATTGAAGCAAGCTATGTTCGTGACTTACCAAGCTTACTAGCCACTCAAGCAGGCTTTCAAATTAATGCCAATGGTGGTTTTGGGCAAAGCTCTGGTGTGTCATTACGTGGTGCAAGTTCTCGTCATACACTTATTTTAATTGATGGTGTACGCACAGGCTCTGCAACACTTGGCTATAAAAGTATTAGCAATATTCCTTTAAACAGTATTGAGCGTGTTGAAGTAATTAAAGGCTCACGTGCAGCTGTATATGGTTCTGATGCGCTAGCTGGTGTAATTAATATCATTACCCGTAAAGCACAAAACACGACCTTAGATGTTACTTTTGGCTCAGACTCTTACCAAGAGTACCAAGTAGCGACAGGTGGTCAGTTTGCAGGTGTTGATGTTGCCGTTAATGCCGGTTATGAAAAAACAGATGGTTTTGATGTTCTGCAAGGCTTAGCGCCAGATGAAGACGGCTACGAGAACAAAAACCTTGGCTTTAATCTTGGTTATCAAAATGAGCAGTTAGGTGAGTTTTTAGCGCAAGCACAATACTCAGAAGGCGAAGCAAAATACGATAGTGCTTATAGCCCTGCAGACAGCACCGTAGAAAAAGGCGAGTTCGAAAATTACCAAGCTTCACTAGGTTGGAAAAAGGCTTTCGAAAAACACAGTCATGCCATTGATATTGCCATATCAAGTGATAGCTCAGATGACTCACGCATTGATTACACGGGTGCAACGGTGGTTGATAAGTTTGAAACTGAGCGTGAGCAAATTGATTACAATGGCCAATACTTTTTCAATCAAGCACTGACTCTTAGTGGCGGTCTGAATTGGTATAAAGATGAAGTGAACACTAACTCAGGTACTTATTTAAAAGACAGCCGTGAAGTATTCGCTGCGTTTGTTGGCGCTTATTATGACGACGAACACGTGCTGGCAAACCTAACCGTTCGCCAAGATGATGATCAGCAGTTTGGTGATGAAACAACTTACACTGCAGCTGTTGGCTATCACTTAAATGACATCGCGACATTCCGCGTAAGTCAAAGCACAGGTTTTAAATCTCCAACATTTAATGACCTATATTACCCAGGCTCAGGTAACCCAGAGTTAAACCCTGAAACATCAGATAACCAAGAGCTTGGCTTATCACTCAATGTGAATGATATCAGCCTTGATATTGCGATTTTCCGCAGCGAAATCGACAACAAAATCGCTTGGGCACCAAATGCATCAGGGCAGTGGATCCCAACTAATATAAACGAAGCTCGCCACGAAGGTGTTGAGTTTAGCTTTAAAAACCAAGTGTTTGGCTTTGATCACAGCTTTAACTTTACCTACCTTTCAGCGGAAGATACTGAGACAGGTCAGTCACTAACCTATGTGTCAAATCACAGTGTAAATTGGTCATTAAACAAAGCATGGGGTGATTTTGATGCTGGTATCGATATGCAATACCGTGGTGATCGTGATGGCAAGTTAACGCACTTACCATCGTATACGTTATGGAATTTAGTTGGTCACTACCAAGCGACTGACAACTTAACAGTGTCACTTCGTGTAGAAAACCTATTCGATAAAGAGTACAACGCCGTTGATGCCTATGGTACAGACCTAGATGGTGATTACATCAACGACGAATTTTATTATTACAACACGGCCGAGCGTCGCTTGTTTGTAGGTGCCCGTTATCAGTTCTAATAATAAGGAAAATTATTAGTTCTGCGTTTAAAAGCTCGCTACCTACTTAGCGGGCTTTTTTCATTTAAGTTTAGCTGCGTAATACTGTTCGAACTTTGCAAGCTTTGGGGCAATAAGAATACTGCAATAACCTTGATTTGGGTTTTCATTGTAATAGTCTTGATGGTACTGCTCTGCAGGGTAAAAGTTTGTAAGCGGACTCAGCTCGGTGACAACCGGCTCACGAATTTGCTTTTGTAAAGCATCAATCATGGCTTGAGATTCTGCTTTTTGCTGTTCATTATGATAGTAAATAACACTGCGATACTGAGTGCCGACATCATTACCTTGGCGGTTTAATTGTGTGGCATCGTGTAAAGTGAAGAACATTTCAAGCAGGGTGTTATAGCTCACGATACTACTGTCAAAATCGAGCTGAACCACCTCAGCGTGACCCGTTAAGCCAGTACAAATTTGCTGATAACTAGGGTTTTCAATCTCACCGCCTGCATAGCCAGAGCTGACATTAAGCACGCCTTTCACACGTCTAAATGCGGCATCAATACACCAAAAGCAGCCGCCGCCAAAAGTGGCTATTTGTATGTTGTTATCCATATTAAACTCCCTTATCGTTTTGCTGACTATAGCCGAAAAAACAAAACGCCGTAAAGACGGCGTTTTGTATCAATAAAGTGCGTTTTAAATTTCTTCTAACGGCTTGTCTTTTGCTTGTTGTTCTAACTTGCTTTGTAAGTACTCAGGCGACTGAGTATTTCGAGCAAGTGCACTGTATGCTGCAGGTACCACGAATAAGGTAAGTAAGGTTGCAACAATAACACCAGTAAACACCACCACACCAATTACCATGCGGCTTTCTGCGCCTGGGCCACTTGCAAGAACCAGCGGTACCGAGCTCATTACTGTGGTCAATGAGGTCATAATAATTGGGCGTAAACGCTGCGTAGCAGCTTGGCTAATCGCTTCGTTAAACTCAACGCCTTTATCGCGCAGTTGGTTGGCGAACTCAACAATCAAGATACCGTTTTTCGCACTTAAACCTATCAGCATTACAATACCAATTTGGCTGTAAATATTAAGAGTAAGTCCGGTGTACCACAAACCAAATAATGCTCCCACTAAACCAAGTGGCACAGTAAGCATGATCACAAATGGGTGAATAAAGCTTTCAAACTGGGCTGCAAGTACTAAGAAGGTGACTGTCAATGCCAGTATGAATACATAGGTCATTGCCGATGCGCCTTCATAGAACAGCTGGGATTCACCCTTGTAGTCAATTGCACCGTCGATGTCGTTTTCTTCTGCTGCAACTTGATTTAAGAAGTTAAGCGCTTCTTCTAGGGTATAACCATCTGCTAAGTTCGCACTTAACGTAATTGCGCGCATACGGTTATAACGGTTTAAACGCGATGCTGTGGCTTCTTCTTTTAAGCTAATTAAGCTATCAAGCGGTACTAATTCGCCACTGCGTGATTTTAAATAGATATTTGAGATATCAGTCGGATTAGCAAAGTCTTCTTTGGTGCCTTTTAAAATCACATCGTATTCTTCACCACGGTCGATAAAGGTCGTTACGCGGCGTTGGCCTAACATGGTTTCGAGTGTGCGGCCTACATCTGATACAGAAACCCCTAAATCAGCGGCTTTGTTTTTATCAATATTGATTAAAAACTGCGGGAATGTTTCTTTGTAATCGTGATCGATTCTTACCAAGCCAGGATTTTTCTCAGCACGCTCAATGATACGGTCTCGCCAATCGGCTAGTTGGTCGTAATCGTTACCTTGCAGTACAAATTCAATCGGGCGAGATGAACCACCGCCACCAATACCACGGCGCATA
The DNA here is from genome assembly GCF_016464105.1 of Pseudoalteromonas sp. bablab_jr010. NCBI lineage: Bacteria > Pseudomonadati > Pseudomonadota > Gammaproteobacteria > Alteromonadales > Pseudoalteromonadaceae > Pseudoalteromonas > Pseudoalteromonas sp. bablab_jr010. The sequence goes on along the minus strand of NZ_JACDWV010000199.1, from coordinate 158,846 downwards.
ATTGCAAATGCACGCACATCGGTCACTTCAGTCATTTTGCCGCTGATTTCGTCCATTACTTCCCATGTTGAGCGCTTACGCTTATCCCAGTCGGCCATACCAATGATAGCAACACCACCTTGGCCACCCCAGCCAGGTACACGAACAAGCACTCGGCTTAATTCACCAGATTCAGAGTAAGGCATTAAACGTTCTTCAATTTTTGCCATGTTTGCAGCGTTATTTTCATAACTTGCGCCCTCAGGACCACTCATCATGATAAAGAAAGTACCGCGGTCTTCTTTTGGCGTAAGCTCTGATGGCACTTTTTGAAATAGCATAAAGCTGGCAACACCAGCCAAAATCATAGTCAGTAGCAAGCTCCACTTACGGCCCATATTTGAAGCCAGAGAGTTACGATAGGCGTTTTCGATTTTGTTAAAGGTTCTATCCATCCACTGGCTAAACTTGCTTTCTTTTTCTGAAGCTTTCAATACTTTAGAGCAAAGCGCTGGAGAAAGTGTTAATGCCGTAATACTAGAGAAGAACACTGCGGCGCTTACTGCCATCGCAAATTCTGTGAATAGGGCACCAATACGGCCATCCATAAACACTAGCGGCACGAACACCGCAATCAGTACGAGGGTGGTGGCAATAATCGCAAAGCCAACTTCACGGGCACCACGAAATGCAGCAAGCAGTGGTGGTTCACCCAGCTCTATACGGCGGTGAATATTCTCAAGCATTACAATCGCATCATCCACTACCAAACCGATAGCAAGCACGAGTGCCAGAAGAGTTAACAAGTTGATTGAGTAACCCATAGCGAGCAAGAACATAAAGCTACCCACTAACGCCACTGGTACGGTTACAGCAGGCACTAGGGTTGCGCGAATATTGCCTAAGAATAGGTAAATAACCAATACAACCAGCGCCATTGAAATCCCAAGGGTTCTATATACTTCATCAATAGACTCTTTGATGAAAATAGATGAGTCATAGCTGTCTTGAATGGTGGTACCTTCTGGCAGGTTACGCTTAATTTTTTCAAGCTCTGCGCGGGCATTATCAACCACGGTTAGGGTATTGGCTTTGGCTTGCTTGACGATACCCAAACCAATCATATTACGGCCATTACCACGGAATAAGCTTTCGTCGTCAGCAGCTTCTAGGTGAACATCAGCCACTTCACCTAAACGTACTAAATAGCCATCATCACCACGTTTGATCACTAAGTTTCTAAAATCTCGCTGATCTTTATAACTACGCGCGGTACGTACTGTAAAATCACGGTCGATAGATTCGATTTCACCGGCGGGTAATTCAACGTTTTCAGTGCGTAAGGTGTTTTCAATATCGCTACTGGTAATACCGCGTGCAGCCATCGCTTTACGGTTTAACCAAATTTTCATGGCGTATTTACGCTCGCCACCCACGCGTACGTTAGAGACACCATCAACAACGGCTAATCGGTCAACAATAAAGCGCTGTGCGTAATCAGATAACTGTAATGAATCCATGGTAGTACTGTTTAGTACGAACCAGGCAATAGGGCTTTCATCACTGTTTGACTTAGAGACCTCTGGCGGGCGAACTTGCTCAGGTAAGCTATCAAGGGCTCGGGCTACACGTTCGCGTACATCGTTTGATGCGGCATCGATATCGCGGCTGATATTAAACTCAATGGTGATGTTTGAGCGGCCATTTCGGCTCGACGAGTTAATACTTTTAATGCCTTCGATACCCGAAATGCGGTTTTCGAGTACTTGGGTGATTTTAGTTTCAATGATCTCTGCGCTGGCGCCGGTGTAATCAGTGCTCACACTAACAATCGGTGTTTCAATATCTGGGTATTCGCGCAGTGGTAGCATAGAAAATGCCACCAAACCAAAGGTAAGTAACAACAGGTTTATTACGATCGCAAAGACGGGGCGTTTAACGCTAGTATCAGTAATTTTCATGGTTTAGCCCTTGATACTTACTTTGCTGCCAGTACGGATCTTAATGATGCCTTCAGTCACGACTTGCTGACCATTTTCAAGGCCTTTATCAATAGCTACCCAGCCATTGTGACGACCCGCCACATGTACTTCGACTTTGTTAGCAACGCCATCTTCAATTTGGAACACGTAGTGTTTGTCTTGCTGAGGAATGACGGCTTTCTCTGGTACCATTAGCGCTTGGTTTGAGCTTAGCTCTAATGCTGTATTTAATAGCATGCCTGGGCGTAATAGGCCTTTTTCATTGATAAAGCTTGCTGTCACTTCAACGCTACGAGTGACTGAATCGATACGCGAGCTAATGTGGGTCACTTTACCGTTGAAGGTTTTTTCTGGGTAAGCATCATTTTGCGTCATCACTTTCATACCCAGTTGTAACTGCGCTAGGTATTTTTCTGGCACTTTAAAGTCGACTTTAATGATACTGATATCATCAAGGGTGGTGATGTTTGTAGTATTGCTAACATAAGTACCAATTGAAATCTCGCGCTTGCCAAGTAAGCCAGAAAACGGTGCTTTAATTGTCATTTCTGCTAGCTTGGTTTTGGCGCTCTCAAGCTGCGCCTCGGTTGCATCAACACGTGAAAGCTGCTCTTCTAGTAAAGATTTAGCCGTTGATTGTGAGCGTGATAGTTCAGTGAGACGATCAAGTTGACGGCGCTCTTCGCGTAAATTAATGCTTAGCTCTTTAACTGCTAATTCTTCTTCTTGAGACTGTAACTGAACCAGTTTTTGACCTTTACTGACTAAGTCGCCATCATTGAAAAATATATCTGTAACATAATCGTTTTGCGCACTGCGAATATAGATCGCTTGGTTAGCACGAGCACTACCTATTGCTTCTATGAGCACAGCATTTTCTTCAGATGTGACAGTGTGAGCTGTTACTTGAGTTGCAGCGCCTGAGAAGTTGCTCTGCTCACCTTGGCTCGAAGGAAGGTATAAGTAAATGCATAACCCTAGAAAAAGGGTAATAATAAAAGGGAATAGTGCCTTACCAGATTGTGTAGAGTACATCGTCGTGTTACCAGAAATTTAGTTGAGTGTAGTGTACAAAATTAGTACGTGCCACGTATGTCAGGTATCTCATAAATTTGTGCATTTAGCGTAAAAGTGAAAAGTTATGCTAATTTGTTCCTTTATTGTGACAAATTAAGAAAGGTTTAGAATGAGTAAAGCACCAAAGTGTAATTATTGTTTAACGCTCAGAAAAATAATATTGGTCACAATTGTGATGTTTATTTTTTACTTCTCTGTTTATGGATAAAAATCTTCCTGCACTAAAAGTGCGTGCTCAATCATCTCGCCATGGCAGTGAGTTTTTAATTGTTGGCGGAATTGGGTTAATCATTATTATGCTGGTTAACTTATTGAGACCCGGTGAAATTAGCATTGTTGAGATTTTTTTGGCCACAACCTGTATAGCGGCAATTTTTATTGGCTTTTTAAAAACTCAAGAACCATACTTTAGCTTAACTTTTACTCAGAATTTGCTTATTTATCATCATAAGATTGGGAATTGGCAGTTAAATCGTGCTAATTTTCATCATAGTGGTATACCAAAAGTGGAACAGGGCTTAGAATACCTTGAGTTAAATGCAGTTGGTATTAAACTCAATAACATAGATGAATTTTTAACACAGATTCACCCAAGAATTGCCGGACGATTACTTATCGAGCAACGTCATTTATTTATGCAAGTCATTCAAAAGTATTGCAAAAATGGTGATTGCCCATCAGAATGGTTAATAGAAGAGACGGACTACACGGCCCCTAGTGGTCAGATTTATAAAGGATTGATTGCCATGTTTGCCAATCGTACGCAACATTTAAGGCAGTTGACAGGATACGATTTACTATTACCTGCCAATGTTCTTGATGTTGATATTTGGCAATTCAGTGCTGATTTGAATCGTTGGAAACTGAACCCTAAAGAGTTTTTAGAGACTCGCTTACAGAAAAGTAAGCTATAGGCGGCAGTTATGTAGTAGGAAAAGACTATGAGTCAAGAACGTTCTTTTATTAAAAGCGGTCGAAACACAATTATACATAAAGATAAGAAACTCGATTTAGTGGTTGTGAATGGTGAGAACCATCCGCGCATTAAAGTTACTCAAAATGGTTTAGAGCCGTTTAAAGAAGACCTGCCAAAAAATCGTCGCGAGGCTAAAGAGCGTTATTTAGAAATGGTGTATGTATCAAGCCCAGATGTATTTGCAGAAGAAAAACGTTTGTTGTTTATCCAAGCCCTAGATGGCAGAGAATACAAAGTTGATTACAGTAAAATAGGCACCAAGCTCTTCGTACGTATCCACCAAGAAAGTTATTTATAACCCCAAGTTTGGCATTTTAATTGCTAGTTGTTAGTTTATTTGGCAGCCGGTTATTGCCGGCTTTGTATTTTAAGGTGGTATTCATGAGATTAGTGCCTCTTAGCCTAATAGCATTAACCACATTAACAGCTTGTGGTGGTGGCGGTTCGAGTGATTCGAATACAATCGCAGCGACAGTTAATGCTGGTTCAGATCAACAAATTATTGAAAAAAGTGAATTTACTGTCTCAGCTAAAGGCTCTCCTGCAGATGGTACCTTTACCTGGGAGCGTGTCAGTGGCCCCGCAGTAGAAGGTTTTCCTGCCGAAGGTGCTGAACAAACCATCACAGCTCCTGATATTAAACTTAACTCAGAACTTGTTTTAAAAGTAAATTACCAAACCGACGATGGGCAACTTGTTTCCGATCAGGTCAGTATTTTTATTACCTCGAATAATCAACTGCCAGTTGCAGTGATCACCCAAACTGCGCCAGAAGAGTTACCGTCAAAATATAATGATGTGATCACATTAAGTGGCGAAGAATCTGCTGATATAGATGAAAACGGTACAGTTGACAGTTATTTATGGACTCAACTTGATGGCCCTGATTTAACGGCTGACAGCTACAACAACCAAACCATTAGCTTTACTCACCCACTACTTGAATCAAATACAGCGATGACATGGCGTTTAACTGTAACGGATGATGAAGGTGGATCAGCAAGTACAGAGGCGTCGTTCACCTTAAACAAAACGGTTGAGGTAATTATTGCTGATGCAGGTGTTGATCAGCAGGTTATCGAGTTTGATACCGTAACCCTTGATGCCAGCAATAGTGAAATTGTGACGGCAACAAAATCATGTTTTTGGCAGCAATTAACAGGCGAAACTGTGACCTTGGCAAACCAGAACCAATGTATCACGACGTTTGTAGCCCCTGATGTTGATACCGATTCAGAGCTTAGTTTTGAAGTTACCGTGACAGACAGTAAATCGCGTAGCGACACAGATACAGTGATTATTGATATTAGCCCAAAACCACTAGGGTTAATTAACGATACCGGGATGAGTGATTGCTACAACAATTCGCAAAAAATTAATTGCAGCAGCGAAGACTTCCCAAGCCAAGACGCAGATATAGGTCGTGACAGCGTCGCAAATCAGCTCGATAAAGTCGGCCTAGGTGATTTGGCATTTGATTTTACTAAGATGAATGAGTTTGCTGACGAACTTCCAGATGATGCGACTAGCTTTAGTTGCGTACGCGATAATGTAACTGGGCTTATTTGGGAAGTAAAAGAAGCCAGTTCAACATTGCCACCGGCAACCTCCGAGCGTGCAGCATCAAATCATTATACTTGGTATTTAAATGGTTCAAGCGGTGTGCAAACGGGTAGTGTACAAGGGGCTGCGGGCTCTACCTGTCCAAGCACCAGTGACTGTGGCCTACAAACTTACATTAATGATGTGAACAGCAGCGACTTTTGCGGTGGTACAAACTGGCGTGTGCCAACTTACACGGAATTATTAGGGTTATTAGATTATGCCAAGCAAGGTGAGTCTACGTTACTTAACAGTGACTTCTTCCCAAATCAACCAAGTGATACTCAGTTAAGCACTGGTAGCAGTTCATTTATGCCTTATTGGACTTCGCAAACCGCGGCAGACGGTACAAGTTTATCGCAAGCTTATATTATCGATATGAGTAGTGCTAATGATTTAGCGTATCCGAAAAGTAACACCGCCTTTGTGCGCTTAGTTAGAACGCCAGGAGAGTAATATGCGAAAGTTACCATTAATTACAGCACTTACTGTTATTGCTCTACAATCGGGTTATGCCGCTGCGCAAGTATGTTATAGCGCTGTCAATGAAACGACTCCTGATAGCCGCTTTGTTATTAACGAAGATGGCACAGTGAGCGACAGCGAAACAGGTCTAATGTGGCAACGTTGTACGTTTGGTCAAAGCTACAACGCTGAAACGGATACGTGTGAAGGTAATAGTCAGCAGCTTACTTGGGGCGAAGCTTTACGCGGGGCTGAAAATGCAACCTTTGCTGATTACAGCGATTGGCATGTGCCAAATGTTAAAGAGTTAGCCAGTATTTTAGAGCACAGTTGTGTGCAGCCTAGCATTAACGAAAACGCATTTTTATCGACTAAGCTGCAAAACTACTGGAGTAGCACTTCAGGGATCAGTCGCACTGATCTAGCTTGGGTGTATCAATTTGATAAAGGCATCAACAGTCTTCACGCAAAAACGTCCGATGTTTATTTGCGTTTAGTGCGCTACGAAAAGTAGCCTTTAATAATCTCTAACCGCGCTTGCTCAAGCGCGGTTTTTATTTCTGCGCCTTTAATACCTTGTGCAATAAACTGTTGCGGGCTGACTGCTCGTGCTTGCGTGGCTGCGTTTTTGAGAGAGTCATAACAAACTACAGGCTGTTGGTGACTAACTTCTAATGTTTTGAGTACTTGCTCAAAACGTTCAGGGCGACGCCATAAATCAAGTTGATTAAAGCAAGCAAAAACGGTCTCGCTAGTCGGCTTTTCTGCACTTAAACTTGTTTGATGAGTTTGGCTAAACAGCGCTAAATCGCGCACTTCATTAGGTAAGCGTATGTTGCTAGCTATCGCTTTTATCTCATTGCTTGAAAGCGCTAAGGTAACTTGGCTGAATAATAACGCAGTGTCACTAATTTGTTGTTCATTCGCATAGGCAAATCGAGCTTGTAAGGTACGGTAAAGCTCATCACACCATTTACTTTCAAGCTCAGGGCTAATTACATACAGGCCATGGATGCTGGCAAGTACATTTAGAAACTCGCTAAATGCGCCATCACTGAGGGATTTTTCGCATTCTAACCAAACGCGTTCAGCAGTTAGCGTGTTCAGTTCACCGGCTTTAACCATCTCGGTCAATAGTGACTGGGTTTCTGGCGCAATAGTAAAACCTAGGTAATGATAACGAGCAGCAAAGCGGGCTACTCGCAATATGCGTAGAGGGTCTTCACTAAAGGCATCTGAGACATGGCGTAAGACACGATTTTCAAGATCCTGCTGGCCAGAAAATGGGTCAACTAAGCTGCCATCTTGGGCTTGTGCTATGGCGTTTACGGTGAGATCTCGACGAACTAAGTCTTGCTCTAATGTGACATCCGGCGCGAAATCACAAATGAAGCCAGTGTAACCTTGACCTTGTTTTCGCTCGGTGCGCGCCAGCGCATATTCTTCTTTACTTTGTGGGTGTAGAAATACCGGAAAATCTTTACCAACTTGTTGATAACCTTGGCTGATCAGTTGTTCTGGCGTGGCACCAACTACCACATAGTCGCGTTCTTTAACGTCACGACCAAGTAGGGCGTCTCTGACTGCGCCACCGACTAAATAAACCTGCATAAAACACCTATAATTTTACCTTTTCGCTATTTTACGTTATTTAACCAATAAAATGTAAACAAGGTTTTAAGTAGCGATGTTTTTTGCCATTATAGACCGTGATTTTAAACGCAAGGAATAACACGGTGTATTTAAGCTATTTTGGCTTGTCAGAAAAACCCTTTTCGATTGCCCCAAATCCTGAGTATTTATTTCTTAGTGAGCGCCACAAAGAGGCATTAGCGCACCTTACCTATGGATTAGGTGAAGCGGGAGGCTTCGTATTATTAACAGGCGAAGTGGGTACAGGTAAAACAACACTAACAAGAAGCCTGCAAGAGCAGTTACCTGAAAACACGCAAGTGGCACAAATTCATAACCCAGCTTTGTCACAGCTTGAGCTGCTTGCCAGTATTTGTGACGAATTAAAGATTGAGTATGACAGCGCGAATGCGACTCTGAAGACACTTACTGATGTGATTAAAAAGCACCTTGAGGCAAATAATCAAGCGGGCGGTCATACCATTTTAATTATTGATGAAGCTCAATTACTCGCTCCTGATGTGCTAGAGCAATTGCGCCTGTTAACCAATATCGAAACAGATCATAAAAAGCTACTGCAAATTGTGTTAGTAGGGCAACCTGAACTGCAAGAGTTATTAAAACGCACTGAATTAAGGCAGCTTGCCCAGCGCATTACGGCTCGTTATCACTTATTGCCACTTACTGAAGGGCAGGTGTTTGCCTATGTTAAGCATCGTTTATTTAAAGCGGGGACAGAGCAAGCCTTGTTCTCAGGGGATGCGTTAAAAGCGATTTATCAGGTTACTCAAGGGGTGCCGAGATTAATCAATTTGTTGTGTGAGCGGTGCCTCGTTGGTGCATTTTCACAGCAAAAGCTAAGTATCGACAGTGAGCTTGTAATGCTCTCTGCTGCTGAGGCTCTTCCTCCAACCAGTACCCCTGTTGCAACAGTAACAAATAAAGAGCCGAGTTATGTTTGGCTTTACCCAGTTTCATTTTTAGCCGTATTAGGAATGGGTATTGGTTTATCCTACCTAATATAACGAGTGTTCATTTATGTCCTTATTATTAGATGCAATTAAACAGTCTGATCAGCATGCACAAACTGCTGTAGATCATGACCAAGCCGCTCTTGCGCTCAAACAACAGCAAGAATTAACGCGCTATCGCCGTTTGGCCTTTTCATTTGGCCTATTACTGGCGGCGATATTAACCCTTATGGCAGGTTTTTCGATTGGTAAATGGTTACAGCAAACTAAAGTTGCCGAGCAGCCAAAGGTTGTTAATAACAGCAATGAAGCCGCAGAAAGCGTTGCGACTGAAGTTGAGGCAAACCCTGAAACACAACAACCAACGATGCAACAGCAAGTAGCACAAAGCCAAACCCCGCAAGTGACCAATAACTCAGGGCAATCAGCTGCCATGCCACAAGGGCAAGTGCAACAATCTTTACCGCAACAAATGATGCAGCAGACTCCAGTGCAAGGTCAGCAATTTCAGTGGGTGCAAGTACCTGTCAATTCAGCCCCTGTGTATGCTAATCAAGGTTATCAAGTTCAGCCTCAGTACCAGCAGCAAGCAATATATCAAAATCAGCCAGTGTATCAATCACAGCCACAGTTTTCGCAGCCAATGCAGCAAATCAATCCGCAGCAAATGAGCAGTAATGGCATTGATTTAAGTAAATATAAGGTGCTAGGCAAGCCGCTTGATGGTCAGCCAAGTCAACCGGCTTCTCAACCATCAACAAATGATGAATTAAGAGATGTGCCAGATACATTGAAAGATGCCTTTGCTAAAGCAGTTGAAGATGTTGATAACAAACATAGTGTTGATATTACCCGTAGCACTAAAAACACGTCTTATGCAGAGCCTATTGAGCTTTTGCCAGATGCATTACAAAGCCTTATTCCTACCATAAAATATCAAGCTCACATTTATGCTTCAGAAACATCGAAGCGCTGGATTAAGTTAAATGGTCGTGAGTTATATGAAGGCGATAACATCGGCGTGTTATCAGTAATTGAAATTACCCCAGAGCAGAGCTTATTAAGTTACGATGGCTATGAGTTTACCTTAAAAGCATTACAAGACTGGCCTGAATAGCCAGTCCTGAGCTTAAGGGATTAAGGTAAAATTGAGTTCTTAAAAAAGCGGATCAGGTCGATGTTGAACTCAGTCGGCCTGACGGCGGCTTCTAAACTGTCGTGACAGCGACTATTTGCTAAGTTTATATCCTGTATTTCGGTATAGCGTGCATGTTTAGCGTTATAGAACACTTTAACTTGAGGTTTTAAAGGGCTAGTAGGGTTACTGTGAGTGACCACACCTAATTTTTGGCTTTCAAGTTTCACTAAGGTGCCGACTGGGTGAACACCGATGCACTGAATAAACTTAGTGACTAGGTCTCCGTCAAAGCTATCGGGGCAGCCATCTTTGAGTATCTTAAATGCCTTAATTGGCTCCATACCAGCTTTATAGACCCGCTCTGCGGTTAATGCATCATAAACATCAACAATCGAAGCCATACGTACGTACAAGCTAATCTCTTCAGCACTTTTACCAAATGGGTAGCCACTGCCGTCTAAGCGTTCGTGATGGAAGCCTGCTATATCAACAGCAATTCCGCTCAAGCCTGCTTGTTCTAAAATTTCTTTACTAAAACGAGCATGGTCTTGAATAGTTTGGTATTCGGCATCGGTTAATTTGCCGGGTTTATTGAGTATTTCATCGGGAATATTTATTTTTCCAATATCGTGCAGTAAAGCACCGGTCGCAAGCTCCTCAATAATGGTTTTTTCGATACCTAAGTGTTTAGCAAAGATACTAATTAAAATCGAAACATTGATTGAATGTTCAAGTAGATAAGTATCTTTGTCACGCATACGGGTGATACAAGCAAGCGCATCTTGGTTACGAAAAACCGAGTCAATAAATCCAGTCGCGAGCTCTTGAAAAGGGGCAATATCAATTTTGTTGCCATTACGAATATCGTCAAAGGCTTTACTTTGTAATGATCTTGCTTCGTTATATAAGTTATTGGCTTTAGTCATTTCTGCCGACACACTGTGAGTGGTGTGCCAAGGATCGAAAGCGGCAGCGTCTCCTACTGGTTGCGGATTGTGTTGCTGCTCAACCACTTTATTGTCACTGTCTAAGGTCAGTGTTTTGTCTGGATCGATCGCAATTTCTAATATGCCAGCTTTGATCAGCTTGTCTATACTTCCCTGTGTTTTAACCCAACCTTGGTTTTTTATACGGATCTTGCCTGTTTGTTTTGTCACGCTCTGTACAAACATGCCCGGCTTAAGTTGATTGATAGGAAGTGTTTTCAAGACCTTTACTTCTAAACGACTACAATAATATAAAATTAGCAGAAAGTTCGTGTATCAGTAAATAATAATAGTAAAAAGGAGGGGTTTTTATGGCTGTAAACAAAAAGCCCTCGACTAGCGAGGGCTTTCTCATTTAGTTATTGCAATACAACTTACTCGTCGTCTTCAACCAAGGTCATTAGTGATGTGTTACCACCTGATGCGGTTGTATCAACGCTGATTGTTTTCTCAGTCAGTAAGCGCTTGATTAGCGTGTCGTAGTACTCAGAGCTGATCACTGGCAGGATTGCACCTTTACGTTGTGCTAGCTGCTGGCTAAAGTAGCCTAAACGTGATGAACGAGCCGCAACAACCGCACCTGCAAGGTGAGGGTGCGCTAAGATAGCTTGTAACTGATTAGGTTTAGCAACTTGGAATACACCTTCAGCGATACCTGTAGAGATAAACTTGTCTCTGAATGCAACCGCTTCGTCAAAGAATAACTCAGAAGCAACCGTGATTACCGTGTTACCAGCAGCAAGTGCTGTGATAACCGAAATTGCCCAGAAGTTAAATGACGTACTCTTATCTGCATAACAAACCACACAACCACGAGGCTCTAAGTGAAGTGTGTTTGACTCACCCGTTGGCCCAGGCAACACAGTGTGCTTACGCATGTGTTTTTCAAGACGGTTAAGTTGCGCACGAGCATCAGCTAGCGTTAATGCTAAGTCATCGGCAAGCTCGTCAATAATTTCTACAGTCGCTACTTTTGCAAGTAATTGACGTACAGCAGAAACTCGGTCGTTTAGTGGTGTCGCACGCCAGATCTTCTCATCGCGTAATGAGTTATCCATTAGCTTAGCAACTTGCTCAGCTGCACCTGAATAGTGGTGAGTATCTAACTCATCAGGTGTTAGGTTTGTCATTTGTACGTTATCTGGTGATGCTTTTTCTTTCACAAGGCGTTGTAGGTAGTTAGGGCCGCCCGCTTTAGGACCAGTACCAGATAAACCACGGCCACCGAAAGGTTGTACGCCAACAATCGCACCGATCATATTACGGTTGATGTAAACGTTTCCTGCACGTGACATTTTCGCTAGGTATTCACAGCGCTCTTCGATACGTGAATGCACACCCATCGTTAAGCCAAAGCCCGTGCCATTGATTTGGTCAATCACGTTATCAAGCTCTGTGCCTTTAAAGCGGATGATATGTACACAAGGACCAAATACTTCGCGCTTAAGTACAGATAAATCTTTGATTTCGTATAAACGAGGCGCAAAGAAGTAAGCACCATTTTCACTGTTATCAGGAATAGCACACTCATAGTGAAGTGTTGCATTACCTTTTAAGTATTCAACGTGGTCACTTAAGTTTTTAAGTGCTTTTTCGTCGATAACTGGGCCGATATCTGTTGAAAGTAATGAAGGGTCGCCAACGTGAAGTTCTTTTAAAGCGCCTTTGATCATCTCAATGATGCCATCGGCAACGTCTTCTTGTAAGAATAATACACGTAGTGCAGAACAGCGTTGACCAGCACTTTGGAAACCTGAACTGATTACATCATCAACAACTTGCTCTGGTAGAGCAGTTGAGTCAACGATCATACAGTTTTGACCACCCGTTTCAGCAATAAGCGGTACTTGAATATCATTACGCGCAGCCAATGTTTGCGAAATAACAGTACCGGTTTCTGTAGAACCTGTGAACATAACTGCTTGAATACGCTCATCAGGAACGATGGTTTTACCTACTTCGCTACCACGAGCAATAACAGGTTGTACAACGTGCTCTGGTAAGCCAACAGATAGCATAAGTTCAATGGTACGAAGTGCAATTAAGCTTGTTTGCTCAGCAGGTTTAGCAATAACTGTGTTACCTGTCACGATTGCCGCAGCAACTTGACCTAGGAAGATTGCAAGTGGGAAGTTCCATGGGCTGATACATAAGATCACACCACGTGCTTCAAAACGCTCGTCTTCAGAAAGTTCCTCTGCGCGTGCAGCGTAGTAGCGGCAGAAATCCACTGCTTCACGAACTTCATCGATACCATCTTGAGTTACTTTACCCGCTTCTTTGATACACAGTGCCACTAACTCATCGTGGTGACGCTCTAAGATATCAGCAACACGGCGTAATAAGTTTGCGCGCTCTTTTACTGGCGTTTGTGACCATGACTCAAATGCTTTTTCTGCATTTTCTAAAAGTGCAGTCATTTCGTCTGAAGATTGTAGCTTCACATGACCAATGATTTCTTTGTGATTCGCAGGGTTCTTCACCGGAAGAGAGCCTTCTGGCACATCGCTTAATTCAATGCGGTGCTCAGCAAACCAGGTATCAAGGTTTTCTTTAAATGGTGTGATTACGTTGATATCAGTTAAGTCCATGCCTTTTGAGTTAGCACGTTCTTCACCGTATAAATCAATAGGCATCTTAATTTGCGTGTTGTACTTGTTACGTAAACCTTGCAGTGTTTCTACAGGGTCAGGTAATAGTGACTCAACAGGCTTAGTGGTATCAACAATCGCATTTACGAATGATGAGTTAGCACCGTTTTCTAATAAACGACGTACTAAGTATGCAAGTAAGTCTTCGTGTTGACCCACTGGTGCGTAAACACGACATTGAATTTTTTCTTGGCTTACGATTTGGTCGAATAACGACTCACCCATACCGTGTAGGCGTTGGAATTCAAAACCTTCGTTATCACCTTTTGCAACTTCTAAGATTGTTGCTGCAGTGTAGGCGTTGTGTGTAGCAAATTGCGGGTACAATACATCACGTGCTTCAAGTAGTTTGATAGCACAGGCTTTGTAAGAAACGTCTGTGGTCGCTTTACGCGTGAATACAGGGTAGTGATCTAAACCATCTTGTTGAGTGGTTTTGATTTCTGTATCCCAGTATGCGCCTTTTACAAGACGAACCATTAGTTTACGACCAACGCGACGAGCTAGCTCTGCAACCCATTCAACCACAAAAATAGCGCGTTTTTGGTATGCTTGAACTGCTAAACCAAAGCCGTTCCAGTTACCTAAATCGTCATCACTGAATACTGCTTCAATAACATCTAAAGAGATATCTAAGCGGTCAGCTTCTTCAGCATCAACAGTAAAGCCGATATCGTAGCTTTTCGCTGCAAGCGCAAGTTCTTTTAACTTAGGTACGATTTCAGCAATAACACGTTCACGATGTGTGAACTCATAGCGTGGGTGAATCGCAGAAATTTTAACTGAGATACCAGGGCTCTTGATTGGACCACGGCCATTTGCCGCTTTACCAATTGCGTGGATAGCTGTCATGTAGCTGTTGAAGTAACGCTCTGCATCTTTCATTGTGCGTGCGCCTTCACCTAGCATATCGTATGAGTATACGTAGCCTTTTTGCTCTTTATCGGCTGCACGTTCAATCGCTTCGTTGATAGTACGACCCATAACGAATTGCTTACCCATGATCTTCATCGCGAAGTTCACAGATTTACGAATAACAGGCTCACCTAAACGACCAATTGTTTTTTTAAGAACACCGAATTGCTGCTCTTTTGACTTGTCGCTGTAGTTAACCATTTTACCGGTTACTAACAGACCCCAAGAAGAGGCGTTTACAAATAAAGAATCGCTGCTACCTAAATGCGAGCTCCAGTCACCTTTAGCAAGTTTGTCACGAATTAGTGACTCTTGCGTTGCTTTATCTGGAACACGTAATAGTGCTTCTGCAAGACACATTAATACAACGCCTTCTTCACTCGAAAGTGAGAATTCATTTAGTAATGCATCTACACCGCTTTGACCATCCTGATCGCGACGGATATTTAAAACCATTTGACGAGCACGTTCCCACGCTCGGCTACGCGCTTTCACGCCTACTTCAGCCAAAGGCAAAATATGATCAATAACCGCATTTTCGTCAATACGGTAGAAATCACGGATCTTTTGTCTAATTGGACATTCAGTTGTCAAATCGCCATTAAATAGCATATGTAACCCTCTGGTATGTGGAGTCTAGAAATGAACTTATTGCATTTCTTACCATTGATATAATTCGTGCATTCTAATTAAAATCCAGCAGAATATGCTGGTTAAATTTTTCGATTTACGATAATTTACAGGGCATACCGTTAACTTAGCCGCATAAAATTCTGTTATGACCAGTCCGAATAGATTACGCATGTTAGATCGCATCGATTTAGCAATTTTAGACGCTCTGCAAAAAAATGGCAGAATATCGAACGTAAACCTCGCAAAACAGGTAAATCTGAGCCCAAGCCCGTGTCTAGATCGTGTAAAACGTTTAGAGCAAGAAGGCTACATCGAAGGCTATTACGCAAAGCTTAGCGAAGCTAAACTTAACCAGAGCTTGTTAGCACATGTACAGGTATCATTGGTGACCTCGAATACATCAGTATTTAAAGTGTTTCGCGAATATATATTGAATATTCCACAAGTGGTTGAATGCGACATGGTCGCTGGTGGCTATGACTACCTATTAAAAGTACGGGTCTCAGATATGGATGAGTATCGCCAAGTACTGGGTGATTTAGTAGATATTCCCGGAGTGGGTACACATCACACCTATATGGTGATCGAAAAAATAAAACAGGACACAGGCCTTAGATTCGATATTTAACGTAAGGAAACCGAGTGGTTTCCTATCTTTCTGTAGCACTGAACGAACGGCGCTACAGTTTATACAACTAACCTAATTGATGTTAATTTTTGATAGTTTTGCTTTGAGTGTTGCCAGCATCGAACCGACAGAACTGTCTTCCTGATTAAGCCCTTCCATGAGCGTCATAAAGTAAATATCAATAATGATATCTGCATCTAAAGCGGTTGCTTCATTGTCATTGATCAGGCGCTTTTTGAATGCTTTAAGCTGCGGTTCAAGCTCGTTCTGTTGCCACATAATTTCTTTAAATAACTCTCGGCTAAACTCCTTTTTTGCAAGGTAAAACTCATAAAGAAAACAAGCGTAATGGTACATTCTATCTGTCGCTGTAGTACTCGAATCTGAGTGTTTAGCGCGGCTTAGAATATCTTCTAGTTCACTCTCAAAACTGTATTTAAGAATCTCAACTTTAGTCGCAAAGTGACTAAATACTGTGCCATTGGCGACATTAGCTGCTCTTGCAATATCTCGTGTGCTGGTCTGGTGGTAGCCGAGCTCTGAAAAAAGCTGCCATGAGGCTGTAAGTATCTGTTGTTTTGTTTGCTCTTTTTTGGTCACTGAACACTCCAATTTTTATGCTATTTAACCAGAAATTAAAAAAAACTCAATCAAAGGTGTTGTAAATTGAGCGCGCTCAATATTAAAATGAGCGCGCTCAATTAAATGGATGGTTGCACTATGAATAAATTAAAACGCTTAATTGGTTATGTATTATTCGTACCTGGTATTTGCTTTTATAGCTTTATCTTAGGCCCTCTGCTTATTGCAGTGCTATTGCCTGGAGGCTTGATATTGTTATTGCTTATCTTAGGTTACAAAGAGGGGCTTTTAGTGTTAAAGCAAGAAGTGTTTAAGACTCTTAGACAAAAATGCTCTTGAGTAAAAAGTGGATAAGTTTAAAAAATAAACCCTGCAAAATGCAGGGTTTATTTTTGTCAAAATGGGGAGGAGGTTTATGCCCAGCCGTCGTAACGTTTACGACGAGATAACACCACGGTTAGGATAATACCAAGTAGTAAGCCGATGAACGCAATTGCGCCGCCATAAGTTAATAACTGACGTTTCTCTTTGGCACTGGCTGTTTGCTTAGCATTACGCTCAGACTCAATAGTACTTTTAAGTGCTTCAATTTGCTTGCTAAGCGCTAGGTTTTGCTCTGTTAGTGATTTGTTCTGCTCTTGTAGTTGTGGTAGTTCAATTTCAGCTTGGCGAAGCTGTTCTTGCATTACCGTCATGTCGTTATTCAGCGCTTGAAACTGTTGTTGAATACCTGCATTTTCAGTAACAAATTTTGACTCTACCCAACCTTCACGATCTTTATCATCACGAATTTTAAAGTAGCCATTATCTTCACCCGACAATAACACTATTTGTGTGCCTGCATCGACTGAACCTAAAATGCGGTAGTTTTTGCTTGGACCTGAGTGCATAAAGGTGTACAGGTTATCGACTATGTAGGCGGTGTTTTGGCTGTCGCTGCTTGGTGCTTCTTCTGCGTAGCTAATAAAAGAGGTGGCCGCAAGGAGCAACCCAAAAATACACTGTTTTAACATCAATCTACCTTGTTAATGTGATCTTGCCTAGAAGTGGCTAAATTTATAATTTCTTTATGTATAGAGATAGTAGGGATTTCAACTATTAATAGCAAGGCTGATATTGTAATCCGTGCGTGGGCTTAACCGCAAAAAACAGGAAAAAATTTGCATTAACAGTCTGCTTTGTTTATTTTGATCACTTATTTATTTTAAATGTACTCCGCAAAGCGAATGGATACTGAGATAGAACTGAAGTTTTTGGTGTCAGATGCCGTTGTTCCACTGATCCCCGCATTAATTACCCAATTTGCAAAAACCGTTACCAATAAACCGTCACGCAATTTACAAAATGCTTATTACGATACGCCAAGCCGAGAATTACGCGCTTTAGATATTGGCCTTCGTACTCGCTGTTGTGATGGTGAGTGTGAGCAAACCATCAAGCTTGCTGGCGAAGTGGTGGGCGGCTTACATCAGCGCCCTGAATACAATTTGCCACTGTCAGGTAATCGCCCTGATTTACTTGCATTTGATGCTGCTATTTGGCCGCATGGTATGCAAGTGCCTGCCATCGCAGAAAACCTATACCCAATTTTTAGCACTAACTTTATACGCCGTACTTGGTTACTCGAAACCGAAAATGGCGCAAAAATTGAAGTGGTATTAGATAAAGGTGAAGTGGCTGCATCGGGCCAAGTTGAGCCAATCTCTGAACTTGAAATCGAACTGATTGAAGGTAGTCGCAATGAGTTGTTTGCTTTGGCAGATAAACTGGTAAGTGAAAGCCATGTTCGCTTAGGGCTTTATTCTAAAGCTGCTCGAGGTTATCGTCTTGCAGATGACAAACCATTAAAAGCAAGTAAATCAATTGGCTTTGTGCCACTAAAACGTGGTGCAACCCAAGAACAAGCCTTAGTAGAAAGCATTAACTACGCGATTCGCTTTGTACAAAAACATGAAGCCTGCTACTTCATAAAACCAAGCTTAAAAACCCTTAAGCGTGTCACCGACGGTATTCGTTTGATTCGCCATACATTTTGGCTGTTTGACGATATTGTTAGTAAAGACGATACCGACTCATTACGTACAGAATTAAAGTGGTTATTAAGCGAATTAGCATGGGTTGAAAATGCTATTCAGCTAAAAACCTACACATCTAAGCGCCACGCGTACTACAAAAAAATCAACAGTGCGCCTGAGCTCACTCAAGTTATTAATGACTTAAAAGAGTTGCAGCCAAGCATTGAAGATATCGAAAAACTTTTCCATAGCACCCGATACAATCGCTTATTATTACAATTAACAACATGGTTGATTGAAAAACAATGGCGTAAGTCATGGGGGCAAACTGAGTTTCAAGCTGCTGAAAAACCTGTTGCCGATATTGCTAAGCGTTTATTTGCTAAAGATTGGCACGATATGCACGAACTTATTCCTGAGCAGCAAGTGTTTACAGATAAAGACTATTTGGCACTGCGCACCCGCCTTGAAAACTCATTACTCAGCGGCAACTGCTTAGGCGCTTTGTTCGATAAAGAAGATCGAAACGAGTTTCGTATGCCGTGGGTTGATATCTCTCATGGTATTTATGAGTTAAGCACCCTTGAGTACTTAAAGCAGTTATGTGCAGGGCAAGACGACTTAGAGCTAACAAAAATTCAATCATGGCTTGATCAAAAGTCAGAGTTTTTGGTCAGTGCAATGGAGCAAAGTCGCCACGCGTCATTTAATACAGACCCTTATTGGTTTTAAATAAATGCGCTTGTGCCTATGGATAGGGTTAGCATGTTTGAGTCTCTCGGCAGTGGCTAACCCTATTGAATGGCAAACCTACAAACAGCAAGACGATATAAAGGTTAGCTATAAAAAGCACGAAACTGGCATTATAGAAATTAATGCTTCTGTGCTGGTAAAAAATGCTAAGGCCAGTGACTTTATGGCGCTGTTAAGTGATACCGACAACGCGCCTAATTGGCTCGAAAATGTTAAAAGCGTGACTTTAATGGAGCGCTTAAGCCCCTCAGAAACCCTTGTTTACACTCACTTTAACTCGCCTTGGCCGGTGTTAGATCGCGATTTGGTGAGTTACTCTTGTTATCATGCCTTAGGTGAACATAAAACAGAGCTAAAAATTATCAGTCAGCCATACGCTAAAGCAGAAGTCTCTGGGGTTGTGCGTATTAAAGAGCTCAGGGCTTATTGGCGTTTAGAAGAGCAGCAAAGTCATTTATTGGTAAGCCATCAGGCCTATGCTGATCCGGGTGGCTCAATCCCGCATTGGTTGAGCAATAAGGTATCGCTAAAGAGCGTTTATAAAACGCTACAAGCACTGACAGAGCAATTAACCAATAATCAGTTCTCGCGAGATAACTTAATAAGTCAGTTAGGTTCGTGTTCATAAAAAAAGCGCCAAAAGGCGCTTTTTTCATTTTATCTAACCTATTACAGGCCAGCAGCTGCGCGAAGTGCGTCTGCTTTGTCTGCACGCTCCCAAGGGAACTCATCACGACCGAAGTGACCATAAGCCGCAGTCGGTTGATAGATAGGACGCTCAAGATCAAGCATTTGGATTAAGCCGTAAGGACGTAGGTCGAAGTGCTCACGTACTAATTCGATTAGACGCGCTTCTTCTAATTTACCTGTACCAAATGTCTCGATGCTGATAGATGTTGGCTCTGCAACACCGATAGCGTAAGAAACTTGTAGCTCACATTTGTCAGCAAGGCCTGCAGCAACCACGTTTTTAGCAACGTAACGAGCAGCATATGCCGCTGAACGGTCAACTTTTGATGGATCTTTACCTGAGAAAGCACCACCACCGTGACGAGCCATACCACCGTATGTATCAACGATGATTTTACGACCTGTAAGACCACAGTCACCCATTGGGCCACCGATTACGAAACGGCCAGTTGGGTTGATGAAGAACTTAGTCGCGCTTGAGATTAGCTCAGCAGGAAGAACTGGCTTAATGATCGTTTCCATTACCGCTTCAACTAAGTCGTTTTGTGAGATTGAATCACAGTGTTGAGTTGAAAGAACAACGGCATCAATACCAACAGGCTTGCCATTTTCGTATGCAAACGTTACTTGAGATTTTGCATCTGGGCGTAACCAGTTAAGCTCACCGCTTTTACGAACTTCAGCTTGGCGCTGAACTAGACGATGTGAATAAGTGATTGGTGCAGGCATTAAAACGTCAGTTTCATTACATGCGTAACCGAACATTAGACCTTGGTCACCAGCACCTTGCTCTTCAGGGCGAGCACGGTCAACACCTTGGTTGATGTCTGGAGATTGTTTACCGATAGTGTTTAGGATCGCACAAGAGTCAGCATCGAAACCCATGTCTGAGTGCGTGTAACCGATTTCACGTACTGTTTTACGTGTGATTTCTTCGATATCAACCCAAGCGCTAGTTGTGATTTCACCACCAACCATCACCATGCCAGTTTTAACGTAAGTCTCACATGCAACACGGGCATGAGAATCTTGCTCTAAGATAGCATCTAGAACCGCGTCAGAGATTTGGTCCGCGATTTTATCCGGATGACCTTCAGAAACAGATTCAGAAGTAAATAAATGTTTTGCCATTGTATTTCTGCTCACAAATATTGCGCTTCACAAACGTCGGTAATAGCGCTAAAAAATTAAGGGGCGTATTTTATCTAAAACAAATATGTTTGCATAGTAATTTTACGCCTAGACGTCCATTTAAAATTAGTAATAACGTATTGTTCTTAACAAACGCCCATAAATGGTGCATTTAATGCGGATTTTTAATTGCACTGTACCCTTACAATAAGTAAGAATGGGGCTTCATAAACAACCAGCGCAAATACATAAAGGTAGGAGAATTCATGCCATCACGCAAAGAACTTGCAAATGCTATTCGCGTCTTATCAATGGACGCAGTACAACAGGCCAAATCTGGTCACCCTGGCGCCCCTATGGGCATGGCAGATATCGCAGAAGTACTATGGCGCGATTATCTAAAGCACAATCCAACGAATCCAGAGTGGGCAGACCGAGATCGATTTATTCTTTCGAATGGCCACGGTTCAATGCTGATCTATTCTCTACTGCACTTAAGTGGCTATGACTTACCACTAGAGGAAATTAAAAACTTCCGTCAAATGCACTCAAAAACACCGGGTCACCCAGAGTATGGATATGCACCAGGTATTGAGACTACTACGGGTCCATTAGGTCAAGGGATCACAAATGCAGTGGGCATGGCAATTGCCGAAAAAGCGCTAGCTGCACAGTTTAACCGTGAAGGCCACGATATTGTTGATCACTTCACGTATGCATTCATGGGTGATGGCTGTTTAATGGAAGGTATTTCACACGAAGCCTGTTCATTAGCCGGTACATTAGGCCTAGGTAAACTAGTTGCGTTTTGGGATGACAACGGCATCTCAATTGATGGTGAAGTAGAAGGTTGGTTCAGCGATGACACACCAGCGCGCTTCAAAGCATACGGCTGGCACGTAGTTAGCGATGTTGATGGTCATAACCCTGATGCAATTCGCGCCGCTATCGAAGAAGCGCGTAGCATTACTGATAAGCCATCATTAATCTGTTGTAAAACAGTGATTGGTTATGGTTCACCTAATAAATCAGGTAGCCATGATTGTCACGGTGCACCACTAGGTGAAGACGAAATTAAAGCATCTCGTGAGTTCCTTGGTTGGACTGGCGATGCATTCGAAATCCCAGCTGATATCTATAGCGAGTGGGATGGCAAAGAAAAAGGTAAGCAACTAGAAGCAAGCTGGGACGAAAAATTTGCAGCTTATGAAAGTGCATACCCTGAACTTGCTGCTGAGTTTAAGCGCCGTACAAACGGTGAGCTACCGGCAGATTGGGCTGAAAAGTCACAAGCTTACATCGAAGAGCTACAAGCAAACCCTGCAAACCCTGCAACACGTAAAGCATCACAAAATGCATTAAACGCGTTTGGTCCGTTACTACCAGAATTCATGGGTGGCTCTGCTGACCTTGCTGGTTCTAACTTAACACTTTGGGATGGCTCAAAAGGCCTAGAAGCAAACGATGCAAACGGTAACTACATTTTCTACGGCGTACGTGAATTTGGTATGTCAGCGATTATGAATGGTATTGCACTGCATAAAGGCTTTATTCCTTACGGTGCTACATTCTTAATGTTCATGGAATACGCACGTAACGCAGTACGTATGGCGGCACTAATGAAGCAACCAAGTATCTTCGTATACACGCACGATTCAATTGGTTTAGGTGAAGATGGTCCAACGCACCAACCGGTAGAGCAGATCGCAAGCATGCGTTTAACGCCTAACCTAGTGAACTGGCGTCCATGTGACCAAGTTGAGTCAGCGATTGCATGGCAACAAGCTATTGAGCGTAAAGATGGCCCAACGTCACTCATTTTCACTCGTCAAGGCCTTGAGCAACAAACGCGTACTGCACAACAGTTAGCCGATGTGAAAAAAGGTGGTTACGTACTTAGCTGTGACGGTGAGCCAGAGCTTATCCTTATTGCAACAGGTTCTGAAGTACAGCTTGCACAAGATGCCGCTGCAGAACTTCGTTCACAAGGTAAAAAAGTACGCGTGGTATCTATGCCTTCAACTGATTTATTTGATGAGCAAGACGCCGCGTATAAAGAAAGCGTACTACCAGCAAGCGTTACACGCCGCGTAGCAATCGAAGCGGGCATCGCAGACTACTGGTACAAATACGTAGGTCTAAATGGTGCAGTAGTTGGTATGACGACATTCGGTGAGTCAGCACCTGCAGGCGAGCTATTCAAGCACTTTGGTTTCACTGTTGAAAACATCGTAAACAAAGCAAACGCTTTGTTCTAAGCTTAAGCCGCTAAAATTTAAAAGCCCGCCCTGTATAGCACAGCGCGGGCTTTTTTGTGTTTGACTGGTAGGTTGGGTAGAACGGAGTGAAACCCAACACATTTGCTAGCACATAAACCTTACTCCTCGTGGCGTGCTCAAGTACGATCTTCAATTATCACATCATGCAAATTGTTAAGCTTTCCCTATGTATTATAAGGGATTGGTTAATAGTGGCTTTCTGCTATATTATCGTCCAGTCAAAGTAATATTTAAGGAATGAAAATGAAATGGTTGTATATGCTGGCTTTACTGTTAGCTAGTTTTAATAGCTTTGCTTTATGTTTTGATATGTCGTTTTTTCGAGTGGGTGTTTGTGGAGACGATCTTGAAAGTATTAGTATCGATTTACCATTTATTTTATGGGTGCTTGCGGTTGTTTTATTTGGGCAGTTATTAGTAAAAAGCAAGGTTAATGCTTACTTAATATCTTTACTTTTTATTCTCTCTCTACCACTTAGCCCAATTGTTCTTTTAGTGACTTACAGCTTTAAGTTAATTAGTAGAAATTATAAAAAAGTATTGAGAAAAAGTGAGCAAGAAGATACTCAAGAAGTAGAGGAAAAAAGCTTTTCTCTTTCAGACCAAAGCACTTTGATGATCGGTGAATATACATTTAATTACGAAGAAAAAAGCATTTCAAAAGATGAGCAAGTAACTTATTTAGAACCAAAAATGATGCAAGTACTTAGCTATTTAATAGAGCAACAACCTAGAGTCGTCAGCTTAGAAGAGCTACACAGCAATGTTTGGCAAAATCAAATAGTCACCGACACTGCTATTCGCCGAGTAATTAGTAAGTTGCGAAATGCCTTTTCAGATACTGATACAAAAAACCCTAAATATATAAAGTCCCAGATGAAAAGAGGGTATCAATTCATAGCTGAAGTTTTTAGCTAACTTATTGATTTATTGGTGTTATTGTTGGTGTGATTATAGTTATAACTTTGGTTATAAGTAAGTGATGATTAAGTAATGGCTAAATTATGGTGTAATTTTCAGAGTCATTTAAATTGAAATGACAGAGGCAGTTGCTTGCTTCTTTTTACTTTTAATTTAATAAGGAAATGACCATGAAATACATCGTTACAGCCATCGCTTTAATATCTATGGCAGCACTTACTTTTTACGCACTAAATACAAGTCAGTGTATATCTTTCGATCTTTTATTAGTCGAAGTTGCTTTCGGAAGCTGCGAATTGAAGGCTGAAAATACGAGCTTGTTATCGTATCTTATTCTCGCTGGCTGGCTAATTTGTAATTTCTTATATGGTAAGTTTTACATTAATGGAACATCTCCAAGAGTATTAACTCCATTGTTGTTTATTGTTGGTCTACCTGGAACTTTCTTTGTTTTCTTACTTGTTCAGTTTATTAAAGATAATAAAAAGCCAGCTTAAATATAAGTATTAATTGAATTATCTTCAGTTGCTGCACGCTTAAAATTCGGGCAGGGTGGATTAGATTTAACAAAACAACAGGAGTGAGGATGTCTCAGTTTGATAATGTAAGTGTGCTGAAAAAAGCTAATGTGTATTTTGACGGTAAAGTGTCTAGCCGTACTGTGGTATTTGCTGATGGCAGCACGAAGACGTTAGGCTTTATGCAACCGGGTGAGTTTGAGTTTGCTACGAGTAAAAAAGAGTTGATGGAGCTTAACGGTGGCAGTTGGCAAGTGCTATTACCCGGTGAGAGCGAATGGCAAACGATGCAAGCTGGAGAGTCTTTTACGGTTGATGCAAATGTTACCTTTCTAGTAAAGGTCAGCGAGTTTGCTGACTACTGTTGTTCGTATAGTTAATGAACAGTTGTTAACCTTTCTGAAAAGCCCGTGTGATGCGGGCTTTTGCATATTTTATCCGCAACGCATGATCTAAATCATCTGTGGTTACAATCAATTACTAATTATCTGCAATTTTCGCTTGTGTTAATTCAATTCGCCCCCAATACTAACTGTGAGGTAACAAGAAAAAAGGATACCCTATGAAGATTAATATTTCTGGTCATCATGTTGACGTTACTGAGGCTGTTAGAGCTCATATCAACGAGAAGTTCTCGAAAATTGCTAGCCATTTTCCATCATTAATATCACTCGATATTATTCTTTCAAAAGAACATAATAAGTATCAGGCTGAGATTAGTACAACCTATGAAGGCGCACGTTTATCAGTAAAAGCTGAAGATGATGTGATGTACCCAGCTATCGCAGGTGCTGCTAAAAAACTCGATGCATCACTGAAACATCGTAAAGGGCAAATGAAAGCCAAACTACACGAAAAGCCGGTCAGTACAACTCCGGAAATTGCCCACGAAATCATTCAGGAAATGAACCTGAGCTAATTACAGAGCACTAGCCTAAGCGGCTAGACTTAAAACTAAATCTGAAAAAGCCAACCGTTGCGAAACGCTTGGCTTTTTTGGTTTTAATATTTAACTATCAGCCGTCAGATTGAAGTTCCAAAAGTTAGCGAGTTGCTAGGGGAAAGAGTAAAGTTAGTGAGATACGAGACGTAGGAGGCGTTTTAACGCCGAACAAACATGGAGATATCAGATATCAGTCGTTAGAAGTCAGATTAAAAAACAACGGCTTGACATAAGTGGTAGGCAGTCTAGTGTTGCTAACTTGCTAACTTGCTAACTTGCTAACTTGCTAACTTGCTAACTTGCTCTGCTTCCAATCTCACCTAAAACGCTGTAAGTTGCTTGTAACTAAGAATAAAACACACACAACTTATGCAATCAGCAGTATCAAATTGGCAGTCTAAATTAAATGCTTTAGGGCCGGGGGTTTTAATGGCTACAGCCGCCATTGGTGGCTCACATCTAGTAGCATCAACACAAGCCGGGTCGTTATTCGGCTGGCAGCTATTTTGGCTAATCATTGTAGTAAACGTATTGAAGTATCCATTCTTTCGATTTGGCATGGAGTACACCCTTGCGACCAAACAAAGTTTAGTTGAGGGCTACAAGCAAAAAGGACCTGGGTATTTCTATAGCTTTATTGCGCTTAATATAGTCGCCGCCGTAGTGAATACTGCGGGGGTTTTATTATTAACGGCCAGCCTACTGCACTATGCATTACCTGTCACAATTTCTGTAACCTTATTATGCTGGCTGATTTTAGCTGTGTGTTTGCTTATTTTGTTGTTAGGGCATTTTAAAGCGCTCGATAATGTCTCAAAGCTCATTATGGGGCTGTTAACGGTTACAACTGTGGCTGCGTTGGTAGTGGCAATTAATAATGGTGCTATGGCGCCAGTTGACTATGTGGGGCCGTCGCCGTACGAACTTGCTATGCTCGGCTTTATGGTCGCTCTCATGGGCTGGATGCCTGCGCCTATCGAAATATCAGCAATTAGCTCACTGTGGCTAAAAGAAAAGCAGCACCAACAACCAGTGACAAAGCAACAAGGCTTGTTTGATTTTAATTTGGGCTACTGGCTTACCGCAGCACTTGCGTTAGTGTTTTTCTCATTAGGCGTATTAGTGCAATATGGCCAAGCACAGGCTGTGCAATTAGGTGGAGTCGCCTTTGCAAAGCAATTAATTGATATGTATGCCCTTACCATGGGCGAGTGGGCAAGGCCGCTGGTTTCAGGTATTGCTTTTTTATGTATGTTTGGCACCACGCTAACAGTGCTTGATGGCTACGCCAGAACATTAAATGAGTCACATAAACTGCTACCGATTAAACAATCTAAACACAGTTTAAATATGTGGTTATTACTGCAAGCATTTGCTGGCATGGCAGTGATTTTATTCTTTAAATCAGCCCTTGGCCCAATGCTCACTTTTGCTATGACCCTCGCTTTTGTAACCACGCCTGTATTTGCATGGCTGAACTTTAGTTTAGTGCGCTCAGAACCCAGCATTCATCACTCACCTTTATTACGCACCCTAAGCTGGCTAGGATTGGTTTATTTAGTGGGCTTTGCGCTAGTGTTTTTGGTTTGGAAGGGAATGTAAATGGGAGCTGTCAGCTTTCAGCCGTCAGTTTATAGCTGATCGAGAAGGGGCTTAGTTATTTGTATTTATAAACAATTATAACTTTACATTCATTTCTCAGTTTTTATGCTGTTTGACGGCTGATAGCTCTAACTCAACTCCCTAATCGCATTACTAATCCCATCTAGCGTGAGTGGGTACATGCGGTTATCCATTAACTGCTTTATAAAATCAATTGATTGATAATAGCGCCAGTGTTCAACGGGCTGTGGGTTGAGCCAAGCGACTTTATCAAAGTGATTGGTTATGCGGTTTAACCAAGCGCTACCGGGCTCTTCATTCCAATGCTCAACGCTGCCACCGGGGTAGGCGATTTCGTAAGGGCCCATGGTGGCATCGCCAACAAAGATCACCTTGTAGTCGCTGGTGAACTTGTTAATCAAGGTCATGGTATCAATGACGTTAGAGTGACGACGTTCGTTGTCTTGCCAAACATGCTCATACAAACAGTTATGAAAATAGTAAAACTCAAGGTGTTTAAACTCGCTGTGGGCGGCGCTAAATAACTCTTCGCAGGTATGAATGTAATCATCCATTGAACCGCCGATATCAAATAGCATCAATACTTTTACCGCATTATGGCGCTCTGGTGCCATTTTTACATCGAGCATGCCGCCTTGTTTTGCGGTTGCGCGAATGGTTTCGGTTAAATCGAGAGTATCGCTGGCGCCAGTACGGGCAAATTTACGCAGTTTTTTTAGAGCGAGTTTAATGGTGCGCGAGCCAATTTCACGGTCACTATCAAGGTTTCGGTAGCTGCGTTTATCCCATACTTTTACTGCACGGCGATGTCGGTTACCGTCTTGGCCTATGCGCACACCTTCAGGGTTATAACCATAGGCGCCAAATGGCGAAGTGCCACCGGTACCTACCCACTTATTACCTCCAGCATGGCGCTTTTGCTGCTCTTCAAGGCGTTGCTTGAGGGTTTCCATGAGTTTATCAAGGCCGCCCATGGCTTGTAATTGCGCCTTTTCTTCTTCGCTTAAGTGTTTTTCAAACTCTTTGCGTAGCCAATCATCAGGCAAGGCATGTTGCTGTTTTAAGCTTTCGAGCAGATCAAGGTCGGCCACGCCACTAAAGTAATCTGCAAAGGCTTTATCAAAACGGTCAAAGTGGGTTTCATCTTTTACCATGATGGTACGCGCTAAGTAATAAAACGCGTCAACATCGGCAAAAATAACCCCTTGCTTGAGCGCATTGATCAAATCAAGTAGCTCTCGCAAACTAACAGGTAAGCGGTATTCGCGAAGCTTAAAGAAAAACGCAATTAACATCTTAACGGCGGCTCATAAACGCAAGTTTTTCGACTAAGCTAATGTCTTGCTCGTTTTTTAATAACGCGCCAAACATGGGCATTAAGCCGCCTTTTTGGCTTTTATCATGCAGTGTTTTAGCATCAATATCTTCGGCCATCAGTAGCTTTAACCAGTCGAGTAATTCGCTGGTTGATGGCTTTTTCTTAATGCCGTTTACGTCACGTAGATTAAAGAACACCTCAAGTGCTTGGCGTACTAAATCTTGTTTAACATGCGGGTGATGCACATCGATAATTTGCGCCATTTCTTCACTACTAGGAAAATCAATGTAATGGAAAAAACAACGACGTAAAAAGGCATCTGGCAGCTCTTTTTCGTTATTCGACGTAATGATCACAATCGGACGTTGCTTTGCAATAACTCGCTCGCCGGTCTCATAAACATGAAACTCCATCTTATCGAGCTCTAATAGCAAGTCGTTGGGAAATTCAATATCGGCTTTGTCGATTTCATCAATCAATAGCACAGGACGCTTGTTATGTTGCTCACCATAGGTAAAGGCTTGCCATAATTTCCCTTTTACAATGTAGTTGCTGATATCGTGCACTCGCTCGTCACCTAACTGGCTGTCGCGAAGGCGCGATACCGCATCATATTCATACAGGCCTTGCTGCGCTTTAGTGGTTGATTTGATGTGCCATTGAATTAGCGTGGTGTCTAAGCTTTTTGCAAGCTCCTCGGCCAGCATGGTTTTACCTGTGCCGGGTTCACCTTTTATAAGCAGGGGTTTTTCAAGCAAGATCGCTGCGTTAACCGCTTGTTTTAATGAGTTACTGGCAATGTAGTTATCGGTTGAATTAAAAAGCACGATGTCACCTTATCTGGTCTGAGCAGTGATTAATAACGTCATGATGCCACAGTTAGTCGGCGTCTGAAAGGTATGCAAAACGCGGTACCGTTTTGCCCTCTACAGTAACTACTTCTGTAAACATACTAAGTGGGCGTGCCCACATACCAAATTCGCCGTATAGCGCTTGATAAATTACCAGTGGCTCATTCGTTTCGCTGTGGGTAGCAATATATTCAACTTTGTATTTTGGGCCTTTGTAATGTTGGTAAATACCGGGTTTGATTGTCATGTGTTTATCTCGCATCTTGGAGTCATTTGGGTATAATTGCAGTTTGCACATTTTACGCTGAAACAAACTGCCTAAACTATGAATTATATTTCGTTAGATGAATACAAAAAAGCCTGGGTTTTTCGTCATAAAGATATGCCGATAAGCAGCGAAGACGCAGCACAAATTAAACCAATGAGCGCTGAACGCGCTGCGGTCTTATGGACTACTATGGTGAGCCGCGAACATGATCACCCTGACTTTTTTGATAAAACAGATTGGTGCGGCAAAGACGACAGCTTTTCAGAGACCATTAACTGGGAAAACGCATGGGAAGCGGGCGACGAGCAGTTACCTGAAGAAATCCTAAACCACTTAGCGTGGGAAGCTAATACCACTGTTTATTTTTGTATGGCTCGCGATAATATCATTGAAACCAGCTTTGCCGTTTTTAAGCGTTGTTGGCAAAACTTTATGTTTTTAGCAGATGGTAGTTTGTTGTTAGGTAAAAAGCGTGATGCAGTAGTGCAGTTTTTAGAAACTGGTAACGCAAAGTTGGGTAAAAAAGGTGCAGTAAAGTAGCGCTCAATAAACGCTCTATGCTATAAAACAGTCAAGCAATTGTTTTATAAGAGCGCGCATTGTCTAAACCAACTTCACAGAGCGAACACTCGCAACAAGCCGAAATTTGGCAAACTGATGCCGAACGTGCTTTGTATGCGCAGTTATGTAATGCATTTTATGCTCGTGAGATCCCGCGTTTAGTCGATGAACCTGATACTGCAAGGCTTAAACGCTTATTGGCAAGTTTGCCTTACTATATTGAGCGTTTAGCCATGCGTATAGTTAGTGGCGATGCACCATTACAGCTTGATTCACAAAATGGCAGTTGGCTTGAAAAACAAAAAACAACGCCACCTGTTTATAATAAAAAAGACTCAAAAGACTTTTATAGTCAACATGCTAAGCGCGGGTTAATTGTTCCCGTGCTAATTAATGACGAGCAATGTACAACTGTGCGCATAGACAGCTTAGATCAAGTAAGCGACAATAAGGTACATTGCAACGAGCTTGGTTGGTTTGATACTTCAGGTGAATCGCTAGAAAACACGCATATTCAACTGCTTAAGCCTGCAAAGGCAGTGATGGCGGCGGCGTGTTGCGGTCATCAATGGCAATTTAATAAACGCATCACACCTAAGCGTTTGTCATTAAGAGAAATGCTACTAGCAAGCAATATAAATTGGCGTAATTTAAAACGCCCTTTGACTTAATTTAACCGCGAAGGAGTGTTCAATGCGGGTTTTTCAATTCGCCTTGTTATGTTTGGCTTTATTTCTGCAATATCGTTTATGGTTTGGTCATAATGGTGTGCAAGATTACACTCGTCTGAAACAAGCGGTTACCTCTCATCAAGACACTAACGCGAAATTATTAAAGCGCAATACTGTACTTAAAGCAGATATAAAAGATCTAAAGCTTGGTCAAGAAGGTATCGAAGAGCGCGCGCGTAATGAATTAGGAATGATTAAACCTGGCGAAACCTTTATTCGCGTTTTGCCGGGCCAACAACAAAATGAAAATTAAGCAAACTATAACCGCCATTGTTCCCGCTGCGGGGGTAGGGAGTCGAATGCAGCATTCGGCGCCAAAGCAGTATATTGAACTGGCGGGTAAAACTATTTTAGAACACACCCTGAGTAAACTTGCAGAACTTAACGAATTAAACACCATCAAAGTAGCAATTAGCGATGATGACGGCTACTTTGCTGATTTACCACACATAGATAAGCGTATTGAGCGTGTGAGTGGTGGTAAAGAGCGCGCTGATTCAGTGCTTAACGCCTTGCTATCACTTGCTGATAACCCACCTGATTGGGTACTTGTGCACGATGCGGCAAGGCCGTTAGTGTGTTTGGCTGATATCCAGCGTTTAATGACAGAATGCATCGCTGCCAATGAAGGCGGTATCTTAGCGTCAAAAGTAAAAGACACCATTAAGCGCGGTCATACCCACAGTGAGCAAACAGTGCCTCGTGATGATTTATGGCAGGCACTCACTCCTCAGTTTTTCCCTTATCAAGCGCTGACTAATGCGCTATCAAGTGCCCTTAAAAATGGTGTGACTATCACTGATGAAGCATCGGCAATTGAATGGGCTAAGCAGCCTGTTAAGCTGGTTGCCGGTCGCAGTGACAATATTAAAATCACCACCCCAGAAGATTTAGATTTAGCAGCATTTTTACTGCAAAAACAACAAAACGAGAGTACCTCATGATTCGAATTGGCCATGGCTTTGATGTACACAAATTTGGCGGCGAAGGCCCGTTGGTAATTTGTGGTGAAAAAATAGATTACCCACAAGGCTTTTTAGCGCATTCAGATGGTGATGTTGCCATTCACGCATTGTGTGATGCTATTTTAGGTGCATTAGCAATGGGGGATATTGGCAAGCATTTTCCAGACACTGCGAGCGAATACGAAAATATTGATAGCCGAATTTTACTACGCCACGTGGTTGGGCTTGCTAAAGAGCAAGGTTACGTACTTGGCAATGCCGATGTCACGATTGTTGCGCAAGCACCAAAAATGTTGCCACATATTCAAGCAATGCGTGAAAACTTATGCCAAGACCTTGAAGCTGATATTTCACAAGTTAATGTGAAAGCAACAACCACAGAGAAGCTAGGGTTTGAAGGCCGCAAAGAAGGTATTTCAAGCCACGCAGTGGTGATTATGAGCAAACTAAGCGCATGAGTGAGTTAAACTACCTATACGGTAAACCTCTTTCTAAGGCTGACTTTAAAACTCACGCCGAAGACTTCATGGTTGATGAAGACTTAGGAATTGAGTTTACTGGTTCTGGTGAACATGTTTGCTTGCAGGTTGTAAAAAAAGGCGAAAATACTCAGTTTATTGCGAAACGCATTGCCGAAAAAGCAGGGGTATCTCCACGTGATGTGAGTTATGCAGGCTTAAAAGACCGTCATGGCGTGTGTACACAGTGGTTTAGCGTGCCAGTACCAATTAAAAAGCACATAGAATTTAGTGAACTGAATAACGAGCAATTTTTTGTAATTTCGCAACAGCGCCATAACCGTAAGCTCAGAACGGGTTGCCATAAAGGCAATCGCTTTACCATTACGTTACGCAACGTGACTGAGCCGCTGGATATTTTGTGCCGTATCAACGCGGTGCGTGCAGGGGTGCCTAATTACTTTGGTGAGCAGCGCTTTGGGCATGGTGGTCACAACCTTGAAATGGCAAAGCGCATGTTTGCTGGAGAGCGTATCCGCGATAAAAAATTGCGTGGTTTAGTTATTTCAGCTGCACGATCTTATGTATTTAATGAAATTGTGAGTATGCGGGTTGCCGAGCATGGCCTTGCAAAAACAATGCACCGCGAAGTGTTTATGCTCAGCGGCAGTAATGCATTTTTTGAAGACAACATTAGTGATGACAATATTGCTCGCTTAGCGTCTGGTGATATTGTGATGTCGGCCCCCATGGTTGGTAAAGGCGAAAAAGGCCTGACCGAAACCGAAAAAGTGTGGCTCGAGCCTTATCAATCTTGGATAGGGGGCCTTAGCGAACTTGGCCTTAAGAATGAGCGTAGAATGTTACGCCTTATTCCTGACTCATTAGCCGTTGAAACGATTGACGAAACTACTTTAAAGTTAAGTTTTGGTCTACCAAAAGGCTGTTTTGCTACTGCCTTACTGCGTGAGTTGGTGGACTATCAAGATGCAAGCCCCAGAGAACAAAAACAAAAGGATGCGTAAATGAAAATCTTATTGAGCAATGATGATGGCGTACATGCTAAAGGGATTGCGGTTTTGTATCATGCATTAACGCAAATTGCAGATGTGACCTTAGTGGCGCCAGATCGCAATTGCAGTGGCGCAAGTAATTCATTAACGTTAATGAATCCGCTGCGTGCAACTACCCTTGATAATGGTTTCATTTCAATTAATGGCACGCCGACTGAC
This sequence comes from Pseudoalteromonas sp. bablab_jr010, assembly GCF_016464105.1. Classification (NCBI taxonomy): domain Bacteria; kingdom Pseudomonadati; phylum Pseudomonadota; class Gammaproteobacteria; order Alteromonadales; family Pseudoalteromonadaceae; genus Pseudoalteromonas; species Pseudoalteromonas sp. bablab_jr010. The sequence goes on along the minus strand of NZ_JACDWV010000199.1, from coordinate 125,372 downwards.
TGTGTACACTTAGGGGTTAACGAGTTAACCGAGCAGCAGCCAGATCTCGTGGTAGCCGGAATAAACCACGGCGCCAATTTAGGTGATGATACCTTGTATTCAGGTACTGTTGCCGCCGCCACTGAAGGTCGCCACTTAGGACTGCCAGCGATTGCTGTGTCGTTATGCTCTAAAGAAGGAAATCACTTTGAAACTGCAGCTGCGATTGCGGTGAGTATTATCAAAGAGTTGGCATCGCACCCATTACCGAAAGATCAAATCATCAACTTAAACGTACCAGATATTCCACTTACTGAGCTAAAAGGAGTCAAGGTAACCCGTTTAGGTTCGCGTCATAAAGCTGAAACCATGACGAAACAACAAGACCCATGGGGCCGTGACATTTATTGGTATGGTACCCTTGGTGCTGAAAGTGATGCAGGTGAAGGCACTGATTTTTACGCCATAAATAATGGTTACGCATCAGTGACCCCGCTTAGTGTTGATATGACAGCGAAAGAAAGTTTACAAGCAGTCGATAGCTGGTTAGCAAATATGGAGATTAATAGTGCTGACTAATTATAATCGCAGCGCACTGGCATTAGCAGAGTTATTGAAACGCGAAGGTGTAGAAGACAGCACTGTGCTTGAAGCGATAGCCTCAACACCCAGACACATTTTTATCGATGATGTTTTACAGCACAAAGCTTATCAAAATACCGCATTGCCAATTGGTCAAGGACAAACGATTTCGCAGCCTTATATTGTCGCACGTATGACTGAGCTACTTCGCTTAGCGGGCGTACGTGATAAAGTGCTCGAAATTGGCACAGGGTCTGGCTACCAAACGGCAATACTGGCAAAAACGTTCACTAAAGTGTGCTCGGTAGAGCGTATAAAAGCACTACAGTGGCAAGCAAAACGCCGTTTGCACAAACTCGATTTATATAATGTCACCATGAAACATGGTGATGGTTGGCAAGGCTGGCAATCACAAGCGCCGTTTGAGGGGATTATTGTTACAGCTGCAGCCGCCACTATGCCACAAGGGTTACTTGCTCAATTGGCTGATGGGGGCGTTATGATTGCACCTATCGGTGAGCAAGATCAGCAATTAATGATGGTCGTTAGAAATGGCGATACTTTCACAGAACATAAAGTCGCACCAGTAAGATTTGTACCTTTGGTACCTGGTGATATTGAATAGGACGTTAAACTTTGAAGTTGTTTACTAAGTTATATGATATGGCACTGGTATGGGCTAAACATCGCCATGCAGAGCGTTATTTAGCAGGGATGAGTTTTGCTGAATCTGTTTTTTTTCCGGTACCACCGGATGTCATGCTAGCACCTATGTCACTTGCTCAACCAGATAAAGCATGGCGTTTTGCCAGCTTTACGACGATTGCTTCAGTGATTGGTGGTATTTTAGGTTACTTACTTGGCTTTTGGTTATTCGAACCTGTGGTCGAGCCGCTGATTGCGCAAATGGGTTGGCAAGCGAAATTTGACACAGCGCTAAGTTGGTTTGAAAACTACGGTGTGTGGGTGGTGTTTTTAGCGGGATTCTCCCCCATACCTTATAAGGTTTTCACCATAGGTGCTGGTTTGATGCAAATGGCATTTCTGCCGTTTCTAATTGCTTCGGCAATTGGTCGTGGCGCACGCTTTTTCTTAGTGTCGGCTTTAATGAAGTGGGGCGGCGTTAAAATGGAGCAGAAATTACGTCAATATGTTGAAGCGCTTGGCTGGGGATTAGTTGTTTTAGTTGTGGTTGCGTACTTTTTACTGCGATAACCCGTAAAACCATTAAACTAGTACGATAAGGAGCATTTTACGATGAGCAGGCAGATAACAGTCTATGTTACTTTGTTTCTTAGTATTTTGCTCTTTGGCTGTACTTCTCGCGAAGCCCCAGCACCGGTGAGTAGTTTAGATAATAAAGTTAAACCCGCCACACGCAAAGTTAATATCTCAGGTTCAAAATATGTAGTTAAAAAAGGTGATACATTGTATTCAATTGCCTTTAGTGCTCAGCAAGATTTTCGAACCCTCGCAAAAATAAACGATATTCCAGCACCTTATACCATCTTCCCTGGGCAGAATATTTCGCTCATAAAATCGGCACAAAAACAAAAAAAGACGAAAAAATATACGAATTCGAGTAAAAAGTCTACTGTTTCTATACAAAAAAATAACAAAAAATTAAAGAAAGAGCTTGATCAGCCAAAACAACGAGAGTATGTTCAGAAACAAGCCAACAAAATAATTAGTGAAAAAAAACGTAATTCTAATGCAAAAGTTGTATGGAACTGGCCTGCTAAAGGTAAAGTAACGCAACGCTTCTCTAATAAAGAGAACGGCTTTAAAGGGTTACAGATCACTAATAAACAAGGGGCTTCTGTTGTAGCTGCTGCACATGGAACTGTGGTATACGCGGGCAACGCATTGAGGGGGTATGGTAATTTAATCATTTTGAAACACAATGATGATTACCTAAGTGCATACGCGCACAATTCAAAGTTGCTTGTAAAGGAAAAACAGGAAGTAAAGGCGGGGCAGAAAATAGCAGAAATGGGCAGTTCAGACTCTACGGTTACGGCTTTGAGATTTGAAATTCGTTATCGGGGTCAAGCAGTCAATCCTGCTAAGTATCTACCTTAGCCATTTAGGGTATTGATAAAGTGATTTAGCTCAATCACATATTTGCTCGGGAGGACGCTTATGGGTCACACAGCAAAACTTGAGAAAAAAACTGACGCGATTGACGATAAATTTGATGACACGGTAGTCGAAGAAGAGTCTTCTGAATTACTTGAAGAAGTCGACAACGAAGATGAAATTTTTGCAAAAGAAGAAGTTGCCAAGAATTTAGATGCTACACAGCTGTATCTTGGTGAGATTGGTTTTTCTCCGCTGTTAAGCGCAGAAGAAGAAGTCTATTTTGCTCGAAAAGCACTGAAAGGCTGTGAAGCCTCTCGCAAGCGAATGATTGAAAGTAATTTACGTTTAGTGGTGAAAATTGCCCGCCGCTATAACAACCGTGGCCTTGCGCTACTAGACCTTATTGAAGAAGGTAATTTAGGCCTTATCAGAGCCGTTGAGAAATTTGACCCAGAACGTGGTTTTCGTTTTTCAACTTATGCAACTTGGTGGATACGTCAAACCATTGAACGTGCCATCATGAACCAAACACGTACGATTCGTTTACCTATTCATGTGGTCAAAGAGCTTAATGTTTATTTAAGAACAGCCCGTGAATTAACGCAGAAACTTGACCATGAACCTACTGCAGAAGAAATTGCAGAGTGCTTAGATAAGCCGGTTGAAGATGTTACTAAGATGCTGCGTTTAAACGAAAAAATCACCTCGGTGGATACACCTATCGGTGGTGAAAATGACAAAGCGTTATTAGATATTATCGCCGATGAGAAAGACTACGGTCCAGAAGGCGAAGTACAAAACAATGACATCAACAAGCACATTGTTGATTGGCTTGGAGAGTTAAACCCGAAACAGCGTGAAGTACTTGCTCGTCGTTTTGGTTTACTGGGCTATGAGCCATCAACCCTTGAAGATGTTGGTCGTGAAATTGGCTTAACACGTGAACGTGTAAGACAAATTCAAGTGGAAGCATTACGTCGCTTAAAAGACATTTTGCAACACGAAGGTTTAAGTACAGATAGCCTATTCGACCAATTCACCTGATTTGACAACAATGTATACCTGATCAAGGGTATCGAACCCACGGGTTCAGAACACACAAAAAAGCTGACGTTACGTCAGCTTTTTTTACATCCACTCAAAATTTAAAGTAAATCTTTTAATTGATACAGTAGTTGGTGTGCTTGTCTTGGCGTTAGGCTATCTGGATCAAGCTGTTTTAAGGTTAATTCAAGCTCTGAAGGTTCATCATCAAAACTTAATGTTTGCTGTTGTTGCTCAATAGGGGCAGTAACAGGTTGATGATTCTCAAGCATTTTAAGCTTTTGTTTTGCTTGTTGGATAACCGCTTTTGGTACACCAGCCAAAGCAGCAACTTGTAAACCAAAGCTCTTGCTTGCTGCGCCTTCAAGCACGGTATGCATAAAGGCAATGGTGTCGTTATGCTCAATGGCATCGAGGTGCACATTAACCAGCCCCGTTTTTTGCTCGGCCAGTTCGGTTAGCTCAAAATAGTGGGTTGCAAACAAAGTTTTAGCAGCAATTTTTGATGCTAAATAATCAGCCGTTGCATAGGCAAGCGATAAACCATCATAAGTTGAAGTACCGCGACCAATTTCATCCATCAGTACCAGTGATTGCGCTGTGGCGTTATTTAAAATTGTTGCCGTTTCGGTCATTTCAACCATGAAGGTTGAGCGCCCTGATGCTAGGTCATCACTTGCGCCAATACGCGTAAAAATACGGTCAATATTACCAATTTCTGCACTATCAGCAGGAACGTAACAACCAATGTGAGCCATCAAAACAATAAGTGCGGTTTGGCGCATATAGGTCGATTTACCACCCATATTTGGACCTGTGATAATTAACATTTTACGGTCGTTATTAAGCTCTACTGGGTTGGCAATAAACGGGTCTTTCATTACCTGTTCTACCACTGGGTGGCGACCTTGTTTAATGCTGATATTATCGTTATCGCACAGTGTTGGCTTAGCATAATTAAGCGCTTGCGCACGTTCGGCTAAATTGTTCAGTACATCTAAATCTGCTAAAACAGCTGCCATTGTTTGTAACTGCTCAATGTGCGGAGCAATAAACTCAAAGAGTTGCTCGTAAAGCTGTTTTTCAAGTGCTAGCGCTTTTGACTGGCTACCAAGCACTTTATCTTCGTGCTCTTTAAGCTCAGGGATAATATAGCGCTCATTATTTTTTAGCGTTTGACGGCGAATATAATCGGCAGGAACCAAATGCGAGTTAGCGCGACTTACTTCAATAAAAAAGCCATGCACCTTGTTATAGCCAATTTTTAAGGTGCTAATGCCTGTGCGTTCACGCTCACGTTCTTCAAGCTTTTCGAGAATATCGGTTGCGCCTTGGCTTAGGGCACGCCATTCATCAAGCTCACTGTTATAACCCGGGGCAATAACACCCCCATCACGAATAAGTACCGGTGGGGTTTCGATGACAGCACGTTCTAGTAAGTCTTGTAGCTCAGGTAATTGCTGTGATTGCGCTATTATTTGACTAATACGCGGATCGTTGGCGTCCAGAAGTAATTCGTGTAATGGTGCCAGAGCTTGCAGTGCGCTACGCAGGCGCGTTAAATCACGCGGGCGTGCTGTGCAAAGCGCTAAACGGGCGATAACACGCTCAATGTCGCCAATTTGCTTTAATGACTCTTGTAGCTCACCACATAATTGCGCATCGATAATTGCACTAATAGCGTTTAGTCGAGAGTTGAGCTCTGTTTTGCTGCGCACTGGTGTATGAATACGACGCTTTAATAAGCGTGAACCCATCGCAGTCGCTGTTTTATCAAGTACTTGCGCAAGCGTGTTTTCGTAGCCGCCTGATAAATTAACTGTTAGTTCAAGGTTTTTACGGGTTGCGGCATCTAAGATCACCGCGTGTTCGTTTTGCTCAAGGGTAATCGCACGAATATGCGGCAGGGCAATACGTTGAGTGTCTTTTACATATTGCATTAAGCAGCCCGCAGCCACCAAAGCAGCGTGTGCTTTGTCTACACCAAAACCAACTAAATCTTTGGTGCCAAATTGGTCGCAAAGTAAATGCTGTGCAGTATCTAAATCAAATTCCCATTCTGGGCGACGACGTGCGCCTTTGATATGTTCAATTAAATGCACATTTGCAAATGTTTCACTATAGAGCAGCTCAGCAGGGGCTAAACGTTGTAATGTTGAGCTAAATGCTTCATCAGTATTTACTTCTAATACATTGAATCTGCCAGAGTTAATATCTAAATAAGCAATACCATATAAGCCTTGTTTACTTTGCCACACACTGGTTAGCAAGTTGTCTTGGCGTTCTTGTAATAACGCTTCGTCAGAAATAGTGCCCGGTGTAACAATGCGCACAACTTTACGCTCAACAGGGCCTTTGCTAGTAGCTGGGTCGCCAACTTGTTCACAAATAGCCACCGACTCACCCATTTGTACAAGGCGAGCTAAATAGTTCTCTACTGCGTGATAGGGCACACCCGCCATTGGAATGGGATCGCCACCGGCTTTTCCTCGGTGGGTTTGAGAAATATCAAGAAGTTGTGCTGCACGCTTGGCATCATCAAAGAAAAGTTCGTAAAAGTCGCCCATACGATAAAACAATAAAATATCCCGATGCTCGGCTTTTATTTTTAGATACTGCTGCATCATAGGGGTTTGTTGTTTTATAGTGTGCGGTGCATAAAGATCAAACGACATGTATTTACCCAAAGGCTGAATATGGAATTACATCAAGAGATTAAAACACTTGCTGCGAAATTAGGAGCTATTTTAACGGATAAACGCTTATGGATCACTACCGCAGAATCATGCACTGGCGGTGGAGTGAGTTATGCGCTCACCGATACCCCGGGCAGTTCTAATTATATTGACCGAGCGTTTGTTACTTATAGTAATCAAGCAAAACATGAGCTCATTGGCGTTAGCGAGCAAACTTTAAACAGCTTTGGCGCGGTGAGTGAACAAACCGTTGTTGAAATGGCATCGGGGGCGGCAAAAGCTGCAAACGCCGATATTGCAATAGCTATTTCGGGGATAGCAGGCCCCGGTGGTGGAACACTGGATAAACCTGTGGGATTAGTGTGGTTTTGTATTCATTTTGCTGGTCAAAACTACCCAAGCAAACAGGTTTTCGCTGGTGATAGAGCTGAAGTTAGACTGCAAGCTATTGTTTATTCATTAAAAAACATAATTGAATTGATAAAATCTGAAAATTAGCTTGATACTGTAATTTCATACAGTATACTGTCTGCATTAGCCGGATTTGGAGAACAGAATGAACGATAACAAACAAAAAGCCTTAGACGCTGCTTTATCACAAATTGAGCGTCAATTTGGTAAAGGCTCAATTATGAAACTGGGCGACAACAAAGCCCTAGATATTGAAGCAATCTCAACAGGTTCACTTGGTATCGATATCGCACTAGGTATTGGTGGTTTACCTACAGGCCGTATTGTTGAAGTGTATGGTCCTGAATCATCAGGTAAAACAACACTTACTTTACAAGTTATCGCTGAAGCTCAAAAGCAAGGTAAAACGTGTGCATTCGTAGATGCTGAGCACGCTTTAGATCCTGTATACGCACAAAAATTGGGCGTAAACATTGATGATTTACTTGTTTCTCAGCCAGACACGGGTGAGCAAGCATTAGAAATTTGTGACATGTTAGTTCGTTCAAGTGCTGTTGATGTTGTGATTGTTGACTCGGTAGCAGCTTTAACACCTAAAGCTGAAATCGAAGGTGACATGGGTGACTCACACATGGGTCTGCAAGCTCGCTTAATGTCACAAGCATTACGTAAGCTTACAGGTAACATCAAGCGTTCAAACACACTATGTATTTTCATCAACCAAATCCGTATGAAAATTGGTGTTATGTTTGGTAACCCTGAAACAACAACAGGCGGTAACGCACTTAAATTCTACGCTTCAGTACGTATCGATATTCGTCGTATTGGTTCAGTGAAAGAAGGCGATGAGGTTGTTGGTAACGAAACCCGCGTTAAAGTTGTTAAAAACAAGGTTGCTCCGCCGTTTAAACAAGCTGAGTTCATCATCATGTATGGTGAAGGTATTTCTAAACAAGGCGAACTAATCGACTTAGGTGTTAAGCATAAGATTGTAGAAAAATCAGGTGCTTGGTACAGCTACAATGGCAGCAAAGTTGGTCAAGGTAAAGCAAACTCAATTAAGTTCTTAAAAGACAACCCAGAGATCGCTGATGAGATTGAAGGTAAGTTACGTGAGATGCTATTACTTCAAGCAACTGTGCAACCAGAAGATGGTGAAGATGCTGGCCTATTAGCTGAAGACGAGCTATAAACACCGCAAAAGAGTATAGTTAAGCGTGATTTGACCCGCACTTAACACAAAAAGACCGCTACACAGTTAGCGGTTTTTTTATGGTTGCTTGTAGTTGCGATTTTATATCACGTTTAATTGCAGAACTTAATGCGGGATATACCCGCAGTTGTTGGAGTAGGAAGTTAATTAAGCGAATTGGTATAACTCATTTTACACGTTCAATATATTCGCTACGACGCCATAAAATAGCAGCAAGAGTTGCCAGAGGGATTATCAAAAAAATCGCTATTGTTTCAAATAGCGCATTATCGTCATATATGAATGCCAAGCTGGTAGCTGGTATTGTCATCAGCGTGAAAATTCGATACATAAGTTCTGTATCAGTTCGATATATGAGAGCTGTTTGGCAATCAGGGCAAGTGAATAGTTTACCGTCAACCCTGTCTATTGGTGTACTCGCTTTGGCTATTGGAAACTTCCATCCACAATCTGGACATCTTCTAGAGCGTTTCGATTTTTTAGCATCCATTAATCTGTACCAAATAACTAAAATATTCATTTTTTAATACACTACAGAAAAATTTATAAGGTGCAATGAAGTGAAGGTTATTCGCTATGTTTTTTGCTCTTAGAGTAAAATGGGGTAATAAAAAAGCCGCATATGATGCGGCTTTTCATGTACTTAAAGCTTAAAACTTGTCGCTTTATAAAATTATAGCTGCCAGTTAAAAGACACTGAGTAGTTACGTGGTGCGCCGTAATAACCTTGTGCCCAGAAAAGACTGTGGATGTACTTTTCGTTGGTCACGTTATTAACGTTCAAGTTAACGCTCATATTGTCATTAATATCGTATGTTGCCATTAGGTTTAATAGGCCGTACGCATCTTGCGTTGTGGTGATAAGTGCAGCATTTGTTGCCGCATCACGAACTTGTACGCGCTTTGTATCGTCTTGCCAGCGATAGTTTAGGCCAAAGGTTAAACCATCAACTTCAGGCACTTTATGAGTTACAGCAAGTTTGAATTGGTTTTCAGGTGTGTAGTCTTTGACTAACTCATCACCATCAATGTTTAGATTGCTGTAGCTGAAGCTTGCACTTAGTGTTTCGTTGATTTGACCACTAAGCTCTACTTCAATACCGTCGCTGTTAATGCCATCTGCACCATAGTAGCGAGTGTCGTCAGGTAATGAATCAGGGATAGCAACAGCAAGGCCAACTTGTTTAGCATCAAAGTATGCAAGAGTTACAAATAAATCGTCATCAAGTAGCTGCGCTTTCACACCAATTTCGCTACTTTTACCTGTGATTGGATCTAAGTAATCGCCATTGATGTCACGCTCTGTTTGTGGAACAAAGGTTTCTGTGTAGCTTGCATAAGTTGAGAAGCTTTCGTTGATATCATACACAGCACCGAAGTAAGGCACCGTTTGGTCGCTATCTTTGTCTTTTGCAACGCCGTAAGAGGCACCTTCAGTTTCCCAATTTACTTGGCTCACACCTGCTAAAATGCTGAATGCGTCAGTTGCACGAATGCGTGTTGAAACATATGCAGAGCGTTGACGGCTAGTGATATCAGCACCTGTTAAACCATCAGTAAGTGTTGGTACTGGCGCAACACCGTCCCAACCACCTAGCTCAGGCATTGCAGGGAAACCATTGCCTGTAGTGTAGTCATACAATGATTTATCTTTGTTATCCATATCTGCTTGGTTTACACCAAACGACAGATCATGTTCCATACCAAATAAATCAAATTTACCTGTTGCGTAGATATCTAAAATGTCGTGCTTATCTTTGTGGTCATATTCACTAGCATAACCAGTTAGGCCAAGACCTGTTTCTCTGTCTGGTGTGCCGTAAACATAGAAAAGCTCAGAATCTTGCTCATTTTCTAAGTGCGCGTAGCTGGCTTTTAAGAACCAAGTATTGGTGATTGCTTGCTCAATTGATAAGAACAGCTGCTCAGTTGTGTTATTCCAATATGACCAATCTGAAGCAGTGCTGGTTGACGCATCAAAGTTTGTTGCTGAACCATCGCTGTAATAAAGTGGTAAGGCACCCCAAAGTGGGCTGTCGGCATCTTTCTTTTGATTTACATAGTTTGCAGTGACTACTGTGCTATCAGTTAATTGACCTTCGTAGGCTAGGTAATAAATTGTTTTATCTTGCTCGTAACGGTCAAGGTATGACTCAGTTTTGTGCTTAGTGAATACTGCACGTACAGCGTGGTTTTCGTTGATAGCTGTTGAAGCGTCAAGCTCTAAACGTTTGTTGTCCCAAGAGCCATACGATACAGACGCATTTACTTGTGTTTGATAAGTAGGGCGTTTTAGAACCATGTTCACGGTTGCTGAAGGGTTACCCGCACCTGTCATTAAACCATTGGCACCACGTACAATTTCAACACTATCAAAAATAGAGGTATCAAGAGTACCTTGGATTGAACCGTTGTCTTGCGGCATACCCATGCCATTAACTTGGAAGTTAGTGATCTCAAAACCGCGAGCTTTAAAATAAGTACGATCAGTTTCAATTTGCTCAACAGTCACACCCGGTGTGCTTTCAAGAACTGCGTTAAGGTTATCGAGTGAGAAGTCATCCATTAATGCACGTGAAACAACAGAGATTGACTGTGGTGTCTCTTTAATTGTTAGCCCTAATTTGGTCGCTGACTGTGCTTCTTCAGTGATGTAGTTTTTATGATGCTGGCCATACACGGCTATTTTTTCAATTGCTTGTTCTTCTTTTTGTTGTTCTGCAAAAGCGTGGCCACTTAAAAGTGCTGAGGTCACAAGGCTTAATTGAGATAAGCGCAAAAATTTTGTTGATGACATGCAAAGTTCCAATTAGTTCAATGAATAGTGAAATTAATGCGTAATCTAATCTAAATGAAAATAATTTGCAATTAAGGTTTGCTGTTTTAGTGAATAATTGATTGCAAAAAAGTTTAAAGGGCACAGAAATATAAAAAGGAGATATAAAAAAAGCGGCCGAAGCCGCTTCAGGAAGTAAATAAGTTTAAATCTTAAAAAACGTATTTTGCAGAAAACTGTAGACGATCCATATCACCGTCAGCACCGCTTTCTAACTCACGCTCGGCATGTTTAAACTCAACACCAAAGGTGAGCTTTTTAACAGGCGAGTATAAAAGGTTGGCACTATAGCTTTGGCTCATTTCTGTAGGGTCGCCAGTCACAGCAAGTAAATCTGTGTTGTTATCTGCTGAGAAGAATGAGTAAAGGAAAGTTGAACGCCATTGGCTGTTCCAGTGTTGTTGGTAGGCAATAAAACCTGATGTTGAATCAATCGCATCTAAATCATCACCATCAAGCACAGCACCATTTGCTACGTTTAAACCAATGTAGCGGCCTAAACCTGAGCCTTGAGTTAGCATGAATTTTAGGTTGTTTTGGCCAAAATTAACTTTACCTGAGGCGCTGATACCGAACGATGATGTATCTGCATCAATGCCATTTTGCTTGTAAGTTAATTGACGAGCAAGACCGGTAAATACTAATTCCCCCCAATCAGCTTTATGTGCATAACGTGCTGTAAAGTCTGGCATTGATGCATCATCAGTGGCTACGCGAGCGCCGTCTACTGTGACTGTGCTCTCTGGGTTTTCGATAGAGAATGACCAGTTGCCAGTAGTGTAACGTGCCTGTGCTTGGCGTACGAACACGGTACCCTCAGCAGGTCCCACGAAGTCGAGTGTTTCAGGTAATGCGCCTACGTTTTGAAAGTTTGACCATGCTTGACCAAATAACCAGCCATCATAAGTTACAAATGCTTGACGAATACGTGGCGCATAAGAGTTACTTACGCGTTCGTTACCGCCTGGTGCTGAAGCAATAAAGTCGATTTCAATTTTAGTTTTGATGGTTTTGCCATCGTCTAACTTTGTTGCGGTACCTAGGTTAAAGCGAGATTGGCGCGCGTGCATGTCAAATACAGCATCGCTGTCGCTGTCTGCGCCTACTGGTGTTGTACCTGGTACATAGAAGTCACGGCCAATACTACCACCGGCTGGTACGCCTGCTGAGTAATCACTCCACATGGCATCAAGTTTTACATAGCCACCATAAGAAACCTCTGTGTTACCAATGGTTGCAGCGTTAGCATTGCTGGCAAGTGCTGATAAAACAGCTGAAGCTGCTAGTGTTTTTAATGCGGTTACTTTTGTTGTTGTCATAATGTGTATTCCTGTCGAAGCTACTTGTTGCATTAATGATTTTTTAATAATGTTGTTGTACCACTGTTGTTTAAGATAAGACTTCTCTCAATTATCTATTGGTCTATTAGACTAAGGTGGAATATCTGGTTAAATCACAACCAATCTAACATTGAACTAGATTATAGAAGGCGATTTCGACGTTTTTTGTTAAATGACAAGATATACAACTAAGGTCTAATACTTTCAGGGGCTTTGCTGAGTGATCCTTGATGCAGGCCGTAGGCAAGTAATTAAAATGGAGACGACAACAATGTCAGAAAGTATCTATCCAGTACCAGCGCATATCAAGAATGCTGCATTAGTTGATAACGATAAATATAATACACTGTATAAGCAATCGATTGATGACCCTGAGGGATTTTGGCGAGAACACGGTAAACGCCTTGATTGGTCAACTCCTTACAATAAAGTAAAGAATACTTCATTCGACAAAGGCCACATCAGTATTCGCTGGTATGAAGACGGCCAACTAAACGCATCTTATAACTGTATTGACCGCCACCTTGCTACTAAAGCCGATAAAACAGCCCTCATTTGGGAAGGCGACAACCCTGAACATAACGAAAACATCAGCTACCAAAAGCTTCACGACGAAGTCGCTAAATTAGCTAATGGCCTTAAAAAATTAGGTGTATCGAAAGGTGACCGTGTCGCTATTTATATGCCAATGACACCGCAGGCTATTTACGCTATGCAAGCGTGTGCGCGTATTGGCGCGATTCACTCTGTGGTATTTGGTGGTTTCTCTCCATCAGCGATTGCTGACCGAATTAATGATTCAGGCGCTAAAGTGGTGATTACATCAGACGAAGGTCGTCGTGCTGGTAACTGCGTACCACTTAAAGCAAATGTTGATGAAGCGGTATCACAAGATTCAGTAACCACTGTTGAGCACGTTATTGTTCATCAACTGACCGGTGGTGAAGTTGAATGGAATAGCCATGATGTTTGGTGGCATGAGCTTGTAGCTGATTTACCAGCTGAGTGCGAGCCAGAGCCAATGAATGCAGAAGATCCGCTGTTTATTCTTTACACTTCAGGCTCAACGGGTCAACCAAAAGGTGTGGTTCATACTACCGGTGGTTACCTTGTTTATGCATCGATGACACATGAATATGTGTTTGACCTGAAAGAAGACGATATTTTCTGGTGTAGTGCCGATGTGGGCTGGATCACAGGTCACAGCTACATTGCTTACGGTCCATTAGTGAATGGCTGCACGCAAGTGGTTTTTGAAGGTGTACCAACTTACCCAACGGCGGGGCGTATGGGTGAAGTGATTGATAAGCACAACGTGACTATCCTTTACACAGCACCAACTGCTATTCGTGCTCTAATGGCGAAAGGCGATGAGCCAACAGCGACTTCAACTCGTAACAGCCTTCGTGTTATGGGCTCTGTGGGTGAGCCGATTAACCCTGAAGCGTGGGCATGGTATTACGAGCACATTGGTAACGAAAACTGCCCAATCGTCGATACTTGGTGGCAAACAGAAACTGGTGGCATCATGATCACACCATTACCAGGTGCGACAGATATGAAACCAGGTTCTGCAACTCGTCCGTTCTTTGGTATTGCACCGGCACTATTTGATGCTGAAGGTAATACACTCGAAGGCGCGGTTGACGGTAACCTTGTTATTTTAGACAGCTGGCCATCACAAGCTCGCACAGTTTATGGCGACCATGAGCGCTTTGAACAAACCTATTTCTCAGCATACCCAGGTGTGTACTTCACTGGTGACGGTTGTCGTCGTGATGAAGATGGCTACTACTGGATCACAGGCCGTGTAGATGACGTACTTAACGTATCAGGCCACCGCCTAGGTACTGCCGAAATCGAGAGTGCATTGGTTGCTCACGAAGCAGTAGCAGAAGCGGCTGTAGTTGGTTACCCGCATGATATTAAAGGTCAGGGCATCTATGTTTACATCACTCCAAATGAGGGTGTTGTAGTGAGTGATGAACTAACAAAAGAGGTACGTAACTGGGTTCGTAAAGAGTTAAGCCCAATTGCATCACCAGATATGATCCAATGGTCTCCGGGTTTACCGAAAACTCGTTCTGGTAAGATCATGCGTCGAATTTTACGTAAAATTGCGGCAAATGAGCACCAACAGCTTGGTGATACCTCTACACTAGCCGATCCAAGCGTTGTTGATGAGCTAATCGAAAACCGATTAAATCGTTAAAATCGCGTTAAAAACTTGATTAGAAGTTGATTCTAAACGTAGTATATCGGCTGTCACTTAGAAATAGGTGTCAGCCGAATTTATTAGGAGTGAACCATGAGTCAGTTTTTAATAGCGGACGATCATCCGTTATTTCGTGAAGCGCTGAAAGGGGCATTGAGTGCTAAGTTCGCTGATTTAGAAGTGTTTGAATCGGAAAACTTTGATACCACTTTGCAGGTGCTAAGCGAGCAAGAAGATCTTGATATCTTACTACTAGACCTTCACATGCCAGGCAATGGCGATTTATACGGCCTTATTCGCATTCGCGAAGACTATCCAAGCTTACCAATAGCTGTTGTTTCTGGCAGCGAAGACATCAATGTAGTTTCTAAAGTAATGGGTTATGGTGCGATGGGGTTTATTCCTAAATCATCTTCATCAGATGATATTGCGCTGGCAATCAACCACATTCTTGAAGGCGATGTTTGGCTGCCACTTGAACTTAAAGATAAAGTGGCTGCTGTAGATGGCGAAGACAAAGAAATTGCAGCGCAAGTGGCTTCACTGACACCGCAGCAATACAAGGTGTTGCAATACTTGCACGAAGGCTTGTTAAACAAACAGATTGCTTACGAGTTACATATTTCTGAAGCAACCGTTAAAGCACACATTACAGCAATTTTTAGAAAGCTAGGTGTGTATAACCGTACTCAAGCGGTATTAATTGCCTCTAAATTGCAACTAGAGCCTATTGAGTCGGCATAACAAACGATAATAAAAATAATAAAGAGGCCATTCAGCCTCTTCATTTTATTGCTTAAGCGAACACCACGGTTCGATTAGCATTGATAAACAGTTTATGTTCAGATGCGAGTTGCAGCGCTTTACAGAATACTGTTTTCTCTACATCTTTACCCATTTTTGCCATCATCTCTGCGGTATCCGCATGACTGACATGCGTCACATCTTGTAAAATAATCGGCCCTTCATCAAGCTCATTATTAACAAAGTGAGCGGTTGCGCCAATAATCTTTACACCGCGCTCAAATGCCTGATGGTAAGGCTTTGCTCCAATAAAGGCAGGCAAAAATGAATGGTGAATATTAATAATCTTACCTTCAAAGCGCGCCACAAATTCAGGGCTTAAAATACGCATATATTTAGCAAGGCCAATAATGTCAGGCTGGTAGCTGGCAATTAAATCACCTACTTGTTGATCATGCTCCGCACGGCTTAAACCTTCGTGCGATACCACATGAAATGGCACGCCAAAGCCTGCAGCCAATGGCGCTAAATCAGCGTAGTTAGCAATTACAGCTAATACTTCGATGTTTAAGGCTTTTTCGAATTGCTTAAGTAATACCCCACCTAAACAGTGCGCTTCTTTGGTAGCAAGTAATACCACTTTCGTTTTTTCGCTGCTGTGCAGGGCAAGCTCTGCGCCATCAGGAAGTAGCTCAGCAAGGCTTGGTAAAAAGTCCTCTGAAATAACGCCGCTTAACTCTGTACGCATAAAAAAGCGTTTAGCGTCTTTATCTACAAATTCGTTATTACGTGTAATATTTAAGTTATGTTGATGACAAAGGCCGGTGATCTTGGCAATTAGACCAACATCATCATCGCATTGTGTGGTTAAAATCGTGTTCATAGTCCTCATTCTAATCCCGTTTGTGTGAACACCATTATTTGCTAATTTTTTTGTGCTGCATAGCGCAAATTTAACTATCTAATAATTTATCTGATTTGATTGTATAAGCGCCTAAAATGTAATCATTATTTACTTTTCGTGTAAAAGTAAGCTGCTTTCACTATAAATGTGATTTTCTGTCCATAATTATGATTAATTAAGTGCTTTTCTACATCATTTTCTACACTTTTTAACTTTATCGTAAGTAACTGTAAGTGAAGGTAATAGTTTGTAAAACATAGAATTTTTTCGCACTATTCGAGTCAGAATGGGGTATTACAAACAATAAGGAAAAAATTCCATGAAAAGCACTCTGCTTAAAACAATTGTTGCCTCAAGTTTGCTTTCGGTACTGGCTGCCTGTTCAAGCGACGACAGCAGCAGTAGCAACAGTGGCTATGTGCAACTGTACAATGGCTCTTACAACAGCCCATACACACGTTTATTTGTTGATGACACTGAACGTTCAGGCGCAGATTTTGGTGATGTATCAACTCGTCATAACTACAGTTCGGGGGAGTATGATTTAAGTTTTGAATATGTTGATGCCAACGATAGCTATATCACCATCGATGAAGAAACCATCAAAATTAAAAATGATCAAACTCAGCTGCTAGTAATGAATGGCGACTTTGCTGAACCAACGTTTACAGAGCTCAGTGTGCCGACGTTAAGCGATGAAGATGAATTCAATGTTGGCTTTTTTAATATCGTTGGTGAAGATAACCTTTACGATGTATACGTTGCTACCGACGACGGTTTATTTGATACCGCTGAGTTATTAATGACTTCGCAATACCTCGTTGAACCAGAATTAGCGACGCTTGAGGAAGGTTATTACACTATTTATATTACCGCTAGCGGTAGCACAGATGTGATTTTTGAATCACCAACCGTGTACTTTAATGATGAAGCAACGTACATGGCGATGATCCGTCCAAGTTATGCAACAGAAGAAGATGGCATTACGCTTGATGTCGTAACGGCTAGTAGCTCAGTAACACAACTAAACCACCAAGACGCGCAAGGTCAGCTGCGTTTTATCAATACTATCGATGACTACACGCAAACCCAGTTTAAAGTAACCCGAGGCACAACGGCGACTAACACCGAAGTTGTCAGCAACGATAGTTACTCTGAATACATGAGCATGTCGCCAAATAGTTACAGCGTCGCCATGTTAGATGAAGCGGGTGACACGATTGTAGATAACTTCTTAATGACATTAGAACGTGAGCAAAGTGCGGTTGGTCTTTTCTACAATGACAAAGATTACGGCCCTCGTATGATGACCATTGAAGAAAACCTAACTCCAAGCAGCTACAGCCATGCAGTTACTGTGGTTAACTTAATTGATAGCTATGCTGGGCAAGAAATTGACGAGGTTGATGTGTACTTCACCCTCAATGGTGAAACGGTTGAAGATACTAGCAATGTTGTAGAAGGGTTAGATCAATACGACCAACAAGAGCAGGTGGTTGATAACGAAGTTTATACAACCTATGTGGTGTTTGAAGATAACGGCCAACAGATTGTGCTTTTACAACAAAGCGATATGGATTTTACTGAAGAAGGTAACTATATCTTGGTGATTGAACACGATGAAACCACTGATTCAGGTTACAAGATGACCTTAGAGCGTACGGTGACTGAACAGTCTTAACCGGCTAAAACGCAATATCGTTGTTTATTTACTCTTGCTAAGTGTTTATTGTATAAACAATTAAGGCTTTTGCTTTTTTGTTTAAAGTATACACAAGGAGAGAGTATGGACGGCGGTATTGCGTTACTAGTCTTACTAGCACTAGTTGTTGTAGGTGGCTCAATTGCTGGCATTATTGCCCTTTTTCAACTCTCTAGTTTAAAGCGAGAGGTGGCTGCTCTTCGAGTAAAACTTAACGCGACATATGTTAATAACCCTCAAACAAATACTGCAAACACGTTTGAAAATTCAAACGAAGATCTGACTGACTCAGCAAAATTTGAACCAAAGCCGAAAGTCATTATTAAGCCGATTGAGGCTATCCCTAAAAAGCCAGAGCCAACAAAACCCAAGCCTGCCATTTTAAATCCGCTAGTAAGCCAACTCGTTACACAAATCAAAGCCAATTGGCTAACTTGGGTAGGAGCGGTTGCACTTGCCTTTGGTGGTATCTTTTTAGCCCGCTATTCACTGGAAGCAGGCTTATTATCCGAAACTATGCGACTCACACTTGGGGCTATTTTTGGTCTGAGCTTAATTGTTGCGGCTGAGGTGTTACATCGTAAAGATATTATCTTTGATGGGTTTAGTAACTATATTCCCGCTGCGCTTGCTAGCGGCGGCTTTATCAGTTGTTTTGCGCTCACTTTACTGGCCTACAGCCATTATGGCTTACTCCAAGCATTACCTGCATTTAGCGTTTTAACCTTAATCTCTGTAGCAGCCAGCTGGATGGCGCTGCGTTTTGGTCCAGTGCTTGCGGTCATTGGTATTATTGGCGCCTACAGCGTGCCGGTTTGGGTCAATACTGGGAATAATGATTTTATAGCGCTGCTTACCTATGTTGCTTTTGTTAGTGTTTCTGCTTCGCTGGTAGCGCATTATGTAAAACGTCATTGGCTGTGGTATCTGTTATGGGCAGGTCATTTAGGTTGGTACATTTTAGTTGCATTGACAGTATCTAAAAACCTGCATTGGTTTATTAATCTTTATGCTCTATTTAGCATCATATTGTTAATTGCTATTCCACGCTTTGGGCTGGGCTTTAAGCAAATTGAATACCGCCCACATCGCTTTAAAACGCTAATGAAACAACTGCCCGACAACCCTTTGTTATTAGCGGTTGTCGTACCACTTTATCTTTTACTCATGAGTAGTAATCAACTGCTTACTTGGCAGTTGAGTATGTTGTTGTTAGTGGCTTTACTGTTGTTTTTGGTATTAAAAAACAGTGCATGGGATCACTGGCTGATAATAGCTGTCGTCAGTGTAATGTGTTTGCTGACAGGGCAAAATAATACTGTTGATTATTCTGAGCAGCTTTTTGTATTTAGGCAAAATTACGGAGCAGGGCTGTTTTTTATTGCTTTGTTTGCTGGCTATGGTTTTTTATTTGGTCTTAAATACCCTAAACGCTTTGGCTTTACGTTACTCGCATCACTTTCAAGTTTTGTGATTATTAGTTGCTTATATCTCATCACTCCCGACCATGCCTTGATGACGGCATACCCGGTTTGGTGCTTTGTATTACTGGCACTGTCTGCCTGGCTATTTAAGTTATCCATCAATAGCACAAATCCAATGCGAGTATTTAGTTACTGGCTCGGCGGTAATGCCAATATTAGTTTGGCATTATCCATGCTCCTTGAAGGCAGCAGCTTGACCTTAGCGCTTGCTGTGCAAGTGTTGTTGATCAGTTTTTATGTGAATAAACAGTCACTCAGCATACTGACTTGGCCGCTTAAAGGTTTAGTTGGTGCTTTACTCATTAGATTAAGTTTTGCACCTTGGTCAGCGGATTACAGTGATGCGCTGCTGCTCGGTGTGCATTGGAGTTTGATTGTGTACCCAGTATGCGCTTGCTTATTTTACTTAGCGGCGAGGCACTGGCAGCTGCAATCAGTTCGGGTGTGGCTAGAAGGTGCGGTGCTTCATTGTATTGCTTTATTTATTACCACAGAGACGAGCTATCAGTTGGTGGGGCGCTACCCTGATTTTGAGAGCTTGTCTGTGTATGAGCATATTTTATTAACCTGTAACTGGGGCATCTTGGGTTGTGTTTATTTACTGCGCTCACGCTTTACTGCGCAATTGGTTAAGCTCTATCAAATGGCTGGTTTTGCGTTATTAACATTAAGCGGCTTGCTAGTAGTGAAAAGCTTTACCGCTGTAAATCCGTTTTTTGAACCGATAAATATAGGCAGCTGGCCGATTATTAACTGGTTACTATTACTTTGGTTAGTACCAGCTTTAATTGCAATTTGGGCAAGCCGACTGACGAAATCTCAGCACTATTTACAAAAGCTGTTTACAGTTCTTGCAGGTGTGATGAGTGTTTTATATATCAATGCGGAAATTCGCCACAACTGGCAAGGCGAGTTTATAAATATTGCTTTGCCAACCTCAGATGCCGAGCTTTACAGTTATTCTTTAGTTTGGCTTATTATCGGAGCTATGGTAGTTGTGATAGGGCATTTAAAAACCATTACGTTATTACAAAAGCTTGGCCTTGGCTTATTGGCGCTGGTGGTGTTAAAAGTGTTCTTGATTGATATGGCAAACTTAACTGGATTATTGCGGGCTATTTCGTTTATCGGCTTAGGCTTGTCGTTAGTGGCGCTTAGTTGGTTGTTCCAAAAATTTAAGGCAAAGCCTACTGCTTTGCCTTAAATCTATGTTTTTAAAAACGTTGGTTAAGCACTATTGTTAAGTACTGTGGTTAAGCAGTGCTTTGAGTTTTGCGGGCTTAACAGGTTTACTAAGGTAATGAATTTGCTCTTCTTTGGTTTGCTGTTTTAGCGCTTCATCACGTACCGCTGTGATTAAAATCGCCGGTACTGGGCTTTGCCAAATTTCTCTTAGAGTTTTAATAAGCGTGATGCCATCGCAATCATGACCGAGCTGATAATCCATTAAGATCACATCGGGCGCTCGGTGCTCTTTGGCATAGGCCATCACGGTTTCAACTTGATCAAAGAGCTGGTAATTGGCCTGCCACTTTTGCAATAGGCTTGCCATGGCATTAAGGTTTTCAGGGTCATCATCCACCGCAATAATATTCATTGCACTGCGGTTCTCAACACCTTTTTTAGGTGCCTCTTTTTGTTGAATAAATTGGCTTTCACCATAAGGTACTTCAATACTAAAGCGGCTACCTTTGCCAGGCTTTGAACTGACATCTAATCGTAAAGAGAGTAAGTCGGCCATTCGTTTTACAACTCCTAAGCCAAGGCCAACCCCTTTGTTATCTCCCGCTTCAATACGATAAAAGTCATTAAAGATCTTCGCTTGCTCTACTTCTGTAATGCCGGGGCCTGTGTCCCATACTTCAATACGTAAATGATGTTTGCGTTTGCGACAAGCAATTAAAACTCGGCCACTATCAGTGTATTTAACCGCATTTGACACCAAGTTTTGAATAATTCGTCGTAAATAAGTGATATCACTGTGAACGATAACTCCTTTTGAACGCACCGTGAGTTTTAAGCCTTTTTCGCTCGACATAATGGCGTATTCGTTCTTAAGCGGGGCAAGTATGTCATCAATACTAAAGTGACGCGGAGTCGGGGTCATTGCCCCTTGCTCGAGCTTGGCAATTTCTAACAGCGCAGACATCAAATGCACCGTTGAATCTAAACTTGCGCCAAGCTTTTCAAAGTTATTTAAGTTGTTGCTCGAGAGGGTTTTATCATCAATGGCTGCAAGGTACAGGCGCGCCGCATTTAGCGGTTGTAAAATATCGTGACTTGCTAAGGCTAAAAATCGCGTCTTACTGTCATTAGCTTGTTCTGCCTCTTTTTTAGCTAAAGTAAGTGCTTGCTCAGTTTGTACTCGACTATCGATTTGTGCTTGTAAATCTTTATTGATAGTACGGATTTCTTGAGTACGCGCTTCAATACGGTTTTCAAGGTCCATGTTTACTTCTTCAAGCGCATTTTGCGTTTCGATATGCGTGGTAACATCAGAGAAACTTGTTACAAAGCCACCATCTGGCAGTGGGTTACCAATCATTTCGAACACTTGGCCATTACGGCGGTGGCGAATAAAGTGGTGGGGCGTGCCGTTTTTAAGATGCTGCACGCGCTTTTCTACATGGCGCTCAACTTCACCTGGACCACACTCGCCGCGCTCGGCATTGTAGCGGATCACTTCCTCTATGGGTTGACCAACCTCTAAAAAGTTTTCTGGGTAGTCAAACATTTCTGCGTAGCGCTTATTCCATGCCACTAAATTAAGCTCTTTATCAACAACAGAAATACCATGGCTGAGGTTTTCAAGTGAGGTGAATAATAGGTTTTGGTTAAATTGCAGAGCTTGTGTGGTTTCATCAAAAAAGTTAACCACTTCTTCAAAGGCCATGCGTTTACCAGAGGCAACTGTGTGGATCAGCGCCTGTGCTGAAGAGGCACCAAGCACACCAGTTAAGGCGCGTTCACAATAGGCAATAAACTCAGGTTCTGGGTGTGCGTTATTATTATCTAAGTTATGAGTTAAAGAGTAATGGGCTAAAACTTGTTGCGATCGCTGTACGCCCAAGAAGGTTTGTAGCAGAACCTTAAAGTCGTAGACGGTGGCTTTCACATTTTTATTCAAGCGTCTAGCAAACACAGCTTGATCTTTAGGATTAACAAAGGCAGCTGCCTGAATTTTATCAATTAAACGCTCATCTGCACCGAGCGAAAAACTAATGTAACAACCAATATTGGCAAATAAAGCAATGAGGGTGCCACGAGTAATGAGTGTTTGTTGTAGCTCTGCGTTTAAGGTATTGCCTGCATCTAAAATAGGTAGCATTAAGAATAAAACCCAGCAAATGAAGCCTGCTAATAATCCCGCATAAACCCCATAAGCATGGCCTTTTCGCCAATATAGACCACCCACAATAGCAGGCAGTAATTGCGATACTAAAGAAAAGGCCACTAAACCCATACTAGCCAATGCTTTACCATGACCAAACCATTGCTGGTAGAAATACGACAAAATCAAAATGCCAGCAATTGTGAATCGTCTAACTAACAGAATTTGTGATTTATAGCTGCTGGTGATGAGATTACGTTTAAACTTACGACGCAGCATTAACGGCAATACCACATCGTTTGAGATCATGGTGCTGAGTGTAAGTGTGGCTACAACAATCATCGCTGTAGCCGCTGATAGACCCCCGATAAATACAAAGGTCGTTAAAAAGGCGTTTTCGTGCATCAGCGGTAGGGCTAATACAAAGCTATCTGGAGAGAAGCCACTACCAATGCCTGGGTGTATAGCTGCTGTTGCAATAGGGAAAATCATTGCAGCAGTCAGTAACAAATACAGGGGGAATGCCCAGCGGGCAGTATAAAGATGGCGTTTGTCTTGGTTATCGACCACAGTTACATGGAACTGCCTTGGTAAACAGATAATCGCCGCAGCTGCCATTAATGACTGACCGATAAAGTTAAAGCTAAAAAAGTCGAAGTTATGCCAGTGCTGCCAAATAGAGCCCTTTAGTTGCTCGGTTTGCACCGTAGTTAAATTAAATAATGTGTATAAAGCAAGCCCAGCAACGGCCACTAAAGCCAGTAATTTAATCATCGATTCAAAGGCAACAGCCAGCATCAGCCCCGAGCGATATTCGGTTACATCCACCTTACGAGTACCAAAGAATATCGCAAACATTGCCATGATAAGTGTTGCTGAAAGGGCCAGCATAGACCCCGAAATACGATCGTCGTTTTGCAGCAGTAAGAAGCTGCTACTCAGTGCTTTTAATTGCAGTGCGATATACGGAATAGTCGCTAATAAAGCGATAATCGTTACCATAATCGCGGTGGTTTGCCGTTTACCATAGCGAGCTGAAATAAAGTCGGCGATGGTGGTGATATTTTGCTTTTTACTGACCAGTACTAATTTACGTAAAAACCCTTGGCCGAAGAAAAATAGCAGCGCAGGGCCAATTAAAATAGGTAAGTAGTTCCAACTGCTGGTGGCTGCTGTACCAACCGAACCATAGTAGGTCCAAGACGTACAGTAAATCCCTAGTGAAAAAGAATAGACAAATGGGTGGTGACTAATTCTTTTTGCAAGAGGAGTGGTTTTATCTCCCCAATTTGCCAACCAAAACAACACGCCAATATAGGCGAGTGCAACAAATAAAAGCGCAGCTGTCATGTTTAAATTCAGTAATTATTGTAATAACACTACCTTACCAGAATTATGCGCGATTTCGATGGCTAGATTTTTTGCAATAAAAATTAATAAAAATCAAGTTGTTGATATTTAAAAGATAGTACTGTTTTATGCGCTGCTATTAGACTAATGTCGCAGATCATTCGTTTTTACTATTTTCGCTATTTCGCAAATTTATCTTTATAGGTTAAGTTGTTGTTAAATATTGTTTTTTACCATTTATTAACAAATGGTGTTTTGCAGTTTACGTAAACGTAAACTGACTGTTACGACTATGGTCTCAATTCCATAAATCAGAACCCTTGCTAACTTAGTTAATGACAACTAATACCACTCATTACTTTCTTGTAATGCATAAGGGGATAAAAAATGGCTTTTAAAGATGAAGAACAAGCAAAAGCTTATTGGGCGGAAAACCTCGCACTGCTATTTAAATTATTAGCAATTTGGTTTGTCGTGTCATTTGGCTTTGGCATTTTACTGGTAGACGTACTTAACGAGATACGTTTCTTTGGGTTTAAACTCGGCTTCTGGTTCTCCCAGCAAGGCGCTATTTACACCTTTGTTGCTTTGATTTTTGTTTACGTTTTCAAAATGAATACGTTAGATAAAAAATACGGCGTAGACGAATAGGAGCTAAGCAATGGATGTTCAAACACTCACGTTTATTATCGTCGGTTTAAGCTTCGCGCTTTATATCGGCATCGCAATCTGGGCTCGTGCTGGGTCAACAAATGAATTCTATGTTGCAGGGGGCGGTGTACCGCCGCTAGCAAATGGTATGGCAACCGCTGCTGACTGGATGAGTGCGGCATCGTTTATCTCAATGGCGGGTATTATCTCGTTTGCGGGTTATGACGGTGGTGTATATCTAATGGGTTGGACAGGTGGTTATGTACTACTTGCACTTTGTTTAGCTCCTTACCTACGTAAGTTTGGTAAGTTCACGGTACCTGATTTCATCGGTGACCGTTATTACTCACAAGCTGCACGTGTTGTTGCAATTTTATGTGCTATTTTTATCTGTTTCACATATATCGCAGGTCAAATGCGTGGTGTAGGTGTGGTTTTCTCTCGCTTCTTAGAAGTAGATATTGAGACCGGTGTTTACATTGGTATGGTGATTGTATTCTTCTACGCTGTATTAGGCGGTATGAAGGGGATTACATATACGCAAGTAGCTCAGTACTGTGTACTCGTATTTGCTTACCTTGTTCCAGCAATCTTCATTTCAATGATGATGACAGGTCACTTCTTCCCACAAACCGGTTTCGGTGCAACCCTTAGCGATGGCTCAGGACAGTTTGTACTTGATAAACTAGATGGGCTCAGTACCGAGCTTGGCTTTGCGCAGTATACCGAAGGCTCGAAGAGCATGATTGATGTATTCGCAATTACAGGCGCGTTAATGGTTGGTACTGCAGGTTTACCGCACGTAATCGTTCGTTTCTTCACTGTTCCACGTGTTAAAGACACGCGTATCTCAGCTGCATGGACACTTGTTTTCATTGCAATTGTTTATACAACAGCACCAGCTGTAGCGTCATTCGCTCGTGTAAACATGATTGATACAATTAACGGTAAAGACGGTAGCGGTACAGAGTACGCAGAAGCACCAGCTTGGGTTAAAAACTGGGAAAGAACAGGCCTAATCACCTTTAATGATAAAAATGGTGACGGCAAAATGTTCTACTCAGCAGGTAAGATTGATGATCCAAACAGCGCAAACGAAGTTAAAGTTGACCGCGACATCATGGTACTTGCAAACCCTGAGATCGCAGACTTACCAGCATGGGTGATTGCATTAGTCGCAGCAGGTGGTATCGCAGCAGCGCTATCAACAACAGCAGGCTTACTATTGGTGATCTCGACCTCGGTATCCCATGACTTATTAAAACGCACCTTAAAACCAGATATAAGTGACAAACAAGAGCTACTTGCAGCACGCTTAGCTGCGATGATAGCGATTGTGATTTCAGCTTACTTTGGTATTAACCCGCCAGGGTTCGTGGCCTCGGTTGTTGCCTTCGCCTTCGGCTTAGCAGCGGCGAGCTTCTTCCCAGCCATCATTATGGGTATCTTCTCTAAGAAGATGAATAAAGAAGGTGCGATTGCGGGTATGGTGACAGGTATTACATTTACAGCGGCTTATATTATCTACTTCAAGTTCGTAAGCCCTGAGTTGAATACACCGGCAAACTGGTTATTTGGTATTTCACCTGAAGGTATCGGTCTTATTGGTATGATTGTTAACTTTGTAGTTGCAGCTATCGTACTTAAACTAACGGCTGAAACACCAGTTGAAATCCAAGAAATGGTTGAAGGTATCCGTAACCCTAAAGGTTCGAGCGCAGCACACGCGCACTAATAAAACCATTTTATAAGAACACACTCTTGACGTTTAAAAGCCCGACTTAAGTCGGGCTTTTTATTTATTTCAAACAGGGGTAGTGTAGATATTGTCTCTATTTTATAGCGAGAATGACCATGAATACCGAGCAACAGGAAGTCGCCCAATTTGTGATGCAGCAAACGCCATTTAATCAGCTTGATGGCGCTGCCAGTGAGTATTTTGTAAACCATCTCGATATTATTTATTTGACCCGTGAGAATCAAAATCAGTGGTTAAGTTCGGATAATCTAAGATTATTTTTAATTCGCTCTGGCGATTATGATTTAGTTGACCCAAAAGGCGATGTGATCACTAAGTTATCAAGTGGCGATTACTTTGGTTTTCCTTCACTGTTAACTGGCGAAGCAATTCAAAATAGCATTTCAGTGCAAAAGGAAGGCATTGTTTACATGCTTAACCAAGCGGCATTTGATTACTTACGCCGTGAGTATAAGGTGTTTGAGCAATACTTTGTTCGTGCCCATAAAAACCGTTTATTGTCGTCTCATTATAAAAGTCAAAACGACAGTTGGTCGGAGAAAAAAATTTGCGAGTTGATGAATCGCAAGGCCGTCACCTTGGCGCCAGATGCAAGTATTCGTCAAGCCGCTAAAAAAATGAAACAACAGGGAGTTTCATCGATTATGTTGACTGAACATGAGCGTCTTGTAGGAGTCGTGACCGACCGAGATTTACGCAACCGCGTATTAGCCGATGAGGTTGACCCACAAGAGTCTGTTAGTAGCATCATGACGTGTAAACCCAAGTTTATTTTTGAAAATAACCGCGTGTTTTCGGCGCTACACTTAATGCTTAAGCACAATATTCACCATTTACCTGTGCTTGATGAACATCACAAACCGCTTGGTATGCTCACCAGTACTGATTTACTGCGTCAGCAAAAAAGCGACCCAGTACAATTGATTGGGCGAATTTACAAAGCGCATAGCGTGGTTGATTTAAAACGTTATTCGCAAGAGATACCCGGTTTATTAAAAGGCTTTTCGAACAATATTGACGATATCTCTTTGATTGGTAAATTATTAAGTGGCTTAACCGATGCGTTGACTTCGCGGTTAATTCGTTTGTTCCAAGAAGATAATGGTGCGGCACCAACCAGCTTTAGTTTTATTTGTTTTGGTTCGCAAGCGCGAGAAGAACAAACACTGCATTCTGACCAAGATAATGGCCTGTTGCTACCTGATGATTTAACAGAAGAACAACACGATTACTTTAAGCGCATGGGCGAGTATGTCTGTGAGCATTTAATTGAGTGCGGTATAAAACGTTGCCCTGGCAATATTATGGCGAGCAATGCACAGTGCCGTATGGGCATTAATGCTTGGACAGAAAAGTTTCATAAGTGGATCACCTCACCTACACCAGAGGCGATGCTCAATTGTAAGATATTTTTTGACCTACGTTTTATTGAAGGTTCCACTACCTTATATGCGCGCTTTTGTGAGCAGCTAAAACGCATTTCTAAAAATGACTTATTCTATGCGGCTATGGCCAGTGACATTAAAAATACGCCAGTGCCCATTGGTTTGTTTAATCAATTTAAATTAGAGAAAGACGAAAAGCAGCATAAGTACCTCGATTTAAAAAAACGCGGTGTGGTGATCATCAACGACATAGTACGTTTATATTCCCTCAAAGCGGGTATTCAGCGTGCTAATACGCAAGAGCGTATTGATGCGTTAATGAAATTTTCGTTACTCAATAAAGATGATCTCTATAACTTAAAAGACTGTTGGCGCTTTTTAACCCAGCTGCGTTTAGGCACGCAAATTAACGAAGAGGGATTGCCTAGCAACTGTATTAACCCAAATGCGTTGAATTCATTAGAGCGACATCAATTAAAAGAAGCATTTTATTTGGTTAAGCAGGCGCAACAAGCCGCCGCATTTAAGTTTGCTCGCGGTAGTTTATAGGAGAGGGTATGGTTAAACGCTGGTTAAGTCGGTATTTAGCGCGCAAGCAACTCTTGGCAGCTGATGCCTATAAAGAACGCTACATAGTGATAGACATGGAATTAACGGGGCTAGATCCTCGCCAGCACGAAATTGTCTCGGTGGCGTGGGTGATGATAGAAGATCAATGCATTAAACTCAGCGGTGCGCAGCACTTAATAAATAAAGACGTGCAAAGCTTAGAGCAAAGCCCGATTTATCACGGTATTGCAAAACAAGATATAGATACAGGTGAAAGCCTCGAAAGCATTCTTGGTAAGCTGCATCAGCATTTTGGTGAGTGCATTTTAGTGTTTCATAACGCGGCACTTGATTGGGGGTTTTTAAAACAAGCCTGCAGAACGCTTGGCTTAGATGCAAAAGCGCGTTTAATTCTTGATACCTTTGTTATTGAAAAAAAACGCCTGCACCAGCAAGGCCACGAAATTGGCCACGATGACTTAACACTTAGCGAATGCCGTAAACGCTACAACTTACCGCATTATAGCTCGCACCATGCTCTTACGGATGCCATGGCAACAGCCGAGTTATTCTTAGCCCAGTGTCATCAAATTAGTCGTGGTAAGGCATTGAAAGTAGGGGAGCTGATTTAACTTAAAGCCGCTATTTAGTCTTGAGGAAACTTTTGTTTATGATGTAAAACACGCATTACACGTATTGTGTCATCCTCAACCCAATAGGAAATAATCATCGATATTTCTGGAATAATGAGCAGTCGTCCTTTAATGCCAGCACGCTCTACACCCATCAAAGGCTGTGCTAATAAATTTTCTACCTTGGCTTCAATAAGCTCATCGGTTTTGTCTGCAGCACTTGGATTAAAGTGATAAAGATATTCGAAGATTTTTTCACGATCATTTAAAGATTCATCTTCCCACAGGATCATAGATTGCCTCTATTGCGTATTTTTGCTTTACGCTCAGCCATGCGGGATTTAGCTGTTTCGTTGTCGATAAAAGTACTTTCACCAGCCTCATATTTATCAAAAGCTTGATTTACTTGCTCTGTTAACCAAGCGTCATGAGACAGCGCTTTTCTTTGTTGCTCAGCTAGTTGTTCAGTGAGTTCTCTACAAGCATCACTAAGTGTTTTACCTTGGCTTTGTGCCATTTGCTGGGCAAGTCGTTTAGTTTCTTCATCAACTCGAAATTGAATTCTGGTATCCATGCTAGACTCCTCATCTATGTGTGTACAAATGTTAGCACTAGCGTGAGGGTTGGGCAACTAACTCACTTTTTAATTAGAGTTAAGGTGAGTGGTAATTTACTAACTTAAGTAGCATTATTTATCTTACTCTCTTATAAAAACTCTTCAGGTTGATTACCAAAACTGCGCCATCTAAAAAGTGTTAGGCAACTTTTATTTCATCTGACCTCTTATAAAAACTCTTCAGGTCGATTACCAAAACTGCGCCATCTAAAATATGCTAAGCAACTTTTATTTCACCTGACCTCTTATAAAAACTCTTCAGGTCGATTACCTAAATTGAGCCATCTAAAACATGCTAAGCAACTTTTATTTCACCTGACCTCTTATAATAATGTGTAAGGTCGATTACCAAAATTGAGCCATCTAAAATATGCTAAGCAATTTTTATTTTGGCTGACCTCTTATAAAAACTCTTCAGGTCGATTACCAAAATTGAGCCATCTAGGGTTGTTAAAGTAGTTTTATTTACCTTGCCCTCTTATAAAAACTTCAAAGGTCGATTACAATACCGCCATCTAAAAGGCAGCTGCCTTTATCTGCAAGCAAATAGAGTGGATTTTCTTCTTCATGGCAATCAAACTTGCAATTAATGGTTTTGGTCGAATCGGGCGCAACATCGTCCGTGCTCTGTATGAGTCTGGGCTTGAAGATCAAATCAAAATTGTCGCTATTAACGAATTAGCCGACCCTAAGGGCATTGCCCATCTCCTTAAATACGATACATCTCATGGCCGCTTTTCATTTCCAGTTAATCTTGGCGAAGATACTTTAACGGTTGCTAACGACTCTATAGCCTTATTTGCAGAAGAAAACCCTGCAGAACTGCCTTGGCAAACTCTTGATGTTGATGTGGTTCTTGAATGTACAGGGGTGTATCACTCTCGTGAACATGCAGAACTACACTTAGCTGCGGGCGCAAAAAAAGTATTGTTTTCACAGCCTGCAGATGCTGATGTTGATGCCACAATTGTGTATGGTATTAACGATGATGAGCTAAAAGCTGAACATACGATTGTTTCAAACGGTTCATGTACCACAAACTGTATTGTGCCAGTAATTAAAGTGTTAGATGACGCATTTTCGATTGAATCTGGGGCTATTACGACGATTCATGCCTCGATGCATGATCAACAAGTGATTGATGCGTATCATCATGATTTGCGTCGTACTCGCGCTGCAAGCCAGTCTATCATTCCGGTAGATACAAAGCTTGCGCGTGGTATTGAGCGCATTTTGCCTAAGTTTCATAGTCGCTTTGAAGCCATTGCTGTTAGGGTACCCACTATCAACGTGACTGCAATGGATTTAAGTGTAACAGTGAATACTGATGTGAATTTAGCGACTGTCAATCAAGCACTTAAGTTAGCTGCAAAAGATCGCCTTGACGGTATTTTAAGTTACACTGAAGAGCCATTGGTATCGGTAGATTTTAATCATGACCCACATTCTTGTATCATAGATGGCACTCAGACACGTGTTAGTCATAAACGACTGATAAAGTTGTTAGTGTGGTGCGATAATGAGTGGGGCTTTGCGAATCGTATGCTCGACACTGCGCGTGCGATGATGGCTGTAAGCCAATAATTTATAAATATAATATTAGTATCGTTAACTAAGGAGAAGTCCATGTCGGTCATTAAAATGGCAGATTTAGATTTAAACGGCAAACGCGTGTTAATTCGTGAAGATTTAAATGTGCCTGTAAAAGAAGGTAAAGTGACCTCTGATGCGCGTATTCGTGCAGCATTACCAACTATCAAATTAGCGTTAGAAAAAGGTGCTAAAGTAATGGTGATGTCACACCTTGGCCGCCCTACGGAAGGGGAATATGATGAAGCGTTTTCACTTGCCCCTGTGGTTAATTATTTAAATGATGCCCTTGAGCAAACAGTTCGTCTTGAAAAAGACTACCTAGAAGGCGTAGACGTTGCTGATAACGAAGTGGTTGTTTTCGAAAACGTGCGTTTTAACGCTGGCGAAAAGAAAAACGACGAAGCATTGTCTAAAAAACTAGCTGCATTATGTGATGTTTACGTAATGGACGCATTTGGTACGGCTCACCGTGCACAAGCATCGACTCACGGTGTGGGTTTATTTGCTGATGTTGCATGTGCTGGTCCACTACTTGCGGCAGAGTTAGACGCACTAGGTAAAGCGCTTGATAACCCAGCTCGTCCTTTAGTTGCTATCGTTGGTGGCTCTAAAGTATCGACTAAGTTAACTGTACTTGATTCACTTTCTAAAGTGGTTGACCAACTTGTAACAGGTGGTGGTATCGCTAATACCTTCATCGCAGCAGCAGGTCACTCAGTAGGTAAGTCTTTATTTGAAGCTGATTTAATTGATGAAGCAAACAAATTAAGTGCGGCAGCAAAAGCTAATAACGGTGAAATCCCTGTACCAACTGATGTTGTTGTAGGTAATGAGTTCTCAGAATCTGCAGTGGCAACACTAAAAGATGTGAATGAAGTAACAGACGAAGACATGATCTTCGATATTGGTCCTGATACAGCAAACCAATTAGCAAAAATCATTGCTAATGCAGGCACCGTTGTATGGAATGGTCCAGTAGGTGTATTTGAATTTGACCAATTTGGCAACGGCACACGTGCTATTGCTGATGCGATTGCTAACTCAAGTGCATTCTCGATTGCTGGTGGCGGTGATACGCTTGCAGCGATTGATAAATACGGCATTGCCGATAAAGTTTCTTACATTTCAACCGGTGGTGGTGCTTTCCTTGAATTTTTAGAAGGGAAAAAATTACCAGCAGTTGCTATGCTTGAAGAACGTGCTAAGTAATTAGTGCGTATGCCAGCGTAGTTATTAGGTAATTACGCTGGTTTAGCTGTTAATAAAATACCTCTCACCCTCGTTTTATTTACAGCTGTTACGGTAGGCGCGAGCTTTTCGTGATGCAGTGATGCATCAAAAAATAACTTATCCGTTCAAACTAGATAGTAGGAAACTACTGTCGATACAATTTGGAGAATACCAAATGGCTTTAATCAGTATGCGACAACTTCTTGATCATGCAGCTGAAAATGGTTACGGCGTACCTGCTTTTAACGTTAATAACCAAGAGCAAATGCGCGCAATTATGGAAGCGGCTGACAAAACAAACAGCCCGGTAATTGTACAAGGTTCAGCAGGCGCACGTGCCTATGCTGGTGCCCCTTTTATTCGTCATATGATTTTAGCTGCCGTTGAAGAATGGCCACATATTCCAGTCGTAATGCACCAAGACCACGGTACTTCACCAGGTGTATGTCAGCGTTCAATCCAGTTAGGCTTTTCATCAGTTATGATGGATGGCTCATTAATGTCTGATGGTAAAACTCCTTCAAGTTATGAATACAATGTTGATGTTACTCGTCAAACCGTTGAAATGGCACATGCTTGTGGTGTGTCTGTAGAAGGCGAGTTAGGTGTTTTAGGTTCACTTGAAACAGGTGAAGCAGGTGAAGAGGACGGCGTGGGTGCAGAAGGTAAATTATCTACTGATCAAATGCTAACAGATCCTGAAGAAGCCGCTGATTTCGTTCGTAAAACTAAAGTTGATGCACTTGCTATTGCTTGTGGTACATCACATGGTGCTTACAAATTCACGCGTCCACCAACAGACGATATCTTAGCGATTGATCGCATCAAAGAGATCCACGCGCGTATTCCTAACACGCACTTGGTAATGCATGGTTCGTCTTCAGTGCCACAAGAGTGGTTAGAAGTGATCAACCAATACGGTGGTGAAATCCCTGAAACCTATGGTGTGCCAGTAGAGCAAATTATCGAAGGTATTAAATACGGTGTTCGTAAAGTAAATATCGATACCGATCTTCGTTTAGCATCTACAGGTGCAATTCGTCGCCACTTAGCTTTAAACCCAGCTAACTTCGATCCACGTAAATACTTAGCTGAAGCAACGAAAGCAATGACTGAGATCTGTGTTGCTCGCTACGAAGCGTTTGGTACGGCAGGTCAAGCTGGTAAGATCAAGCCTATCTCTTTAGATGATATGCATCTTAAATATTTATCAGGTGAACTTGATCCACAAATCAAGTAATTGACAATAAGTTGAAAAAGCCGGCTTTATGCCGGTTTTTTTATGATTCGATCAAGACGGA
Source organism: Pseudoalteromonas sp. bablab_jr010 (assembly GCF_016464105.1). Lineage (NCBI taxonomy): Bacteria > Pseudomonadati > Pseudomonadota > Gammaproteobacteria > Alteromonadales > Pseudoalteromonadaceae > Pseudoalteromonas > Pseudoalteromonas sp. bablab_jr010. The sequence continues at coordinate 91,743 of NZ_JACDWV010000199.1, read as the reverse complement.
TCAGCGATATACTTACTCGTGTTTTTCAGGATCACTGTTTTACTAACCTTAGCTTTCACGGATCATTATTTTACTAGTTGTATACTGATCACAGGCTTTTCTTTGCTCATCTTTTAAACGAAATGCTGAGCCTCTTAACATTAAATCAACAAGTTATCTTATTCTCTAAGTAAAAAACTGATCTGAAGTTGATCTTCTTAGTAAAAATCTGATCCTGATCTGATTAAGTTGGTAGATCAGTGATCCGTGATTTTTATGTGAAATATAGTCTCCTTGCCTTGACCAAAAGCCCTTTATGTTCGATTTTTAAGTTATTGCTTAAATTGAGGATCGCTACCATGAATAAACCTGCCATGATGTTGTCGAGCTTTGCAATGTGCATTATTTCTTTTCATAGTGCTGCCGAAGCTGTAGATGTGTATGGTCGGGCCCATTTAGGGGTTGCTAATAGCGACACTGGCGAGGGCAGTAAAACGTCTGTTGAAAGCTATAACTCTCGTATGGGGATCAAAGGCAGCGGTGAAATAAGCGATGGGTTAAAAGCCGTATATAAGTTTGAATTTGCTGTAAATGCGGCAGATCAAGACAGCGATGGTAAAACTGAAGAGAATATTACCGCGCGTAACCAATATGTTGGTCTTCAAGGCAGTTATGGGCAGGTAGTACTTGGTCGACATGATACAGCGTTAAAAGTATCGCAGGGTAAAATTGATTTAATGAACGACTTTAATGGTGATGTTAAAGCCTTATTTAATGGCGAAAATCGCCTTGGCGATGTGGTTCATTATAGCTCGCCAATTGTCGGCAATATGCAATTTGTGGTCACCTACATTGCTGAAGATAACTCCAAACAAGATGAAGAAACCGGTGTTTCTGCGGCATTTATGTATGGTGATAGTAAATTTAAAAAAACGCCTTACTTTGTTAGTGTTGCCCATGACAGTAAAGTAGCCGGTTATGATACAACGCGGTTTACGGCGCAAGGTAAATTAGGCGATTTAACCTTAGGCGGTATGTATCAACAAAGCGAAAAAGTTACAGGTTCCGATAAAGAAGATGGCTTTTTAGTGAGCGCATCTTACAAAATCGATAAATATAAGTTATTGGCGCAATACCAAGATACTGATGGCAGCTTTGGTAAGTTGAAAGATTCAGGGAGTGGTACCTCTGTTGGCGTTGAACGAAGCCTGTCAAAACAAGCACGTATGTATATGTGGTATACGCAATTTTCACTAGATAATAATGCTGATGAAGATCATCTTGCAGTCACTTTAAGGTATGACTTTTAATCCGAAATTTACTATTTAAGCGTAAAAAATGGCTATTTTTGCATTGATTCTTTTGCGCTTTTTCAATTACTCGTTAGACTTTCATAAAAATGTCATACTTAGTCATAATAATGAAACCAGTTCGCTAACGAAAGAGATAAATTGGAATGTCACGTAAAGTACTAGTCGTCGATGACGAAGCGCCTATCAGAGAGATGCTGGTTTTTGTTTTAGAGCAAAATGGTTTTCAAGCAATTGAAGCAGAAGATTATGACTCTGCGATTGAAGCTATGGTTGAACCATACCCAGATATGGTTTTATTAGATTGGATGTTACCTGGTGGTAGCGGTATTCAAATTGCTAAGAAATTTAAGCAAAACGAATACACTCGTCAAATTCCTATCATCATGCTGACTGCTCGCGGTGAAGAAGAAGACAAAGTACGCGGCCTTGAAGTAGGTGCTGATGATTACGTAACCAAACCATTTTCTCCAAAAGAATTAATGGCGCGCATTAAAGCGGTTATTCGCCGTGTTTCACCAACCTCATTAGAAGAAGCCATTGAAGTCCATGGCTTACGCCTTGACCCAATCTCACACCGTGTAACCTCAGAAGGGAGTGAATTGGATATGGGGCCTACTGAATTTAGATTACTCCATTTCTTCATGACGCATCCAGAACGTGTTTACAGCCGTGAACAATTACTTGATCATGTATGGGGAACAAATGTATATGTAGAAGACCGTACAGTTGATGTACATATTCGTCGTCTACGTAAAGCGATTGCACCATTAGGGCATGACCGTTTAGTACAAACCGTTCGCGGTGCAGGCTATCGTTTTTCAAGTAAATTATAAGTGTCATAGCAATGACCTTAACAAGCTAATTTACATACTTAAGGTAAAGTGAGTGTATGTATCGAGTAGTGAATAAACAGGCGTTAGCAAAACGCCTGTTTATGTATTTCTTACCCTTGTTATTAGTTGGCGTACTTGTAGGTGCGCCTTTTTTGCTTTTATTTTTAGGCTCTTTTGCACTGCTAATTTGGCATTATCATCAATTATATCGCCTCAGCGATTGGCTTCTTAATCAACGTAGTTTCAACCCACCCGAAGGGGAGGGAGCGTGGGAGCAAGTCTTTGAAGGGATCTATCACTTACAACATCGAAACCGTAAAAAACGTAATGAACTTGCAGACTTAATACGCCGCTTTCGTGATGGCGCCGAGGCTGTGCCTGATGCGGTAGTGGTTTTACAAAAAGATCTCAGCATCATTTGGTGTAACCAATTGGCTTTAAAGGTTTTAGGGTTACAGTGGCCTACCGATCATGGGCAACGCTTAGATAATCTTATTCGCGATCCTAAGTTTGCAAAGTACATGCATAAAGCCTGTTTCGATGAACCGCTCGAGCTTGATGGTGGCCACAGCTACGATCAAACCTTAGAGTTTCGTGTTATGCCCTATGCAAGTTCACAGTTGATGATGGTGGTGCGTGATGTTACTCGCTTAAAGCAACTTGAGCAGATGCGTAAAGATTTTGTGGCCAATGTTTCTCATGAGCTGAGAACACCACTTACAGTGGTAACCGGTTACTTAGAAATGCTTGATTCAGATAGCTTACCACCTCCTGCAATGTGGCAAAAAGCGCAAACTACCATGCTTGAACAATGTAAGCGCATGGACAGTCTAGTTAATCAATTATTATCGTTGTCGCGTATTGAAGGGGCACGTCGTCAAGATAACGATAAGCCTGTCAATGTGCCGCAGCTACTTACCTATATTCAAACCGAAGCACAGTCATTAAACCAAGATAAAGGCCATGAGCTTATTTTTAATGTTGATGCGAGTTTAGACATTAAAGGGGCTGAAGACGAATTACGAAGTGCCTTTTCTAACCTTGTTTTTAATGCCATTCATTACACCAAGCCCGGTGGCAAGATTGTGGTTGATTGGCAGCTTAAAAATAACCAAGCCGCGTTTAGTGTGACCGATAATGGTGATGGTATTGCCGCTGAACATATTAACCGTTTAACGGAACGTTTTTATCGTGTTGATAAGGCTCGTAGCCGCACTACAGGTGGGTCAGGATTAGGTTTAGCGATTACAAAACATGTACTTACAAGGCATGACAGTCGTTTAGATATCAGCAGTAAATTAGGCCAAGGCTCGACCTTTGCGTTTGCATTTGGTAGCGAAAAAGTCGTGCGTTTAACAGATAATATTAAAAAAACTGCAAAGTCATAAAAATGTCATTTAAGGGTAATCTAACTGTCATCTAGTGTCATTAGAGTAGACCGCAGTTAGGAAATGGGACGAACAAATCGGAGTAACCCCTATGAAATTCAAAAATCTCGTTGCCGCAATGGGTGTGGCTGTAACAACATTTGTATCAGCACAAGCAGCTGCAGTTGATAAAGATATGCCTGAGTACACTAAAGTAAGTGGTATCTCTGGTAACTTCTCATCTGTAGGTTCTGACACGCTTGCAAACATGATGACGTTCTGGGCAGAAGAGTACAAGCGCTTCTATCCAAACGTAAACATTCAAATCCAAGCAGCGGGTTCTTCAACTGCTCCTCCAGCATTAACTGAAGGGACAGCAAACTTCGGCCCAATGAGCCGTCGTATGAAGTCAAAAGAAATTGAAGCATTCGAAAAGCGTTACGGCTACAAGCCAACTGAAGTACGCGTTGCAATCGATGCTCTTGCTGTATTCGTACACAAAGATAACCCAATCAAAGGTTTACGTATTGACCAAGTTGATGCGATTTTCTCTTCAACACGTAAATGTGGTGCTGATGCACAGGTTAATCGTTGGAGCGAAGTAGGTCTTGAGGGCGATTGGGCAGCAAAAGATATCCAGCTTTACGGTCGTAACTCAGTATCGGGTACTTACGGTTACTTCAAGAAGAAAGCACTTTGTAAAGGTGACTTCCGTAACAACGTAAACGAACAACCTGGTTCTGCATCTGTAGTACAGTCAATCTCTTCTTCAGTGAACGCGATTGGTTACTCAGGTATCGGTTATAAAACATCAGGTGTACGTACGGTTCCACTTTCTAAGAAAGGCGACAACTTTGTTGATGCAACATTAGAAAACGTAGCAACAGGTAAATACCCACTATCTCGTTTCTTATACGTTTACGTGAACAAGCACCCTAACAAGCCGCTTTCACCTATCGATGCAGAGTTCTTAAAAATGGTTCTTTCTGTAGATGGTCAAAAAATTGTTGAGAAAGATGGTTATGTGCCACTTTCAGGCAAAATGGCAATGGCTGAACTTAAAAAGCTAGGCCTTCTGTAACAACCATACAGACATAGATGAAAAAACCGCTCATTGAGCGGTTTTTTTTCGTTTAGCTTTTAGCAAATAATTTTGCCTTAATGCGTTGCTGAGCAAGGCGTACTTGCTTACGCTTTTTACCCGAGGGAGCCTTAAAGCTTTGAATTGGCATTACCGTTGGGTATTCATTAGGTAGTGCAGGTACACTAAAGTCAGCGTGCTCATCCTTAGGTAAACCAATTTCTTGTTGATGTACACGAAGTGCCGCTAAGGTATCATCGTTTTCAACTTCACTTGGACATAAGAATAAGCCCATTTTACGCATTTTCACACCTAAGCCGATGCTGCTTGAGTAACGTACAATTGGCGCTGCTAAAATAAGGCCCACTAAAATAGGTGATAACCACCAAAAGAAGGTCGGTGTGTAATAGTAAGCAACCGAGCCCCAAATAATCGCGGTAATAGTCGAAAATAACGTATAACCAATCGCTTCCTTCCACGGTACCATTCTACCTTCACGAGGCTGTGCATCCCAGCTCACTTTTTTGCCTAAAAATACGCACACGACAAAATAGCTATGGAATACCATCATTAGCGGCGCAATCACAATAGCAAAAACCGTTTCGATGAGTGAACCTGCAATTAGCTTCATCGTGCCACCAAAGGCTTTATTACGGTGTACTAAAGTCACAATAATACCCATTAATTTAGGTAGTAACAGTAATACGGCAGTAATGAATAACAACGAATCAATTAGATCCGTTTTGGCAATTTGCCAGGTTGGGAAAAGCTGATAAGCATGGTTAAAGTATACGTCGCTATTAAGAGCACGAGTCACTGCATCTAATGTACTTAATGCCAGCATTGATAACCAGATTAACGATGAAATATACGCTGTGGCACCAAATAAAAAGTGCATTTTACTCATTAGCTTCAGGCCAGATTTTGGCAATAAACCTAAATGCTGGATATTTCCTTGCACCCATCGTCTATCTCGAATTGCGTAATCGAGAATGTTACTTGGCACTTCTTCGTAGCTACCTTCAACATCACTCAGCAGTAACACATCCCAACCACTACGGTGTAGCAGTGAGGCTTCAACAAAGTCATGACTTAAGATTTCACCGCCAAATGGGGCATTGCCTTTTAAAACTGGCAGGCCGCAGCATTTTGTAAATGCTTCAACGCGAATAATTGCATTGTGACCCCAGTAGTTTGCTTGGTTTGTTTGCCAAAAAGCAGAACCAGTTGCCAACATTGGGCTATATAAAATCGATGCAAACTGTAAAAAGCGACCAAAAAACGTGTCTTGGCGAACCGGAATAGGGATCGTCTGGATCAAACCTGATTTTGGATTGCTGATCATGCTAGAAGTCAGTTCAAGCATACATTGACCCGTCATAATGCTATCGGCATCAAGCACAATCATATGATCGTATTGGCTGCCCCAACGTTCACAAAAATCAGTTAAGTTACCTACTTTACGGTGTTTGTTGTCTTCACGGCGACGATAAAAAGTATGCGCAGCTAAATCACCTAAACGCTTAGTGAGAGCATTCCATGCTTTTAGTTCATTACGTGCGATTTCAGGGTCTTGCGTATCACTAAGTAAGTAAAAATCGTAATGTGGCATTTGTCCTGTTTTGGCTAGCGAGCGAAGGCTAACCTCAAAACCGGCAATTACACGCTCTGTATCTTCGTTGTAGATAGGCATAACAATGGCTGTTTTCGTTTGGCTCAAGGCATGCTGATTAATCTCGATTGGCTTTTGACGTTTTAAGGTCAACGGGTCAATACGAAATAATTGCAAGATAAAGCCCATACAGCCACTACAAAAGGCTGTAACAATCCACGCGAAGGTGACTGTAAATAATGCCAGTAAAGCGTACTCAAGCGGTGTCATGCCGTTAGAATTTAAAATATCGAACATGATCCACACGCCATAGGCGGTAATGCTGAGCGCTAGGCTCGAAAAAAGCCAAGCGCGGGTTTTCTTAAATGGCATTGCTGTTGCTTCTAACGCTTTACTATTGGACGTCGTTTGGATACCAGACATAGCTCCATACCTCGCTGATTTCTTTATCACGTAGTTTTAACGATAAGCGCATATCAACTGGCTTATCTCCCTCTGGCGCCACTTTAAAGGCTACGCGCCATCCTTGATTGTTTGGTAACTGCTGTACCGTTTTATCGCTTATTTGCCCAGCAGAGAGTGTAAGATCCGCTTGCATGGCAAAATTAGCTGATAGTTGATTAATGGTTTCGCCACTAAAATCAACGGTAAATTGGCGGTGGCTTTTTGGTGGTGGATTGTCTTCACCAGGTAATGCTGCACTACCAATTCGAGTTCTTAACACACTCGCTTTATCTTGAGTTGCAAGCGTGGCATTGAAAGTCGAAAGCTTGTAACTAAAGCTTAAGCTGTCACCGGCTTTCATTGGCTGCTCTGGCACCCAGTAGCTAACAATATTGTCGTTGGTTTCTGTATCTGTTGGGATCTCTACTAACTCAACGCGCCCTTTACCCCAATTACCTTCTGGCTCAATCCACATACTCGGACGGTTGTGATAATGTGCTTCGGTATCAAGGTAGTTATTAAAGTCACGGTCTCGCTGTGCAAGACCAAAGCCTTTCGGGTTATCGTAGCTAAACGAAGTGACACTTAGCTTCTTCGGGTTATTCAGTGCGCGCCAAACCCATTGACCTTGTTCTGATTGCATTAGAAGGCCGTCAGAGTCATGTACTTCAGGGCGGTAGTCGTCGAAGAACTTTGTACTGTTTTCACCGTGGTAGAACATACTTGTTAGCGGGGCAATACCAAGCTTTTTGATGTCTTTGCGGGCGAAAATTTGCATTTGAGTTTTCACTTCAGTGTTGGTCGAAGGTGTTAATTCAAAACGATAGGCGCCCGACACAGATGGGCTATCTAATAATGCGTAGAGCACGATAGTGGTATCTTCGGGTGCTGGTTTTACTAACCAGAACTCTTTGAATACAGGGAATTCTTCACCTGAACTAAGAGCAGTATCCACCGCAAGCCCACGGGCTGACAGACCATATACTTGGTGCGGACCAACTAAACGAAAATATGAAGCACCTTGGAACACAGCCACTTCATCTTTGTACTGGTTGTTGTTCAGTGGAAAATGCAAACGAAAACCTGCATGGCCAAGTTGTGTATTGGCAATCGCGGTACTGATCTCTTGCTCTAACGGGGCAGCAGTTGCATCATAACGATAGTAATCTGTTTTAAAAGGTAAACTTTTTACTTCAGCGTTTTGTTCAAGAGTATTAATTGCAACCGGTGAACGATATAAAAATCCTGGGTGGAACAACTGCACTTCATAAAGGCTTTGATCTTTCCAAATTGCTTGCTCAGTACGAAAACGGATTGCACGGTAGTCTTGGTAATTGATGCTTGTGAGCGCCTCAAGTTCAAGATCTTTCGGGGCTACATAAGGCTCTGAAGCGAGTTTTTTAGCACGCGCAGTGATAACATCAAATAGCTTTTCTTGCGGAATAGTGATCATCTCAGGCTTAAGCTCAACAGCAGCCTTTTCCTTTGAGGCCAGTTTTTCATTTTCGGCTGCTTGAACTTTAACGGCTGTTTGTTCTGTTTTAGTTACGTTTGATTGATCTTGTTCTTCAATTGCGTATGTATGACCTGCGCTCATGGCTAATAATACGCCCAATAAGGTCTTCTTTTTAGCAGCACTGAAGAGCTTGGTTCGAGTTTCTGGTCTCATTCAATTTTCCTTTAGCCGTAAATCACGTTAATTCATATCCCTTAGCAATTACTGAACCCAAAATAAAAACTAATAATCTCAATGACTTTGAGTTGGTGCAGTTAAATGCGAAGAGTAAAATTTTGAAATTAGTGAGAAACAATTACATGGTTGCAGTTGTTTATTCGTCACCAATATAGAGAAGTTTAATGAACGAAAGCTTGCCCTAATATGAATAGATTAAAGGGTAAACAAAAATATGAACAAAATTACCAGAGGCTTAATTATGGAAATGAAATTGTAATCGAGAAGAGAAGTGCAGGCACCGAACAGGTTTCAGTGCCCTAATAAGCGAGCTAAAAGTAAGTATTATTTAACTTCACCTAATTTTTCGGCATTAGCTTTACATTGATTATAAGCTTCAATGCACTTGTTACTACACACCTTATGAACTAAGCCATCAGCAGTGCTTTGTTGTTCACAGCTTGCCTCGCATTGGTAGTTTTGTTGAGCGCATTGTTGCATTTCTGGGTTGTCAATTTTATTTGAGCAAGCAGACAGTAATGTCATAGCAAATAATGTTGCTGCAATTGCAGGTAGTTTTTTCATGCTTATCCCTAGTTTATGTCTTTTCTTTGCAATCCATCTTACCCAGATTGTTGCTATTTAATCCAGCTCAACTTGTAAATTGTCAATTAAACGTACTGAGCCTAAGTAGGCTGCAGCTAAAATAACAAGTTGTTTATCAGCCGTTGTTGCAGGCTTTAATGTTGAGCGCTCTGCTACCGCATAATAGTCAGGTTTAAGGCCTGCCTTTTCAAGCTGTAATTTTGCATCTGCCTCAAGTGCTGCAATGTCTGCGCTGCCTTGTTTAAGTGCAGTTGCAGTATTATTTAGTGTGGCAAACAGTACTTTTGCGGTGTCTTTTTGCTCATCAGATAAATAGCCATTACGAGAGCTCATTGCTAACCCAGAGATTTCACGGCAAGTAGGTACGCCAATTATCTCTACAGGGATAGATAAATCGCGTGTCATGGTTTTTATCACTTGCAGCTGCTGAAAGTCTTTCTCACCAAAACAAGCAAAGTCAGGCTGTACTAAATTAAATAACTTAGTGACAACGGTTGCGACGCCTTTGAAGTGGCCAGGGCGCGAGCCGCCACAGTAACCCATAGAAACACCCGGCACATCGACAAAGCTTTGTTCGCCTAACCCATTTGGGTAGATTGTCTCAACGGAGGGTGTAAACACGATATCAGTACCGAGTTCAGCTAAACCTTGTTTATCTTCGTTAAGTGTACGTGGGTAGCTATCAAGATCTTCGTTAGCCCCAAACTGCATTGGGTTCACAAAGATACTCACAACCACTTTATCAGCCAAGGTTTTGGCTTTTTCTACCAGTGAAAAGTGACCTTGGTGTAAATTGCCCATAGTAGGCACTAGTGCAATGCTCAGGCCTGCTTGACGCCAAGCTTTGATTTGGCTGCGTAACGATTTGATTTCAGTGATTGATTGCATTTATTTAAACTCGTGTTCGGTACTTGGGAAAGCACCACTTTTTACATCTTCACAATACTTTTGCACTGCTGCTGGCATATTGCCGGTTTCTAATAAGAAATTCTTTGAAAACTTAGGAATATAGCCTGCTGAAATACCAACTAAGTCGTGCATAACTAAGATTTGTCCATCAGTTTGATTACCTGCTCCAATGCCAATAGTAGGAATGTTTAGCTCATCAGTAATACGTTTAGCAAGCTCACTTGGTATGCATTCTAAAACAAGTAACTGCGCACCTGCCGCCTCAAGTGCTTTCGCATCGCTAACCATTCTATCGGCTTGAGATTGCTCACGACCTTGAATTTTAAAACCTCCAAATACATGCACTGACTGAGGTGTTAAGCCTAGGTGGCCACATACTGGAATACCTTGTTGAGTCATCGCACGAATGCTGTCGTGCAGCCATTCGCCACCTTCAAGCTTGATCATGTTTGCCCCAGCACGCATCAGCTCTGCAGCATTTTTACAGGCATCAGTTGGGTTGGCATAGGTCATAAAGGGTAAGTCAGCAATTACAAATAATTCGCGGCTACCAGCACGTACGCAGCGTGTATGATAAGCAATCTCTGTATTGGTTACTGCTAATGTGTCATCAGCACCTTGCAATACCATACCTAAAGAGTCACCAACTAAAATCACCTCGACGCCATTATCATGAAACAATTTAGCAAAACTGGCATCGTAAGCTGTTAATGCGGTGATTTTTTGTTGTTCTTGTTTCATTTTATTCAAGGTTGAAACGGTGATTTTAGACATAATTTCCTCTAAGGCTTAGCCTTGGTTGATTACTGCTGAGGGAGTTGTTGTAAATCGTTTAAAGGCAACGTTTTTGTTATATCAGCAAGTGATTGATTATTCGGTAGTACAAGTGTTGGTGCAATTTCCAACAAGGGGTAAACAACAAACTCTCGCTCTGTTAGGCCATAATGAGGCACGGTTAAGCGAGGGGTGTCTATTACGTCATTACCGAACAATAAAATATCTATATCAAGGGTACGCGGACCCCAGCGCTGTTCTTTTCTAACACGGCCATGCTCAAGCTCAATGGCTTGCGTTAAATCAAGCAACTGCTCTGGCATAAGTGCAGTTTTAACACATGCGACCGCATTTACATAATCGGGTTGATCTTGTGGCCCCATGGGTTTGCTTGCGTAATCATGGGATACACAAACAAACTCAACATCTTCTAATGCTTTTAGGGCAGCGACAGCAGCATGAATTTGTTTACGTGGCGCGTTTAAATTGGCACCTAAACCTAAATAAACGGTATGCATACTTAGTCTACTTTTTTCTTGCGTGGGCGACGACGGCGCTTAGGGCCACCTTGGTGTCCTAAATTTTTAACCATCTCTTTTTGGCCATTAATGTCTTGGCTTAGGTAGGTTGTCCACCAATCAGCAAGCTCTTTTTGCTGCTCTTCACCAGCTTGCACACGCAATAGTAAGAAATCATAGGCTGCCTTGAAGCGAGGCTGTTGAGTCAGCCTATAAGCACGTTGACCACCTCGTTTATCAAGACGTTGCTGAATATGCCAAATATCGCGTGCACCCAGTGTGAAGCGTTTTGGTACTGCTACATGTTGTGCGTTTTCACTCAGTACTTTGTTCATCGCTTGTGCAAATGCATCGTACTCTGAAAGTTGATCGCGTTGTTGTAATTTTTTAGCAATGCTCAGTAATGGGAACCACAAAAGGGCTGCAAAAATAAAGGCTGGAGTGACTTTTTTATCAGCATTAATACGTTTATCGGTGTTTTTAAACATTTGCAGGATAAATGTATGTTCAAAGCCTTCAGGGTTGGCATCTAAGATTTTATCAAGCGCAGGGAATAATGCTTTGAATAAACCATACTGGCGAAGCATTAAGTAGTTTTCTTCTGCTTTGCCGTTTAAGAATAATTTGAGTGATTCTTCAAACAAACGAGCTGGCGGAATATGGTCGAGTAAATTAGCAAGGTCTTTAATTGGCTTTTCGGTGCCAGGTGCAATGCTCATTCCTAGTTTGGTGGCAAAACGCACTGCGCGTAACATGCGCACAGGGTCTTCACGGTAACGCGTTTCTGGGTCGCCAATCAGCTCTATTTGTTTTGCTTTTATCGCGCTAATGCCATTGGCATAGTCATAAATACAAAAGTCGTTAATTGAGTAGTAAAGTGCATTAATCGAAAAGTCACGGCGCTCGGCATCTTCTTCGATGCTGCCATAGACATTGTCGCGCAGAAGTTGGCCGTGCTCGCTTGATTGACTAATTTGATTTTTGCTTTCTTCGGCTTCGTGATGGCCGCGCATGGTCGCCACTTCAATAATTTCTCGACCAAACACGATATGGGCTAAACGAAAACGACGACCAATTAGACGACAGTTACGAAATAGCTTTTTGATTTGCTCAGGGGTTGCGTTTGTTACAACGTCGAAGTCTTTTGGTTGTTGGCCTAACAATATATCTCGAATACAACCACCTACAAGGTAGGCATCAAAACCACCTTCTTTAAGGCGGTACAATACTTTGATTGCATTTGGGCTAAATTGTTTGCGTGAAATACCATGTTCACTGCGTTCGATCACCAAAGGTAACTCGCTCGTTGGCAAAGCATCACTTGATGTCGTGGCATTTGGGCCAATAATCTGCCGACAAAATTGAAAAAGCTTAGAAATAATAATCTGTCTCCTACGACGCGGACTTTGCGACTCATCAAGTATAGCGTTTGTTTGATACTTCGCCGATGTGAGATTGACGTGTAATCAGTGTGTATTAAATGGCGCTAAATTAAGGTGTTGATGATTCGCACACTTTGGGTCGCTATCATATACCAGCAAGGCTGAAAAATTAAGTTACTCGGCCTTTAAAATTGGCAATTTATTTTTCAATAGTAACAAAGTTACAAAAAGGAGAGTTAGGATCCTCGCTAACTTGTATTTCTTGCACCTTTGGTATGTGTTCAAGGCGGTAAGTTTCAACAGCCCAAGCTAACATCTGTTCGATACTTAACGATAATAGTGAACTTTCTGGCTTTAAACCTAAAAAACGCAAGGCATCGAACAACGCGGGCTTTGGATTTGATTTTGCTATTGCGGGGGCGTAATTTTGCTTTGATAGCTTAAAACCTGGTTTAGCTACCGCTAAAGGAAGGTGGGCGTATTCTGGGGCCGGTTTATTTAGTTGCTTAAACAAACTAAGTTGTCGTGCAGTCGGCTCGAGTAAATCAGCGCCGCGAACGACTCTTGTAATACCTTGTGCGATATCATCGGCGACTACGACCAGTTGGTAAGCAAATAAACCATCGCTGCGCTTTATTAAGTAATCTTCTTTGGCAAGTTGGCTATCAACATACACTTCACCTTGAATTAAATCATGGTAGTGACTGGTTGCAAATTGCTGGGTTAAACGTAGCGCTGAATCAGTTAAAGCGTGGTTTTTATACCGGCAGTGGCCTTGGTATATTCCACCGATTGCTTTAATTTCTTTGCGCGTGCAATGACATGCATAAACAAGGTTTTGCGAAATTAACTCGTCAACAATGGCTTGGTATTGCTCATGACGCTGGGTTTGGTATATGACAGGCTCGTCCCAGTAAAGACCGTAAGCCTCTAAGGTATGTAATATATCGTCGCTAGCACCGCTTACAACACGCGTTGTGTCGATATCTTCAATGCGTACTAACCATTTTCCTTGATTGGCTTTTGCATCAAGGAAGCTACCCACAGCCGCTATAAGTGAGCCAAAATGTAATGGCCCTGAAGGGGATGGCGCAAAGCGGCCACGATACTCACGCATTGGCGTGTTAACGGCTGTGGTAGACATGGGCTAATTAAAGGATGTAATTAACCGCGTCCAGATTGCTTTTCTTTAATTTCCGCAAGCGTTTTACAGTCTACACATAAATCAGCTGTAGGACGCGCTTCTAAGCGGCGGATACCTATTTCGATACCACATGATTCACAGAAACCAAAGTCATCTTCTTTGATTAATTGAATCGTTTTTTCAATTTTCTTGATCAGTTTACGCTCACGGTCACGAGTACGAAGTTCTAATGAGAATTCTTCTTCTTGTGCTGCACGGTCTACTGGATCCGGAAAGTTAGCTGCTTCGTCTTGCATATGCGATTTAGTACGGTCTACTTCGTTACGTAAATCGTTACGCCAAGCTTCTAAAATTGTTTTGAAATGAGCACGTTGTGCTTCATTCATGTACTCTTCACCTGGCTGTTCTTGGTATGGTTCCAACCCGGCCTGAGCCAATAACCCTAGTCTTTTTTGGTCTGGCATAACTTTCTCCTAAATCCTTAATATTTTGCCCAGCGTTAGCCGGCGGCTATAAATAGCAGAATCATTAGACTGAGGCAAATTTATTTTTAATTAATCCTCTTGACCTTGTGCTAATGATTGCTCAAATAATTATGGGCGGTTTGGTAAGCCCTTAACTACTCGTCATTTTTTAAAATTTGCTAAGTTATATGGGCAAAAAAAAATAATACAACTTAAATAGTATATAAAGCTAAAAACTTTTTTGGCGTGGTTTTGTACCAACGCTTAAAGGCGCGTTGTAGAGCGCTTTGTTCAGAAAAACCTAACTTGTTGCTAATTTCCAGTGCAGATAGGCCTTTTAGCAGCATCTCTTTTGCAAGCAGTTTTCGTTGCTGATCAATGAGTTTAGAAAAACTAAGTTGCTGATTTGAAAGGTGACGTTGTAAAGTGCGTTTTTTAATATTGAGTTGAATTGATGCTTGCTCAAGGGTGGGGATGTGAGGCAATTGGGTATTAATGAAAGTAACTAACTGCGAGGCATAATCATGCTGTGATACAGCTGTATCGACTTGAGATAATAAAATGTTTTCAAGCTCGGGGTTAGGAGATTGCAATCGACATTTAAGAATCGATTTACTAAAAATAAGAGAGTTTGAGTTAGCTGAAAACTCAATAGGGCAATTAAAAACCTGTTTATAAACAGCTAAACTTTCTGGGTTAGGGATCGGCCTAGTCAACTGTACTTTTTCAAGGCTAACATCGGCATGATTGTGACAACAGTGCTTAGCAAATGAAAGCCAACTGCTAAATAATTCATCTACCATGTAATGCTGTATGTTACTTTGAGCATGCCAGCTTAGACGACAAAACTCGTCTTCAGAAACGAGTTCAATGTGACCAATGTTTCGTATTGTTTTGCTTAATCTCTGTGCATGCTCCAGTGCTTTTTCTAAGTTTTTGCTCACTAATGCAACATGACCTAGTAGCCCCCAATTTTGTGCTTTTAAAGAGTTGCCAAACTCCAGCCCAATATGCTCTTGTTGTAATATTTTATCGCCATAGTGCATGAGTGACTCATAGTCAGCGATAGGAAAGCGGGTGCTTACATCGTCCAAATCTTTCAGTCGTTCACCGAGCAAAGCTTCAATTTGTTTGCTACACATGCCTTGGCGTTCTAAAAAAAATACAAGTGAGCGAATTATCTGGCAACTGATATAAAACATAGGTCATTCATAGTTATTATTATTTTAATAGAAGTAACGCTGCATTAGTTGGCGCGCAAAGTCAATTTTTTGCGTGAAAGGTCAAGATTTAGCCTACTATTTAAGGCAAGCTGGGGGGTGGACATACAATCATAATAAGGATCCACAATGAAACTCAATCCCCTGCTAATCGGTATTGCTGCGGCTTTGCTCGTCGGCTGTAACTCAGATAATGATAACAATGACACCACAGCACCCGTTGTTACCCCCGACCCAGATCCAGTTGTAAAAGTAGATATTCCTGCATTTTCCGAAGGCAATACTTTACAAGCTAATGTGCGATGGACAACCTATGGTGTGCCACATATTACAGCAGCAAACTTAGAAAGTTTGGCGTTTGGAGCAGGGTTTGCATATGCAAAAGATCATGCTTGCTTATTAATGGACCAAATTATTAAAGTGCGAGGCGAACGCTCAAAATACTATGGCCCAGATAAGGTTGCTGGAAGTGGAGATTCACAGCACTTAATATCAGACTTTGGTTATAAAGCATTGGGAGTTAACGAATACGCCCTGCAGCATTATGATGAACTCAATGAAGACAGCCGCGCCCACTACGAGGGGTTTGTACAAGGGTTTAATAAATACGTAACAGACACCGGTGTTGAAAACCTTGCACCAGAGTGTGCATCGCAACCTTGGGTAATTCAACTAACAGCACAAGATATGCTTGCCTATTCAATGGCTACCGTACAGTTAGCCAGTTCGGCTAATTTCTTAGAGTTAGCCTTTTTTGCCAACCCTGGGGATAGCAATGAATATTTACCTGTACCAATGAGCGGTGCTCCTTCAGCGGTTTCTAGTATCACTAACAACATTGCTCAGCAAGCTGCGCAATTTAAACTTGAAAAAAAATATAAACATTTAGGTTCAAATGGCTGGGGTCTTGGTAAAGACATGATGGCCAATGGCAAAGGAGGACTACTCGCTAACCCACATTTTCCTTATGAGGGAAATTTGCGGTTTTGGCAGTCTCATTTGACCATACCTGGTGCAATGGATGTAATGGGGGGGAGTCTTCAGGGAATGCCGGGCGTTATTAATATTGGCTTTAATGAGCATGTAGCTTGGACGCATACTTTTTCGACTGCGCGCCACTTTTTAATTTATCAATTGGCTTTAAATGAAAATGATAAAATGAGCTATAGCGTTGAAGATGAGCAGTACTCAATTACTGAAAAAGTCGTTACAGTTGAAGTGGCTACAGGTGCTGGCAGCACAATCGAGTTGAGCAAGCCATTTTATTACAGCCATCATGGGTTAATGCTCGAAACACCTGCAGAAAATGGCTTAGGTTGGAGTGATACTCAAGCATTTACGATAAAAGATGCTAACGAATTTAATATGGATGTCGTTGCTCAGTGGTCGGCTTTAAACCAAGCTGTAAGCCTTGAAGATATGAAAGCAGCCTTTGCTGAGTTTGATGGTGTGTCTTTCAATAACACCATGGCAGCAGACAAACAAGGTAATGTCTTTTATGTTGACGATAGCACGGTTTTAAAGCTTGAAGATCAAGCGAATTTAGCAATTCGATTACAACCAGAGCTTGTTGCTTTAAGAGAATCCGTCGGCTTTGACATTGTTCCTGGCAATATGAAGCTATTTGAAAGCCAAGGCAAAGTACCATTTAATGAAGCGCCGCAATTAACACGCACAGATTATGTACAAAACTCTAATGACAGCTATTGGGTTACTAACCTTAACGAGCCACTCATCGGCTTTGCGGCTCAATATGGTGATGTGCATAAACCCTTATCACTAAGAACACGAATGGGATTGAAACTTCTTCAACAAGGAGGAGGCGAAGATGCTAAATTTACCCTGGATGAGTTAGAGCAGGCATTAGTCGGTAATCACTTTTACCTTGATAGTTTAGTGTTTGAAGAGCTGGCATTACAATGTTTTGCACAAGGGGACTTACCAATAGAATTAAGCAATGGTATGCAAGTTGATATTAGCCAAGCATGCGATTTATTAGCTAATGCCGATGGTAAAATGAACTTAGATACGCAAGGTGCTGCTCTATTTCGTGAGTTTGCGCACTTATTTGATGTAGACCAACATCTTTATGACAATTTTGATGTGACTAACCCTGCTAATACGCCAAATACATTACGCAAAGATAAAGTTGCTTTAACTGCATTGGCACATGCTGTTTATAATTTACAAGCAAATAATGTTGCACTGGATAGTCGCTTAGATGAATTACAGTTTGTCGAAAAATCACTTGCCGGTGGCAGTGGCTCAGGTGAAAAGCTACCTTGGGCTGGTCCTATGCATGTGGAAGGTGGGTTTAACGTGTTCAGATATGATCGCAGTAACTTAACGCGTTCGACACTGATCCCTTACACGGATTATGCTGTTCTAAATGATGCTGTGACGGGTAAACCTCTTGCATCAAACTTAACGCCGCAGGGATACCCTGTTAACTATGGCTCTAGTTGGATGTTTGTAATGAACTTTACAGAAAATGGCCCTGAGGCAAAAGGTTTGTTAACTATGTCACAAAGTTCAGACTCACATTCAGAACATTTTGATGATCAAAGTCGCTATTATTCTCAGTCGGCTAAGCTTAGACCTTTACTTTTTAAAGATGAAGATATTGAGCTTAACCTGATTGATGAAGTCGACCTGTCAATGACTAAGCAATAAAAGGTACTTTTTCAGCCAGTCTGATCTGGCTGGCTGAAATTTCTGCTTTATAAGCAATCACTTCAACCCCTTTTTTTATAGCTTCAGTCAAAAGCTGGGCATATTTCGGATCGATATGTTCTGCTGCACTTACTTGATTGATACCGTCGTGTAAAACTGCAAAAAGCAGAACGGCACGATGCCCTTGCTGTACCATTTCTACTAATTCCCTGACATGTTTTTGGCCACGTTCAGTTTTTGCATCCGGAAAATACCCTTGTCCGGAGTGTGGTTCTGTTTGTGAAAGTAATGTCACAGATTTTACTTCTACATAGCAATGGGGTTTATGTTCATCTGTTAGTAAAAAGTCGATACGGCTATTTTCTTGGCCGTATTTTACTTCTGCAGCAATGGTTTGATAGTCAACAAGTTCAGCAATCGCGCCTGTATTTAAAGCTTCTAGCACAACCTGGTTTGCAATAGCGGTATTAACACAAATTAAGTGGTCGAATTGGTTCTGAGTTAATTGCAAGGATTGAGGGTACTTACGTTTATCATTATCACTGGTTGAATAAAAAGCCTTAAACCCAGGCTCTGCGCAGCCCGTCATTTTGCCTGTATTAGCACAGTGAGCTGTAAACTCTGCGCCATCGGCAGTTTTTAAGTCGGCTAAAAAGCGCTTGTAGCGCTTAATTAAGGTGGCTGATTGTAATGCAGGAGTAAACTTCATGACTTTACCTGATTGGTTTTTCTTTATTGTAAGTGATTCATTACGCGGATTAAACCACACTTCATAACGCTATTTATCGCAAGCTGTTGGGAACTGACGTTGGCTGTAGTAAACTCAATCAACATTTTTAGCGCAAAGAGTATTCTAACATGTCAGAAAAATTTCTAGTTCAACTTAGCGAGCAGGGCGCTGCCGCACATTGGGGCGAAAAAGCCGCTCTTTCTTTTACTGAACAAGGCGCAACTGTTCATTTAACTGAGCAAGATACACTTAAAAACGTACAAAAAGCAGCACGTACGTTAGCTAATCAAGGCTTAAAAAATATTGCCTTAGTAGGCGATGTTTGGTGCACAGAAACACAGTGGGCTTTTTATCAAGGTTTTGTATCACCAAAGAATTTAGACGCAATTGAGTTTGTTGAAAATGCAAAAACAGACAGCAAAGAGCTGACTTCGTTAAAGCAAGCTGCGACGTGGGCTCGTCAAATGATCAATGGCACTGCGGATGATATTTTCCCAGAGAGCCTAGCTGGTAAAGCTGCTGAGTTTATTCAGTCATTAGCGCCTGAGCACGTAAGCTACCAAATCATTAAAGGCGATGCTTTATTAGAGCAACAATGGATTGGTATTCACGCGGTAGGCCGTGGTAGTGAGCGTCCACCGGTATTATTAGCATTAGATTACAACCCAACGGGCGACGAAAACGCACCTGTTGCGGCCGCTTTAGTTGGTAAAGGCATTACCTTTGACTCAGGTGGTTACTCAATCAAAGCAAGTGAAGGCATGTTAGGCATGAAGTGCGACATGGGCGGTGCTGCTACAGTAACTGCAGGCTTAGCACTTGCTATTAGCCGTGGTATCAACAAACGTATTAAATTGTTTTTATGTTGTGCTGAAAACTTAATTTCAGGTCATGCCTACAAACTTGGTGATATCTTAACGTATAAAAATGGCACTACAGTTGAAATCGTTAATACTGACGCTGAAGGCCGTTTAGTCCTAGCTGATGGCTTAATGGCTGCAGGTGAGTCTGGCGCGCCATTAATCATTGATGCGGCAACACTAACAGGCGCTGCGCTTGTTGCTGTTGGTCAAGAGTACAATGCATTGTTCGGTCTTGATAAAGAGCTTGTACGTGACGTACAAGACTTTGCAGAGCAAGAAATGGAAGCTGCATGGCCATTACCACTTGAAAAATGGCATCAACAAAATTGCCCGTCGCCATATGCAGATACCGCAAATAGCCGTCCTCAAAAAGGTGGTGGTTACGGTGGTGCTTCTAATGCGGCTGGTTTCTTATCACGCTTTGTGCCAAATGAAGGTAAAGGTTGGGTGCACATAGACCTTGCTGCTGCATTTAACATGGGTAGCACAAGCGAGTGGGCTGCAGGCGCAACAACACAAGGTATGCGTACCGTTGCAAGAACTTTACTAGAAAAAGCATAAGCAATTATCTATAGGGCGTGTTGACCTTTTATGATTAACTTTGCAGCAGTGTGTTTGGTATTTAGACAAGGCAGAGCCAATGTAGTGTGGTTGTTCCACATAAATAGGCGATAACGCAGCATTAATGCCAAACACGTGCTGCCCTTCGGGTTCTTCCTAGGGGCGATTAACTCTTTGTTGCTCAATTTTTACTTAGCCCACTAGGTTACAAATCTCGCGCCGCGATTAAATCGTCCCTAGAGTGAACAAATTTAATCCACAAAGGCCAACACGCCCTAATTAAAAGCCCCTTAACTTTATCTAAGTTAAGGGGCTTTTTTGATCTAAAGGGGAATTTTACAAACTGATACAAGCTTTTTTGAGTAAATTAGTATAAAATCCCGCCCCACATTTTCTCATCCTGTGGTTAGTTTTTATTAAATTAGCTACACTAGAATGATCAATTGACACT
The DNA here is from genome assembly GCF_016464105.1 of Pseudoalteromonas sp. bablab_jr010. Classification (NCBI taxonomy): domain Bacteria; kingdom Pseudomonadati; phylum Pseudomonadota; class Gammaproteobacteria; order Alteromonadales; family Pseudoalteromonadaceae; genus Pseudoalteromonas; species Pseudoalteromonas sp. bablab_jr010. Next base: position 71,147 of record NZ_JACDWV010000199.1, on the reverse strand, counting down.
GGGGTCTCTATTTATGTCAGATAAGTGCTATATCACTGCGCAGCAGCTTCTTGAAGATTCATTTCGTGTTGCGGCACAAGTTTATGAAGATGGTTTCCGTCCTGATTTCATCATTGGTATTTGGCGTGGTGGTGCACCAATTGGTATCGCAGTTCAAGAATATTACGATTACAAAGGCATCGAAACTGACCATATCGCAGTGCGTACTTCTTCGTATTACGGTATTAACCAGCAATCTAAAGAGATTAAAGTTCACGGTTTGCATTACATCATTGAAAATGCCAATGCAGACAATTCATTACTAATCGTTGATGACGTGTTCGATTCTGGCCGCAGTATTTTTGCATTAAAAGAAAAGCTTTCTGAATTAATGCGTTTAAACCTACCACGTGATATTCGCGTTGCTTGCCCATACTACAAGCCGAAGAACTCAAAAGTAGACATGGTGCCAGATTACTTCATTCATGAGTCTGAAGAGTGGTTAGTGTTCCCTCATGAGCTTTCAGGCCTAACGCCAGACGAAATTATCGAAGGTAAGTCAGATTTAGCTAATATTCATGATTTACTTTTAGAAAAGTAAGTTTGAATACCCTTGCAGTTATGAGTGTGTCCTACACTTATAACTGCGCAAAACTATCGACGTAATCACTAAGCTTGTCGATATCTACTACTTGTAAACCTTGATTACTTCTTTGCACTAAGCCTTTTTCAACTAACTCTGTAACGACGCGTCTATATGCTCTTTCGGTGGTAGCAAAGCGCTCAGCTTCAGCATTTACGGTAGGGTAGGCACGCAGTAACGTTGGGTTGCTGTTTTCAGCTCTTAATAAGCAATCTTTAGCTATGTTGTAGCTAAGTGGTAATAGCAGCTTATCTAAGTTTATTTTTTGGTTTTCTTGGAATTTAGCGGCAATTGTTTGCGCTGTGTACAAGCTTAACTCTGGCTTTTCTAACAGTAGTGCGCGCCAATGCTTGAGCTCTATTAGGTTATAGCTTACATCGCTAAAGCACGTAACTGTATAAATACACGGATAGTTATTCAGAGCTTCAATTTCACCTATCAGTGTGTTGTTACAATCAAGCTGGCCTAAAAGAAGGCGTCGGCCATTACCCACGTCATAGCTGAACGACACTGTGCCGCTTCTCACTAATACGAGTTTTGACAAGGGTTGATCTTGGTGGATCAGCACCTCTTTTTTAGCTTGTTGAAAACTGCTGCCAGCAAATGTCAGTAATTGGTCAACAAGATAGCTTGAAAAATGATATTGAAACATTAACGCCGCTCTTCGGACAATTGTCCTATTTATTACATCTTAATGACGTTAGCATTAAGATTCTAAGAATTTACGCTAACTTGCTAGTAAGGTGTTTCACGTTACTGATACCTTCATTTCCCGTGTAATGATTTTAAAGCCAAGGTTATTCTTAAGCTTTACAAGGTTTTTAGTAAGTTAGCTTTTTTATTTTATTGTCAAAATAGCACAGAGTGCGTCAAAAAAAATGACAAGCTCCAATGCTAACCTAAAGCCTAGGAGAGAACAATTGAGTTGGGAATATTTAGGCTATTTAGCGTCAGCACTGTTGGTTGCTTCTTTGACAATGAGCGATGTAGTAAAACTACGTTGGCTTAACTTAGCAGGGTGTATTGCATTTACCTTCTACGGATTAGCAATAGGAGCCGTGCCCGTTGCCTTCACTAATGGCTTACTGGCGTTTGTGAATATTTACCACATCGTTAAATTAAAGCGTCAGCAAAAAGCTGACGCCGAGTAATATTATTCCTCTTTTTTATATTTCAGCTCGCCCGCAATCCAAGTTTGCGTCACATTTATATCGTGGATCTCTGAGATTGGCGCTTTGTAATAGTCTTTATCAATCAAAATAAAGTCAGCCCATTTACCTTGCTCTAAACTGCCTACCTTAAACTCTTGATGTGCAGCATAAGCACCACCTAAAGTAAATGCACGCAAAGCTTCATCACGCGATAGCAGCTCTTGTGGTCGCCAGCCGCCTTCTGGTAATTGATTATGATCCATTCGGGTGATGGCCGAATATAAACCATCAAATGGGTTAGCAAGCTCCACTGGAAAGTCAGAACCCGCTGCAATCACTGAGCCTTGTGCTAAAAAGGTCTTCCAAGCATACGCCCCTTCAAGCTGTTTTTCAGTCAGGCGCTGCTCTGCCATATGCATATCAGAGGTTGCATGAACAGGCTGCATTGATGGAATAATTTTTAATGTTTTAAAACGAGGAATATCTTCAGGAGTCACAATTTGTGCATGTTCAATTCGGTTACGAAGTAAAATACCACCGGTTTTTTTGAACACATTTTCATACGCATCGAGTACTACGTGATTGGCTTTATCACCAATTGCATGAGTGTTTGCACTAAAGCCATGGGAAAAGCTTAGGTTAAATAGCTGCTCAAGCTTTTCTTGAGTTTCAAGCATTAAGCCATGATGATTTTTACGATCAGCGTACTCTTCAATGAGGGCTGCGCCTCGGCTTCCCAAAGCGCCATCCGCATACACTTTGACACTGCGAATCGACAGCATGTCATTCATGTCTTTATATTTACCCGCTTTGAGCATGGTTTCTAATTGAGGATCGGCAGCACTTAGCATGGCTACGACTCTGACAGGAAGAGTACTTTGCTCAGAGCGCTGCTTGTACACTTGCCACGTGTCATAATCGATACCGGCATCATGGGTTGATGTAATACCCAAACTTAGTAGATGTTTACCTGCATTATCTAAGGCTGTATTAATGCTGGCATGGCTTGCTTTTGGTACATGTTGGGTAACAAGCGTTTCGGCTTTATCAATGAACACCCCAGAAGGTAAGCCAGAATCTAGCTTTAAAATTTCACCGCCGGCAGGAGAGGAAGTTTGTTTGGTAATACCTGCAAGTTCCATGGCTTTTGAGTTAACCCACACAGCATGACCATCAACGCGAGAAAGTACCACAGGTTTGTCTTTTACGTATTTGTCTAAATCAGCTGCAGTTGGAAACTTACCGCCAGGCCATTGCTCTTGGTTCCAACCGCGACCAATGATCCAACTTTGTTTATCTTTGGCAAACTCAGCCAGCATTTTGCCAACCTCATCTGCCGAGCGCGTATTCCTGACATCAAGTTGTGAAAGGTTATTTCCTAAACCAATCACATGGCCATGAGCATCGACTAAGCCTGGTAACAATGTGGCTTGCTTGCCATCAATTGCGGTGGCGTCAGGAAAGCTATTTTTAATTGAGTCATTGCCTGTTTTTACGATTTTACCGTCTTTAAAAACCAGTGCAGAAAAGTGTTGGGTTTCGCCTTTATAGGTAGGCGTATAGCCATTTACATTATAAATAACAGTGGTGTTGGCAAAGCAGCTAAGTGAAGCTGTTGCGAGTAAGCTGATGATGAGTTTCATAATCTTCTAATAGTTTTTATTGATTTATGAAAACAGTATCAGAGTTGCAGTAAACTGCAACTCAGCAGAGATTAATAATTAACTATAACTCTTTATTTGCTCGCATAAATCTTAAACTCACTGAGGGATAATTTATTATCTTTATCACTGTCGTAATTTTTAAATCGCGACCACAGAGCTGGGTCTCTCGCAGACTCTGAGCGAGTCAGGTAACCATCGTCATTACGATCAAGTTGTTTAAATTTTTCACCAATACTATCTGCAGCAAAACTCATTGTGCTAAATGCACAACTTAAAACTAGGCTGGCAAAGGTTAATTTTGACATTACTTTAACTCTTGTTTGTTAAATAGTGTTTAAACTCAAGGAGCGAGATTTGTTGATCTTTATCTGTATCCCACTGCGCTATGCGTTTTTGCAAGTGCGGTTGCGATGACAGTTCCTGCTCAGATAAAAAGCCATTTTTATCTTTATCTAGGTGATCAAAGCGTTGTTTTACGTCCAATGCTAAGCTATTGAAGCTTATAGTAATTAAGGTGCATGGAGCAAGCCAGAAAATTCTCATAATTGCCTCCTAAATAAAAGTGCTTGCCATAATTTAACTCCCAAAATTTAAATCCGTTTACACATTCCCTCTGGGATTATGGCAAGCACTTTAAGCCGTTAAGGTTTGAATTTTTCAAACTCTTGTTCAGACAAAACCTGATCGCCGTTTTCATCCAGATCGGCAAATTGCTTAAGTAAGTTATCGTGTTTGGTTGCTTCAGTTAATGAAATCTCGCCATCGGCGTTTGTATCAAATTTAGCAAATCGAACATCCATTTGTGATGCTAAAACGGTGGCGCTGATAACTAAAAACATCAGCGAGAATGCAGCTAAAAGTTGTTTCATTACAATCTCCTATTGAATAAACGACTGAAACTCAGAAAATGAAATTTGGCCATTTTGATTACTATCAATTTGCGTAAAGTTGCCGTGCAACAAGGCATCTTCAGATGCTTCTGCCTCACTCAAAAAACCATTGCTGTCTTTATCTAGCTCGTTAAACGTTGTTTGCAAATCTAGTGCATAACTACTTACCGAGATGAGACTTATAAGCAGGATGGCTACCTGGGCCGTTACTTTCATTTTGTGTCCTAAATAACTAATTTGCTTAGTACTAATCAAAATCAGTGCCAATATTAAAAGTTATTAGTTATCAGGTGGTTATGGTTTTTGTGTGGATTTGAATGCGAAATAGTTACAGGGTGTTGTGTCTTTTTTGCAACGATTTTCAGGTGTTAAAAGTTTATCTATTTTATTTCAATGAGTTAGTTTGTTGCCAAATAGCAACTTTGTATCGGTTTTTGGGGGGAAATCAGTACTTTTTAAGGTCGGATTCAGCGAGTGTCTAAGTTTGTTCGCTAATAATCAGCATCTGCAATTATGTTGAGAGTGAATATGCAAAATACAGTAGCGATAAAAATAAAACAGTTACTCAATTGGCGACCTAGTCTTATTGGCCAGTTCGTCTGTAGCATTTTGCTGTCTTTACTACCGTTATCTTTGGTGGTGATTTTATTTTTAAATGCGCTCAATAAGCAGCTTGCAGTGACTCAAGAAATCGTCGGTGACAATTACGAGATTACTAAAGCATTTAACAACCTCAAACAAGACTTAAATAGCCTTGAACGAGCAACTCGACAAAACTGGGTGCTTAAAAGAGAATCCCTCGATAGCTTGATTGCCTACAAGTGGCAATCGTCATTGCAAAGTGTCGATGAGCTCATTTTCTTAAGCCCAACCGCTGATTATGTCTCGCAGTGGCGGCAATTGGCTGAGGTATTACAATTTGCGCATCAGCATTTATTAATAGAACAAAAGCAAGATGGTGAGCTGTTTGCACCCGCTAGTAAGCTTATCAGTGAGCAAACAAATTGGCTCAAAGAGCAAAATGAATTGCGCATCACAAAAAATCAGCAGCAATTAAAAGCGCTTCAAGCTTCATTTATTAATTGGTTAGTTGCGTTAATTCCACTCACGTTATTGGTCGGGGGCGGCTTTCTTTGGCGGATCAGCGGGCGGCTCAGAGAACTCACACATGTGATTGATAAACTTGGACAAGGTCACTGGCAGCAAAAAATTCAAGTTCGCGGCTCGTCAGAGTTAGTTGAATTAGGTAATAAATTAGAGTGGGTTCAAGCGCAGTTACATATGCTTGAGCAGCAAAAAGATACGTTTTTACGCCATGTGACACATGAATTAAAAACGCCCCTAGCTTCGATGGTTGAAGGCACAGACTTACTCGCAGATGAGATTGTTGGTCCTATCAATAGCGAGCAACAAGCCGTTCTTGAGCTAATAACGCAAAGTATGGTGCGACTCAGAGCCATGATTGAAAGCTTATTGAGTTACAACGCCATTCGCACCAGTAAGCAAAGCCTAAGCGAGCTTAACTTTAATTTGATGATGAACAAAATTGAGCGTCATTTTGAGCACCGATTATCAGCGCGTGACTTATCCATTGTGTGGGTGAATGAATTACCAAATAAAGCTTTGTTTATCTCAATTGAGCTACTTGAAATGGTGCTCATTCAGCTGACTTCAAATGCGCTAAAGTTTTCGCCAGAACATGAGTCAGTGACAATAAAAGCAAGCTTAAAGCAGGGACAGTTAATTTTGAGTGTCAGCGACTTAGGGGTAGGGATAGAGGATACAGAAAAAGCCGCTGTGTTTGGGGCTTTTTACCAAGGTAAGAATGCAAAACAACATACTGAAATGGGCAGCGGGCTTGGTTTAACCATAGTTAAAGAAACCGTTGAACAATTAAACGGTAAGCTCTCTATTACTGATAATGACCCACAAGGATGTGTATTTACAGCCATTTTACCAATTCAATTAACCCAAGGAGTTAACTGATATGGGCTTAGCGAATAAAGCCAGTTTTATGCTTGTTATAGGCACACTTTTTATAACAGGGTGCACGATCACGCAAAAGCATGTTGAGGCAGAGCAAGTAGAGCCGACAGCAGAAGTGAAACCTCAAGGGCAACCTAACCCCAAGCCTCGGCCGAAAAGTGAGCCGTTATACCCGCCTGCAAGTACAGTCATTGCTTGGCATGCTGCCAAGTGCGGTGGCTTTAAAGCAAGCTCTGATAAAGCAAATTATGTTGGTGAAAATGAGCTAAAGCGTCTGTTTGAATCGATTTGTTTACTCGGTGCTTCAGAGCCAGAAAAAGCTCTTAGTCAGCTTGAAAAAAGTGACCATGCTTTTTATTGGCCAGATGATATTAAGCAGTATCTATGGTTACAAAAGCAATATTTACAACAGAATTTAGCGGCAAAACAAGCTAAGCAAGCACTGAGTGATGAAATGGAAAAAACCTTATCGTCGCTTGCGACTATCGAACAACAACTTCTGCTACGTGAAGAGACCAAGGAGCAGTAACCATGAATGAAGTAACAAAACCACGGGTTTTATTAGTAGATGACGATGCGAGTTTATTAAAGTTACTAGCGATTAGAATTGAGTCTAAAGGCTATTTGGTAAGCACAGTCGAAAGTGGCATTGAGGCATTACAAACGTTAAAAAACCAAACCTATGATGCGGTGATCACTGACTTAAGAATGGATGAAATGGACGGCATGGCTCTACATCGCCAGTTACAAAGTCGTTACCCTTCAATGCCGGTGATTATGATGACAGCACATGGTTCGATACCTGATGCAGTGGAAGCGACGAAGCAAGGTATTTTTGCATTTATTACCAAACCAGTTGATAAAGATGAGCTGTTCGACAGCCTTGCTAAAGCTATTGAGATCCATGGTGTACACGGTGATGAAACACCGACACAAACAAATATTGTCACCCGTAGCGGCGCGATGTTGCATTTACTTGAGCAAGTTAAATTGCTTGGTCCAACGCAAGTGAATGTGTTGATCTCCGGTGCTAGCGGCACAGGTAAAGAGCTGCTTGCACAAGCGATACATCAACATAGCCATGTTAGTGATGGGCCATTTGTGGCAATTAACTGTGGCGCTGTGCCGGGGGAGCTTTTAGAGTCTGAATTGTTTGGGCATAAAAAAGGCGCGTTTACAGGCGCAGTCAAAGACCATCAAGGTTTGTTTCAACAAGCTCAAGGTGGGACCCTTTTTCTAGACGAAATTGGTGATATGCCGCTAAATTTACAGGTAAAACTACTGAGGGTTTTACAAGAGAAAACCATTCGCCCTGTGGGCTTTCAAGAAGAGATCCCAATTGATGTGCGGGTGGTGTCGGCGACTCATAAGAACCTCCCAGAGGCAATCAATAATCAGCAGTTCCGTGAAGATTTATATTACCGATTAAATGTGGTGAACTTAAAACTGCCTCCGCTTTGTGAACGCCGAGAAGATATTAGTTTGCTAGCACAGCATTTTGCAGGTCTAATTGCTAAACGTATGGGGCAAGAGCAAAAGCAGTTTGCCAATGATGCGATGCATGCTTTGGTGCGCTATGATTGGCCGGGTAATATCCGTCAATTACAAAATGTGATAGAGCAGGTAGTAGCCCTTACACCTGGTAAAGTGATAGCTGCTCAGTTAGTTGAGAGTGCATTAAATAGTAATGTTAGTATTGCTGAGCCACTTTCGTTAAATGATGCAAAAAAAGAATTTGAGCGAGATTATTTAATTAATACGCTGAAAATGTCAGCGGGTAATGTTGCCGAAGCCGCAAAGCTTGCGAAACGTAATCGCTCAGATTTTTATAAATTAATCAAAAAGCACAACATTAATGTTGAAAGCTTAATATAAGGAAAAACATGGCGCTTTTTTTAGTCTATCTGGGCGGTCGTATTCAAGGTTGCCACATTGAAATGCACGACGTTCGATTTGTCGTAGGCGATAGCATTGAGCAAACCTACTCAAAACTAAAAGCACAATGGGTGGGTGATAAAAGCAACGTACACATGGATAGCTACATGCAAATTCAGCACATTGATGGTTATCAGGTCGAAGTGGTTGATAGTGCGCATCACCAAGCCGAAAAACTATACTTTGTAAATTTAGGTGCTTACCGAGCTGATAGTCTTGCAGAGCAACATGATTTTGCATTGTATGTTGCCCGTAGCAGTGAAGAAGCAAAGCAACGCGCTAAAGAGTCTTTATTGGCGGGAATGACTCATCTTCATAAAGATGACTTACACGATGTAGACGATTGTTTTGCGATTGACTTGTTAGATAGCAACTTATCAATCAAATTAACGCCAAGCGGGCAAGCTCAAGCAATGAAACCCGATTGGTTTGGCTATCACGTGTTGTGATCTATTCTTGGTTATCGTTTTTACTGGCAACTTTAAAGGCGATAATCACCAATCCAAACAAGGCAAATGGCAGTGCAGCGAGTAAATACTCAACGGTATGGCTGTCTTGGTAGTTGGGCTGGAGTAGGAAGTGACCTGCAACACAAAGTAAAATAGCCACGAATAAAACGGGCAGTAAAATCAGTTCTTTTTTAGGTGAGTGTTTTTTCATTACAAGGCGTTATATTCCAAAGGTGCGCCATTGTAATGAGCTACCCTTAGTTAGGTCAAACGATATCAATCAGCAATAATACTTAATCAATTTGAGGGATTAAACCTGATGCTAGCAGCGTTAAAAATTTTTCATTTAGAACAACTAAATAGCAAAATTTTTGCCTTGCTATCAACGCGGTTTTCTTGCCTCAAAGTTGCTTACTTAATTAAGCTAATTGATATAGCTTGCTTTGTAGTTTGCTTTATATTGCGCTGTATCAACTTTTTTAGTGTCAGCTTTTACAGGCTGCTTTTTTGGAGCCACTGGTTTATCGGTTGCTTCATTATAGCTAAATAGCCCCATAATGAACTCAATCTCTTCACGTTGTAATCCAGAACGCATGATGCCCTCCAAAGAATAGTTTGCCTTTTGTATTACAAATATTACGTCCTGTAATCTGAATTATCGGTGAATAGCCAGTCATTAAACTGTAATCATATGTAACGCAAATATGCTTATTTAATAGGCAACTTCACAGTAAACACAACACCTGTGCCATCATCTAAATTTTCTGCCAATACTTTACCGTGATGGTAATCGCAAATAAGCCTTACAATATAAAGACCTAAACCTAAGTGGGGCTGCTGCTGGTGCTGCTGACTTCTCACCGAGACCATTGAGTCGAAAATGTGTTCAACTAAACCGTCAGGGAGCAAAGGCCCTTGGTTGCTGATTTTTAATAATGCATGCTGCTCTTGCTTGATTAAGCTGACTGAAATTGTGCTTTGCGGGGTTTTAAACTCAAGTGCGTTGTTGATGAGCTTATCGAGTAATTGGGCAATAAATTCTGGTGCGCCACTAACATTTAACGGCTCTTTACAAAGCGACAATGTAAATAGGCTTTCACCATAGGTTATTTGATAGCCCTGCATGCAGCCGGTGATCACCTTGGTCAGGTCAAACTCTTCTGCCTCGGCACTTTGAATACTTTGTTCAAGGCGCGTTGCTTCACTCATGGTGGTAATAATTTTACCTAACCGCTCAACCCCTTCACTGGCACGGTCGAGGTATTTTTGACTCAGTTCAGATTGCGGCTGCATTTGTAAATTTTCAAGCGATGAGCGCACAACAGCCACGGGCGTACGAAGTTCATGGGAGAGTCGTGATGACATATTTTCTAAGTAATCAGTATAACCACTTAAACGGCTAACAATGTTGGCAAAGCTGCGAGAAAGGTCGCCAATTTCGTCATTCGAATCGGCATAAGTAATTTTGCCGGTGATGCGCCCTTGGGCATCAATGGCTTGCTCGGCGTTGTCACGTAAGCGGCGAATACGGCTGGAAATTCTTGAAGCAAAAAAGAATAGCGTCACAGTGCCTACAAGCATCACTGCTAAAATGACATTAAAGAGCTTCTCTAACGATTTATTACGTAGGGTGCGCACGCCATTGGTGGTTTCTTCTGCGATTACTGCACCAATGACTTTATCTTGGATCCAAATAGGGTAAGCCGCCGATAAAATAACGGCTTTGTTATCTGGAGTTAAGCGCCATGATGATGCGGGTTTACCATTTAAAGCACTTGCTATGTGAGTACCTTGCATCGCTGCGACATCATGTAAGGTATCAATAAACTCATTTTCTGGGCGAGTTAAAATTTTATAGTAAAGTGGGTGTAAGTAATCTTGCTCAAAGCGTTGCCACCATGTTGTTGCAGGCTCCTCTTTTAGGCCGTCTGCCCAAACGCCATCGGCATGATGAATTGAGCCTGATTGTGCAAGTACACGATGATGGTTATCGACGACCCAAATTCGGCTGCCACTGTGGCCCATGCCTTTCAAAATACGGTTAATTTCCGGCGAAGGTACTAAAACAGAGCCGATATCATTGGGGTTTTGCAGGTTTGAGGTCGACATTAACTGAGGCTCAACTTTGTCTTCATCCCAATCTTCAATCGCAAAACCAAGCTTATTACCTAGCATCGAAAGCGGAAAACGCAGCTCTATGTTGTAACCCGTGTCGGTGCTTTTAAAATAGCCTTGGATTTTAGTGACCGGCTCTTGTGTTGCAGCATCAAAGGCATTAACCCAACCATCTTGGCGGGCGGCCACCACATAACGTTTAAATTCACCTTCAGGTGTTTTTAACATGATCTGTAAGTGATCGTTACGGGTAAAGCTAAGCACATTTTTAGCACGATAAACTAATGAGCTGTCAGTGACTTTAAATGCCGCATAAAGGTAGTTTTCGTACTTGCCTACCATGTGATCAAAACTTAGATCACTTTCTTGGTGCTCATTGCTTAGCCCCTGTAGGTAGCGTTTGTCATAATGCCAAAATAAGCTTTGATACGGTTGCCATTCCGACAATTTACCATCAAGTTGAATCGGGTTATTTAGGTTATAGGCATATAAATCTCGGCCTTTTACAACTTGATCTAAAAAGTTGGTTTGCGAGTCAAACAAAGCGGGGCGCTCATGTAATGCGGTTGCGAGTGCGCGGGTGGTGCCTACTAAGGTTTTTTCTTGCCCTTGTCTTAAGAACTTTTCCATTTCCCACACATATTCATAGCCAAGCCAAGGCAATAAAAATAAAAAGCAGGATAAGAAAATAAACTTTGTTCTAAGCCCCAAACGCAGCATTAAGCTTGCTCCCAGCGATAACCCATACCGTAAACGGTATCAATGCAGTCAAATGCATCATCTAAAGCAATAAACTTTTTACGAATGCGTTTTACATGAGAGGTAATGGTGCTGTCATCAACATAAATTTTCGCATCACTCATTAATTCGTTGCGGCTTTTTACATGGCCTGGACGCTGTGCAAGTGAATGTACCATCCAAAATTCTGTCACAGTTAAATCAACCAGTTGCTCTTGCCAAAAAACCTGCATGCGCTGAGTATCTAACTTTAACGGGCCGCGATGTAAAAGAGCGGTTTGATCGGCGGGTTGATCGAAGGCATCAAGGCGTCTAAACAAGGCACCAATACGAGCAGCAAGATGCGCCATACTGATGTCTTTGGTTAAGTAATCGTCAGCACCCATGCGCAGGCCACATACGGTATCAATTTCGCTATCGCGGGCGGTTAAAAATATAATCGGTAAGGTTTTAGATAGACTGCGTAATGTTTGGCAAAGTAAAAAACCACCATCTACTTCATGGCCAAGGCCAATATCAACAATGGCTAAATCTGGTAAAGATTGACTAAATGCCAGTTCAGCACTGGCTCTGTCAGCAAAGCCTACAACCTGATAGCCCTGAGCGCTGAGCATTTCTGTGTAGTTTTCGCGGATTGCTGTTTCATCTTCAACGATTGCTATTTTCTTCATTGTTAATACTTACTTAAATTCTTTCTATAGCGAACTATACCTAATTTTTTGCCTTGCGTACTGGCAAAAACGCGATTGCCATTTTTCTGCCACAATTGCTCAGCAGTTTGCCTTTTTTGATCCCCTTTATTGCCATTTCGACTTGTTTTAATAGCTCCATACCAAGTTCGCAACACCAACCAATGTTGCCAAGCAATTAAGTAGAAAAAGGATTAAACCATGAAAAAATTAATTATTGCCGCTGTTATTACGTCTGCTGTATCTGTAGCCCCTTTTGCAGACGCCGCGAGTCAAGCTAAACAAGAAACACCAAAAGAAACTGCCATTGGCTTAGGTGCTGGTGCCGTTGTTGGCGGCCTAGTCGGCGGCCCAGTGGGGGCATTTATTGGCGCGTTTGCAGGTGGCTTAATTGGCGAAAAAGAAGCGGCAGACAACACCATTGATGAACAAGCACACGCATTAGTTGTAATGAAAGAGCAAACCGCTGATTACCAACAAGTAATTGCCGATAACGCAGCCTTAAGTGAGCAGCTTGAATTATTAGCTGACGAAAAAGAGCAGTTACTACAAGCTCAATTAAACACCTTATTGGCCATGACGGTACAGTTTAAAACTGGCTCTAGCGAAATTGCCCCACACTTTGCTAACCAGCTCAATAAAGTCGCACAGTTACTTATTGCTCAGCCAAATCTGGCTATCGACTTAAATGGCTTTGCAGATCAGCGTGGTGATGAGTTGGCTAATTTAATGCTCTCAAAACAGCGCGTAAATGCAGTGCAAAGCTACTTAATTAAACAAGGTGTGCCTCATACGCGCTTAACCGCTACCGCCTTTGGTGAGCAGCAAAGTGTTGCCGATTCAAATAACTACGAAGACAACGTGTTTGACCGCCGCGTAACCTTAACGACACGCCCTGTTTCACAAAGCAGCTTACGCACAGCACAAAGTAACCACTAATTCATCGGTCGATGGAGTGACATATTATGTTGAGTAACCGTACCAAAAGGCTCCTTTTTGGGAGCCTTTTTATCCTCTTATTAGGTTATGCTGTTAACCCTGCATTTGCAGCCAATGCCAGTGCCGAGCTGCGTTTTTATGATGACTCAAATAGCCAAGTGTCGTCGGGCTTATTAGTGAAAAACGATGTCACTATGACGCTCACTGGGCTTATTAATCATGTTGTTGTTAAACAGCGTTATCAAAACCCGCACCCGTTTGCCGTTAATGCCCGTTATGTGTTTCCGTTACCTGATGAAAGCGCAGTTCATGCCATGCAAATGCAAATTGGTGAGCGCATTATCACCGGTAACATTGCCCTTAAACAGCAGGCAGAACAGCAATTTGAGCAAGCCCAAAAACAGGGTAAACGCGCCGCTTTAGTACGTCAGCAACGCGCGAACATTTTCTCTACTGATGTAGCAAACCTTGGAGCAGGGGAAGAGATTGAAATTACCTTGCAATACCAAGAGATAATCGGTTTTCGAGATGGTGTGTTTTCACTGCGTTTTCCAACCACTATTACGCCGCGCTACGAACCTTTAACGGCAGAACTGCAGCAAAAAGTGAATCTAGAAACAAAAGACACAGAACAACAGAACGACGCAACAGCTAACACAGCGCAAGTGGCATCAGCGTGGCTAAAGCCTGTTTTTCATCGTGCACAAAGCCAAGAGTCTGATGCGAGCCTAAACCTTGCTATTTCGATGGATATTGGCCTTGAACTCAGTGATATCAACGCTAATTTAGCGGGCATGCAAATCGATAATCCAAGTTTTGGTCGGTACCAGTTATCACTTAATCGTGATGTTCCGATGGATAGAGACTTTGAGCTGACATTTAAACCCCTTGATAAAGCCCACTCTCAGGCTGCATTTTTTACCGAAACAGTAGCAGGGCAAGAATATGGTTTACTGATGTTAGTACCGCCTAGCGATCACTTTACTTCGCAAGCTCGTCTGCCTCGTGAAATGGTGTTTGTTGTTGATACCTCTGGCTCAATGCATGGCCAATCAATGGAGCAGGCTAAACAAGCCTTGTTTTATGCCCTTTCGTTATTGGATGAAAATGACAGTTTTAACATCATAGGCTTTGATAACGAAGTGTCGGTATTAAGTGACACGCCAATGATTGCCAATGACTTTAACATTCGCCGTGCAGAGCGCTTTATTTATGGCTTACAAGCCGATGGCGGCACCGAAATAGCAAAAGCACTGACTCAGGTACTTGATGGTAAACAGCATGATGGCTTTGTACGCCAAGTGGTGTTTTTAACCGATGGCAGTGTGGGTAACGAAACGCAGCTATTTAAACAAATTCAAGCAGATTTAGGTGACAGCCGACTCTTTACCGTCGGTATTGGTAGCGCACCTAATAGCTTTTTTATGACCAGAGCTGCTGATATTGGCCGCGGTACATTCACTTTTATAAGTAGCACCAGCCAAGTACAGCCAAAAATGCAGCTACTATTTGATAAGCTGGCGCATCCCGCGGTTAAAGAGCTTGCACTTGAAGGTGATAAAGCAGTCCTTGAGTATTGGCCATCGCCATTACCTGATTTGTATTTTTCAGAGCCGGTTTTGGTTGCCATAAAGCTTGATGGCAGTCAGCACTTAACATTAAAGGGGCAAACAAACACAGGGCCAATGACGATTAATTTAGCAACGGCCAATGCTGCAAACGGCGAAGGTATCGCTAGACTCTGGGCAAGACAAAAAATTAAGTCACTACTGCTTTATAATGAAAAGGATGCGGTACGCGCAGAAGTCGAGACATTAGCACTTCAGCATCATTTACTTAGCCCTTTTACAGCCTTTATTGCAGTTGATAACTATGCGGATAATGAGATTGCAGAGCGTTCAATGCAAGTACGCAACAAACTTCCTAACGGCATGACGCTACCGCAAACCGACGGACAAAGCCGGGTGTTTATGTTACTAGGATTGTTGCTGCTTTCATTCTCGTGGTTATGGCAATGGCGACGCTAAAAAAAGCGCTGCCAGTTTGCAGCGCCTTACTTGGCATCGCATTGTTTGTGAATGGTGGCTATATGCAGGCGAAAGCTTGGCTGGCTCAGGCTCTGATTGAATCTGCTTGGCAGCAAGCTTTGCAAAGTCCTAATCAGCAAGTGAGGCCTTGGTTTTACGCCGATGGTTATGTCACTGCACACATAGAATGGCCAAGCCAGCAGCAAGAATTGACTGTACTTGCTGGTGCATCGGGGCGAAACCTCGCGTTTGCCCCCGGGCATTTTTTGCCAAGCGGTGAACTTGGCAGCACAAATGGGGTGTTGATTGCGGGTCACAATGACACCCACTTTGCATTTCTAAGACATGTCAAAGTGGGTGAGCAATTCAGTATGCAATTGCAAAATGGCCAAATTGAACACTATCAAGTTCGCAGCATTGATGTTATTCATCAAAGCGAACAAGGATTTTTAGCACAATCAGGCCTTTATTTATTAACCTGTTACCCTTTTGACTCGTTAGCTTCTGGGACTGAGTTTAGGCTATTGGTGTCGGCTGATAAATTATCGTCTACGTCAACTTTCAGTTCTTGATGACGTTGGCTAACAATAACACCGGCAAATACCACCGCAATACTCACCCATTGCCAAAGTGTCAGAACTTCGCCAAGTAAAATGGCAGACAAAATCAACGCAAAAATTGGAATGAGGTTTGAGTAAGCGGCAGCGGTTAATACCGACACCTTACTGATGGCGTAATTGTACATGCCATAGCCGCCTAAAGTGACACATGAGCCTAAATATAAAATGCTCAGTAGGGCACTTAAATCGTGCTGGTTTTCGCTGGGTAGTTCGATAAATAATAAAAAAGGTGCAAAGAATAAGCTACCACTAAATCCTTGTATTGCTATTAAGGTTAACGGTGAGTAACGTGCGACTAAGTGTTTTACGCTCACGGTATAAAACGCCGCGCATACCATTGCCATCAATTCTAAAAAGTTACCAAGCAGTGGGTTAGGGGCTTGCTCAGTGCTTGGTGATAAAAGCGTTAATAAAATACTGCCGCCAATACATAAGGTAAAACCAACGACAATGGCTTTACTTATGTACTCTTTTAATATTAAGAACGCCAAAATAGCGACGATAATTGGTAAACAAGAGACTATTACCCCAGCTTGCGATGCTGAAGTGTATTCAAGGGCATGCCCTTCAAATAAATAATAAAAGCAAGGCTCAGCCAGTGACATACCAATTAAGTACTTCCAGTCACCTGGTTTGAACTCAAAGCGAATTATATAGCGCCATAAACATAAGCTAATCAATAACGTGGTTAGCATTCTTAAAAAAATCACTAACACAGGATCATAAACATTGATTGCATGCTTTAAAGCAATGTAAGAGCTACCCCATAAAAAGGTCGCAATAATTAAGCATAAACTGGCTGGCATAGGTGTCGCTATTGAGTAAAAAAACGAGAGCGCGATCCTAGCATGAATTTTTTTAACTTGTTCAAAAACTGTTAGCTGGTATAAATATACCCAAACTACCTCAATATGCAGAATATAAGAATCAAATGCAAAGGCCACACGTCGTTGTTGTAAAGCTGGGCACAAGCGTGCTGACAGGCGGTACCGACAAATTAGATAAAGCACACATGGTTGAACTTGTTCGCCAATGTTGTGAATTAAAAAAACAGGGTTATCAGGTTGTTTTAGTATCAAGCGGCGCGGTTGCTGCAGGTCGCGAGCAACTCATTACCCCCTGTGGTCGCTCTTTGATTGAAAAACAAATGCTTGCCGCAATTGGCCAAGGGCAGCTTATTCATATTTGGCAGAGTCTGTTTGCTTTGTATGGTGTGAATGTAGGGCAAATGCTACTGACCCGCGCCGATGTAGAAGACCGTGAACGTTACTTAAATGCTCGCGATACTTTAAATGCACTACTCGCTCACAATGTGGTGCCAATTATCAACGAGAACGACGCTGTAGCCACCGCCGAAATTAAAGTGGGTGATAACGATAACTTATCTGCTTTAGTCGCAATATTAGCGAATGCTGAAAAGCTGTTATTGTTAACTGACCAAGAAGGCTTATTTACAGGCGATCCTCGCTCTGATGCCAATGCAACACTTATCAATGAAGTTGAGCATATTAATGATGAGCTTAGAGAGCTCGCTGGTGGCAGTGGCACCACCCTAGGTACCGGTGGTATGGCAACCAAACTGCAAGCAGCCGATATTGCACGTCGCGCCGGTGTTGAGGTAATTATTGCCAAAGGCGCAGGCAAAAATGTGATTTTAAATTGCATGGCCGACAAGCTCCCTGGTACACGCTTTTTAAAACTCACCGCACCAAAAGATGGCCGCAAAAAATGGTTACTTGCAGGGCCTAAAAGCACGGGGCAATTAGTGATTGATGATGGCGCAAGCCTTGCGCTTAGAGAACGTGGCGCAAGCTTACTGGCAAAAGGCGTAAAGACTGTGAAAGGGCAGTTTGAGCGTGGTGATGTGATTGAAGTGGTGACCTGCCAAGGGCAATGTATTGCTAAAGGCCTTGTTAACTTTAACCATCAAGAAATTGATCAAATTAAAGGCTGTCATTCATCGCAAATAACTGAGTTGCTTGTATTTGCACCAAGCAGTGAAGTCATTCACCGAGATGATATGATTTTGTTATAGTTTTTTAGTAATTCTAGCAAACTTAACTAAACTAAAGTTATGTTTTATTTTGGGGGCTTCTAAATGGCTTCTAATGCTTGCGGGCATGACTGGGTAGTCACTATAACGCAACAGGAAGAAGAGCCTGAGTTAGACAGTGCACTGATAAATGCTGTTGCTGAATTAGGTGAGTTTACACGTTTTGCAATCTATATTAATAAAACCTTTAATATTGGTCTTCCCGCACGGCTGTTAAATAAGAACACAGCCATTGAGGAGCTTAGCGAGCAAGAAGTCCTAGACTTATTGGCAAAAGTCAGTCGCAATAAAATTCGGATTAGCCGTGATTGTGGGGTGATATCGACATATGTGCCAATTTATTACACTGGCAATGTCGTCGGTATACTTGTTGTTGAATCTGATAAAGAGTTAACCGAGCGCTGCAGTATGCTAGCTATTTATATGCTGAATATCTATGCGAATCAGCTCTCTTTATTACATAAATCACAGCAGGATCCACTTACTGAACTTCTTAACAGGCAAACATTTGATAAAAAAGTGATTGAGATAGCTGCCAATACAGCGGTCGAGCATGACTCTAAGCAGTGTCATTGGTTCCTTGCTATGGTCGATATTGATCATTTTAAACGTGTTAATGATAACTATGGTCATGTAATTGGTGATGAGGTTATTTTACTTGTGGCACAGCTTTTAAAAAATAACTTTCGTATTGAAGATTACGTTTTTCGCTACGGCGGCGAAGAGTTTTCTGTGTTATTTCAAGCAAGTGACGAGTTAGATGCACGAAATGCACTTAATCGTTTTCGCTCCTGTGTTGCCCAATACCCATTTCCTCAAGTAGGCAACTTAACAGTGAGTAGTGGTTTTATGCCAATCTACGAGTTTGAAATGGTTGCCAGCCTTGTGCAAAAAGCCGATCAGGCCTTATACCATTCTAAAAACAGCGGTCGTAATTGTGTCACTGCCTATTCCGAACTAGATATTCAACAAAGCCAACCTCAAGATGATTCAATTGAGCTGTTTTAAGGTGTTGCAGCGCGCTTAGCTGTGTTAAAATTGCCCACTATTTTTTTGAACCCTATGAGAAGGTAAGATGAAGTTTGTTCGTTGGTTGTTAGGCCGCATCATTTTGTTTTTTGATTTTGTATTCACGCCACGTAGTAAAAAGCGCCCAGCAGCAGAGCAAGCCGCGCTTGATTCAGTGACATCACAATTTAAACTATATCAATTTAAAGCCTGTCCATTTTGCGTGAAAGTACGCCGTGCCATTAAACGTCAAGGCCTTTCAGTTGAAACCCGTGATGCCAAAGATAACGAGCAATTTCGCCAGGAGCTATTAGAGCAGGGCGGAAAAGTAAAAGTTCCTTGTTTACGCATTGAAGAAAACGGCCAAGTGACTTGGTTGTATGAATCAAACGATATCATTGCTTATTTAGATAAAGTCGCGGCATAAAGCGGCTTTTCACTTCGATTATAGCCCGTGCTGTGCTAGCATTTGGGCAAATTTTTTAATTGTCTTTTGAGAGATATAACCATGACAATTCGCACCCGTGTTGCTCCGTCACCGACTGGCGACCCGCACCTAGGTACTGCATATATCGCATTATTTAACTACTGTTTTGCTAAGCAGCAAGGCGGTGAGTTTGTGTTACGTATTGAAGATACAGACCAAGTTCGTAGTACGCCAGAATCAGAGCAAGCTATTATGGATAGCTTACAATGGTTAGGCTTAAACTGGGATCACGGTCCAGATGTAGGCGGTGAGTTTGGCCCATACCGCCAATCTGAGCGTAGCGATTTATATAAGAAATTCGCGCATCAGTTAGTTGAACAGGGTAAAGCTTTTTACTGTTTTGCTACGAGCGAAGAACTAGACCAAATGCGTGAAGAGCAAATGGCCGAAGGTCTACGCCCTAAATACGATGGTCGTGGTTTAAATCTTTCTGAAGATGAAATTAAAGCAAACCTTGAAGCGGGTAAGCCTTACGTAATCCGTATGAAGATCCCAAGCGAAGGCACGTTTAAGTTTAACGACTACCTACGTGGCGAAATTGAGATCCCATGGGAAAATGTAGACATGCAAGTGCTACTTAAAGCAGATGGTTTCCCAACTTACTTCCTTGCCAACGTTGTTGATGATCATCACATGCAAATTAGCCACATTTTCCGTGGTGAAGAGTGGATCAATTCAGCGCCTAAGCTATTAAAATTATATGAAGACTTCGGTTGGGAAGCGCCAGTACTAGGTCACTTACCGTTACTGCGTAACCCAGATAAGTCAAAATTATCGAAGCGTAAAAACCCAACTTCAATCAACTACTATAAAGAAATGGGTTACCTTCCAGAGGCACTATTAAACTATTTAGGCCGTATGGGTTGGTCAATGCCAGACGAGCGTGAAAAGTTCACCTTAGCAGAGATGATTGAACACTTTGATATGAAACGAGTGTCGCTTGGCGGCCCAATTTTCGATATCGATAAGCTTAGTTGGTTAAACGGTATGTGGATCCGTGAAAACTTATCTGATGCAGAGCTAATGCAGCGTTTTGTTGATTGGAAATTTAATACCGAGCTATTCGCTAAAGTATTGCCAGAAGCTAAAACACGTATTAATACGCTTTCTGACATGGTTGACCTTGCGGGCCACTTTGTAGGTGGTATTCCAAGTTATGATCCTGCGCTATTAACAGCAGGTAAAGCTGATGAAGATGTAATCCGTCAAGCATTACAGTTCTTCATCTGGCAATTAGAAGGTTTACGTAGTTGGGAAAAACCAGCGATTTTTGCTATCGCAAAAGAAGTGGCGACTTTCCATGAGTTGAAGATTAAAGACTTCCTAGAGCCAATCTTTGTGGCTATCACAGGTAAGACATCTTCAACATCAGTACTTGATGCGATGGAAATTTTAGGCTCTGACTTATCGCGTGCTCGTTTACGTGTTGCTTTAGCACATCTTGGTGTGTCTAAAAAGCAAGCGAAAAAAATTGAGCGTGCATACCGCGATTATCCGCAAGCTTAATCATCCTTTAGTTTTATAAACCGAGCTTTATGCTCGGTTTTTTTATATTTAAATCAAAGTTACCCCAGATTTAACTTGTAAATAGGGACTGCTCTAATAGTATTAAACATGCACAATTTATCACTTGTATGAATATCTTAAGAAAGCAGTATAAGGTGACTGCAAGCGAGGGATTTTTGAAGCTAAGGCAAATGCTTTAGTCAGTTTTCAAGGAGAAAGTGATGTTTAAATACATACTGGCCTGCGTGGCCATTTTAGGCTTAAGTTTACCAAGTGTCGCTGCTGATAAACCCAATGTACTTGTTATTTGGGGCGATGATGTTGGTATGTGGAATATTAGTGCTTACCATCGAGGTATGATGGGAGGCAGTACACCTAACATTGATAGCATTGCGAATGATGGCATGATATTTATGGATCATTACGCACAGGCCTCGTGCACTGCTGGCCGCGCTGCATTTATTACTGGTCAGTATCCTATGCGTACAGGTCTCAGTACAGTAGGTCTTCCTGGCGCACCACAAGGTTTGCAAGAGAAAGATCCAACCTTAGCAACCATGCTCAAATCAAAAGGTTACGTTACAGGCCAATTCGGTAAAAATCACTTAGGTGATCGTGATGAACACTTACCTACAAATCATGGCTTTGATGAATTTTTTGGTATCTTATATCACCTCAATGCAGGTGAGTATCCAGAGCAGCAAGATTATCCTCAAGACACTAAAACGCAAGAAAAGTTAGGCTTAAAAATGCGTGGAGTCATTCATTCAAAAGCGCTTGGAAATGGCAAACAAGAGATTAAAGATCTTGGCCCATTTGGGAAAGAGCGTCAGCGTAATTTAGACCAAGAAGTACTTGTAGAGTCAAAACGCTTTATTCGTGATGCAGTAAAACAGAATAAACCTTTTTTCGTTTGGCATAACACAACTCGAATGCATTACCAAACTAACCTTAATAAAGCTTATGACGGTAAAACTGGCTTTGGTCTATATGCTGATGGTATGGCCGAAATGGATGATGATGTAGGTGAGTTACTTAACTTACTTGATGAACTTAAAGTCGCTGATAACACAATAGTGATGTTTTCTACCGACAACGGTGCCGCATCAAACTCATGGCCAGATGGTGGTAATCAGCCATTTCATGGTGAAAAAGGCGTTGGTGGCTGGGAAGGTGGCTTCAGAGTACCTATGGTTGTTAAATGGCCGGACCATATTCCTAAAGGTGTGAGCACAGGTGAGTTCATGACAATGGAAGATTGGATGCCAACGATTATGTCGTGGGTTGGCGATAAAGATTTAAAAGCTAATTTATTAAAAGGTACCAAAATCAATGGTCAAAAGTATAAGGTTCATTTAGATGGTTTCGATCAAAGTGATATCTTACTGAACAATGGTAAAACAAAGCGTAAAGAGTTCTATTACTTCACCGAAACGACCTTTCATGGAATGCGTTACGGTGACTGGAAATTAATTTTTACAGAACAAAATCATTGGTTTAGGTCTACACAGCAAGCTCTTACTTCACCTTACATTATTAACTTAAAAATGGATCCATTTGAGCGTTTCATTGATGCTAGGGGGTATGATGAGTGGGCTGAAAACCGTAGTTGGATTTTAGGCCCTGCAGGTAATCAAATTGCAGAGTTTGTAAATACCTTTAAGGCATTTCCGCCTAGTCAAGAGAGTATGTCAGTACAAGTGGGTAGTGTTGCTGAAATGATTTCACAGCAAGCGTTAAACCGCTAAAAAACGATAGGCTTTACCAGAACACAATGTTGCAAAATGACAGTTTTGCTCATCGCTGGTAAAGCCTTTACTGCTTCGAATTTGAAAACCATGAGCCAGCTCAAGTTATAGTTGCATAAGAATTATGCGATTTACCACTGCATAATCATAATCAATTGATTAATAAATCAATTTTATCTTCATTTCTTACCTAAATAAAATATGCTACTTCTATTTTGTATTCAGAGATATTGTATATAGAAACGCTATATTAGCCCACCTTTGGTAACTTTAATGTTAACGATGTGTACAAAACGCTACACGAATGTACGTCATTTTTGATTCTCCCTGTGGTTATATTGTTACTACAAGCGTTGAAATGGAAATTCAAAAAGCTTGAATAACTATTCAAACTAACTATCCAGGGGATACTTTATGAAAGTCAAAACACTTTCGATCGCTGTTGCTGCAGCTCTCTATAGTGCTAGTGCTGCACATGCAGTCGGTGTTGAGAACAATCAAGTTAAGCACCAATTAAAAGCACCAAATATTACATTTGAAGAAGTGAAAGCATTTTCCAAAGAGTTCGAGCAAGGTAACTCTTCAAGCATGCTACAAAACGATGGTTTAAATGTTCAATTAAATAGCCAAGCAAGCAAATTTAAAGAAGAAGGTCTGGGTGGCGAACATATTTATATTATTCGTTTACGTGATAACTCTGTTGCTCTTGAAGCTAGAGACTTAACTTCGTCTTTATCAAAATCTATGCAAGCTCAAGGTATTACCAAAGTTTTTGAAAAAGGTCAGGCTGCAATTTCAGCCGTTACAGAATATCAAAACAAGCTTTATTCGAAACAACGTGCTGTTATGCAAAACGTAACGGCAGTTACAGGGCGTACAGAGATGCGCCGTCAATTCACTAAAGCGCTAAATGGTTTCTCTGTAAAAATGACAGAGCAAGAGGCATTACAGGTCGCTTCGCTTGGCTCTGTTGTATCAGTAATGCGTTCTAAAAATTATGATTTACTTTCAGATGAAGGCCCTAAGCACATCGGTGCTGATCAAATTTGGGATGGAACAAGTGTTCCAAGTGGGATCAAGGGCAAAGGTGAAGGCCAAATCATAGGTATTATTGATACAGGTATTAACTCAGATCACCCGTCATTTGCAGCTGTGGGTGCTGATGGTTATGAGCATGAAAACCCATTTGGTGCGGGCGTTTATGTTGGTGACTGTGTTGAAGAGCCAGAAGAGATTCAATGTAATAACAAACTAATTGGTGTACGTTCTTACGATGTGATCACAGATGCGTTTGATGCCATGATCCCAGGCTGGCCAGCGATTGGTGAAGATTATCAAGGTCATGGTTCGCATGTTGCGTCAACTGCGGCAGGTAACGTAGTCAAAGACGTTCCATATATGCTACCTAGTTTTGGTGAAAATACTGATGGCAATATCTTGAAAGAGGGGTTATTCCCTGAAATCTCAGGTGTTGCACCGCATGCAAATATTATTTCTTATCAAGTATGTTACCCATCAAGTGAAGAATATGCAGGTTGTCCTGGTGAAGCGTTAGTTGCTGGTATTGAAGATGCAATTTCTGATGGGGTTGATGTAATCAACTTCTCAATTGGTGGAGCCGATTCAAACGTTTGGGCCGATCCAGTACAACTTGCATTCTTAGCAGCGCGTGAAGCGGGCATCAACGTTGCCGCGGCAGCAGGTAACAGCGGTCAGGGGTGTGGCGCAGCTGAATGTTTTGGCTATTTAGATAACTCGTCGCCGTGGCTTGCGCAAGTTGCAGCAACAACACATGGTCGTACTGTTGTCGTTGAAACTGCTGTTGAATATGCGGGCTTTGCTGATGAAACGATGGGTTCTGAAGTACCAAGTTGGTCAGATATGGGGTTAGTTGGCGGTGCCATTAATAGCGAAGAAATTACCGGCGTTGTTGTCTGGGCTAAAGACTATGAAGACGTCAATGGCTTTAAAGACTCTGATGGATACTGTACTGCCGATTATCCTGAAAATACGTTTAATTTCTACAAAGATGGGACAGAAATAGCTGGTGCGGCTGATGGCAGCACGAATGTTATTGTAATCTGTCAACGTCACTCAGCTACAGATACAGCTGCCAATGCCCGTACCGCAAAAGTAGATCATGTAAAAGCCGGTGGCGCTGATGGTTTCATTATGTTCAACCGTGACAGTGATCAAGCTACAGTACCTGAGGCTTACTCATTACCAGGCGTTCATTTTACCTATGATCAATGGAATGGTGTGTGGCCCGATGACGGTTTAGAAGATTGGGTTGATAGCACATCAGAGAAAGGTCATATGATCACTATTAAGCCAACAGTGATTGAGCGCCGTGTTGATGCTGAAGATGCTGATTGGTTAGCAACCTTTTCATCGCGTGGTCCATCTTATTCGAATGTTGAAGTACTAGCTCCAACACTTGCAGCTCCTGGTGTTGATATTTATGCGGCATACTCTGATGAGCATCCTTTTGTGGCACCACATGGTCAAGATTATGCAGCGATTAGCGGCACGTCTATGGCATCACCTCATGTTGCCGGTGCAATGGCATTACTGCGTCAGATTCATCCTGAGTGGAGTGCGGCCGAGATTCAATCTGCACTATCAATGACTGCCGAAAACGTAGTTAAGTACCATCGTTTAAACAGTGAAAATGATGTTGTTGCTGATGCTAAAATTTACCGTGCTGGTGCAGGTCGAATCAATGTTGCATTAGCAGCTGAAGCAGGTTTTGTTATGGACGAAACAGCCGACAACTTCTTAGCGGCTGATCCATATAATGGCGGTACACCTCACAAACTTAACTTACCAAATTTGGTTAACTTTTCTTGTGCACCAGAGTGTCAATGGGTTCGAACTATCAAAGCAACAGAAGATGGAACCTGGACTGTAAGCCATGAAGATGTTGAAAACTGGGCATTTGATGTTAATTCACAAACCGCTCAAAATGGTGTGAATATTGATATCTTCCCGAAAACTTTCACACTGAAAAAAGGTGAAACGCAAACAATCATTGTTAAAGCATCAATCATGGATACCCAAGATTGGTTTAGTAACTCAGAAGTTGAGCTTCATACCAACCTTGTGTTCCAAGCTGAAGAAGCTGGTATCCCAGATGCACATTGGCCAGTAGCGTTTAAATATGACCGCGGTAATTTACCATCTTCATTAGAAACAACTGCTCATTCAAATGTAGGCACTTATGTTGCTAAAGGTATTGTATTACCGAGTGTTGAAGCACCTGTTGCACGCGCATATGAGCCGGTTAAAGCAGATATCACTACAGTAACTTTGCCAAAAGATGATGAGCGTACTTTCCCGTGGGCTATGAATCGAACAGAAGAAGTTGATGCTAGTGATATTCTAGATGAAGCAACATTTACTAAGTTTGTTACTGTGCCTGCGAACGCAAAACGTTTTATTGCTGAAAGCGTAGGTGTTGAATCCGAGTTAGAAGGTACTTTAAAAGTCGGTAATGCTATCGTCTATGTAGGTAAAGATTATAACGGTGATGGTATTGTTCAGCCGCAAGACGAGATCTTATGTGTATCTAACCATATCATTTACAATAACTTCTGTAATATTAACAACCCAGAAGAAGGTGAATACTGGGTTGTAATTTACAACTCAAATGAATCATCGGTTGGTGCGTTAGAAGAAACCTTTAAACTTGCCACAGCCGTTGTGTCTGACCAAGAGGCGTCAGGAATGACAGCCAGTCTTCCTAGCAGTGATGGTCAAAACACTGTTGAAATGACTGTTAATTGGGATATGGAATTTGATTCAGACAGCGTTTACTACTCTTTGCTTGATGTGGGCACATCAGCCGTAAATCATGGCAATCTAGGCTCTATTCCATTTAAGCTTAACCGTGGCAATGATGTTGCTCATCTTGATGCGCCATATACAGGTGCAAAAGTGGGCGATATGGTGCCTTACACATTTGAAGTATTAGCGAATAACTCAGGTATAGATCGTGAGTTCTCACTAGAACTTGATATTCCTGCTGGTCTTGATATCAAAGCAGAAAATGTAATGGTTTCAACAGCATCTGAAATCAACGTTGAAATTACTGATGGTAAAGTTATTGTAACGGGCACACAAGCGGATACCCGAGATGTAGAGCCAGATTACATCGTCACTGATAACATCACTGATGAAATGTGTCGTACACCTGATTTTGGTAACTCAAACCCAGGCGGTTATGTCGACTTATCTGAGTTTGGCATTATGCCTATGCTTTCAGGCTTCGATGAAAGTAATCTATATAATTCACGAAGTGGTTATTCGTTACCAATAGCAAGCTTTTACAATGGTGCATTTGACACATTCAGTCTGTATAACAATGCTGATAATACAAATATCCAAAACTCGATAATTCAAATTCGTGGTATGGGGACAGTGAATACAGGCGGTAGTCGTTACTTCTTCCCAGTGCATAATCCGTTTCCTTATGAAACATTCCCTTATGAGAATATGGGTCCATTATGGCGTGGTTGGGAGTTTGCAGAGAGCGGCTTATTACGTTCAGTAATGTCAGTGGGTTTATCGTCTAACGAAGGGATCTCACTTGCAAGTACAACAACAGGTTGGGGTATTATTGAGTGGGATAACGCGTCAGATTACGACAACCCTGTTTATGATCGTGAAACGGGTCAATACACTTACACTAAACGTGATAACTCATTTGACTTCCAAGTGCTGTTTAATGCCAATACGCGCTTTGGTAAAGGCGAGCATGAAATTTACTATGCATACGATAATTTAGATTTTGGTACTACTCGTCCTGCTGGAAGTATCGGTTTACAAGGTTTCCGCGGTGCACAATATCAATACGGTCCTCTTGAAAGCTATCGCGGTATTCAGATTGCTTATAACAACTTAGATGAAGTAATCAGCGATGGATACGTAGTATGTATGGACTATGTTGGTCCAGAGTCATCACAATTTGAAGTCACCGCATGGGCCGAAGTTATGCCAACCGCTACAGGTCAAACACTTGAAGTTGCAGCTAAAGCAGCAATCTCGGGTCTGAATGACATGACTTCAACTGCAACACTGGCGATCCCTGGTAACATCACAGTGATTGCACTTGATGATATGGTGACAACTGAGGAAACACCGATTAGCTTCGACGTTCATCACATTGATGAAAAGAACTCGAAGAATGAAATCTCGGTAATTTCTGATGATGTAAGCTACGAAGTTGATGGCGATACAGTAACTATTACACCAAATGAAAACTTCTCTGGTGAGACAGAAGTAACTGTAATGGTGTCTGATATTGAATACCCATCAGACGCAGCAAGCACAACCTTTATGTTAACAGTCGAGGCAGTAAACGACGCACCTGTTGTGGTTGTTGAAGCAAGTTCTCAGCAAGTCACTGAAGGCAGCGTTATTACCCTAGATGCCTCAGCATCTCATGATTTAGATAACGATGAGTTAACTTTCTCATGGCAAGGCCCAGGTACTATCGCAAGTCCAACATCAGCAATCACTGAAGTATCAGGTCTAACGGCTGGTGAGCATCAGTTTACCGTATTGGTAAGTGATGGAATAGAAGCGATGGAACTAGGAGTTGCTGTGACAGTAACGGCTGAAGAAACAACGGTCGTTCCTGAAGAAGAAGCGCAATCAAGCTCTGGCTCAAGCGGCTCTTTAGCATGGATAACAGTGTTATTAGCTGGTTTTGCCGGTCTTCGTCGTCGTATGAAACGAGACTAAACACTCCCTAAGTGTGTTATGTAGCAAAGGGCCTTCGGGCCCTTTTTTTGTCATTGAGTAAATTAAATAATGGAATTTAATAACTAAAACTGAAAACCTATGTAGCAAAATGTACAAGCTATTTAATATTTCTTTCAGTATGTTAGTTTGACGATAGTAGATAAAATAAGTCATTTTACTGCGTTGTGTGGCAAAAAAATTATACAAAAATGTATGCAAACGCTATGATCGCCCCAGCACAGAAAGGGCTAAAAGAGTTTTAGTTTATTAAGTTAGTATAGTAGTCGTTTATTACGGCATTAAGGTGAGTTACGTTAATGAAAAGGTTGTTTGGTTCAATGTGTTGCTTAGCTGCATCAACTGCATTTGCGCAGGATGATGTTAAGCAGCCGCAATTGATTAAAAAGTCTACTTTTCATGCAAGCGTTACGCTAGGCTACGGTGGTATTGAGAACCCAGTACTTGATGCCGATGATGTTATTTCGCCAATTCTGCCAAGCTTGGCTTATTATGGTGATAGCTGGTATTTCGATGATTTTTCTATTGGTTACAGCTTATTTGAATCTGAGAAATTTTATATTGATTTACTGGGGCGCTTTAATGATGATGGCTTCTTCTTTGAGTTAGATGGGGTAGATAAACTCTACGCGACAGGTGTGGTTCGTTCTAGTTCAGGTCGACCTACAATTCCAAGTGCTTCACCAATTAACTTAACACCGATAGAGCGCAACCTTTCTTATATGGCTGGCTTTTCATCAGCTTTAAATATTTATGACGACATTTGGTTGAGTGCGGCATACGTGCACGATATAACCAATGTTCATAATGGCTATGAAATCTTATTCAATGGCTACCAAGCATTTACACTGTTTTCCGGTATTGCTGGCATTGAGGCTGGTATAAACTACAAAAATGAAGAGTTAATTGACTATTACTACACGGTTAGCCCCACAGAGAGCAAAACTCGCTTATTAAGTTATAATTTAGAAAGTGCCACCAATTACTATTTAAAAGTAAGCTACGAGTATCCGATCAGTGATAATTTTAGTGTTGATTTCAAACTAAAGCACACTTGGCTTGATAGCAATTTAGCTAACTCACATATGATTAATAAAAATGGCTATTTCTCAGGTTTTACTGGCATTACATACCATTTTTAGGCCAACTGATTGAGATTTGAGCGCCGCCCGTTTCGAGGTTATTGGCTAAACCAATTTTACCGCCATGCCAGCTAGCAATACGATGCACGATATAAAGTCCTAATCCATAACCACTCGCCAATTTATCTCCTTCACCTTGTTTGAATGGTTCAATTAACGCATCAGCATTTATAGGCAACCCTGGTCCATCATCTGTGACGCTTATCAAGTAATTACCTGCTTTCTCTTCAGTGCTTATATAAATAGTGTGTTTTGCGTATTTTGTGGCGTTGATCAGTAAGTTTTGTACCGCGATTGCCATAAAGCTTGTTTCGCAAAAAGCAGCGTCAACCTCAAGAGTTGGAATAAATTTGAGTTCTTTGTATAAATCAAATTTAGCTATTTCCGTGTTGATCAGTTTAGATAAGTTAACTTTCTCCTGGTTAAACACACTTTGTTGATGCTCTAAACGAGCAAACGATAAATATTGTTCTAAGCGCAATTCAATCTCATCGATATCACGCTCTATTTGGCTACTTTCTAACGAATCTAGCTCTGCGATTGATAACGCAAATCGCATACGCGAGAGTGGGGTACGAATTTCATGAGAAATAATGCGGGATAAATCGCTATGAAGCTGCACAAATTTGTTGATACGCTCTGACATATCAGTAAAGGTGTTTGCAAGCGGTGCAATGGATGAATTTGGCTTTATATCGAGCTCTATTCGTTGCGGTTTTTTGCTGAAGCGGTAGGCTGCACGTTGCAATAAGCTCAAATCACGAAACACTGGGCGTATAAACAATAAAATCATCACACCAAGCAAAAAATAAAAGGCGAAAAAAGCAAACCAGTCAGTTTTTGCGTGTGAAATCAAGTTAATGGGGCCAACTTTTTGAATGCTACCATTACTGCCCTTGAGATATATAAATTGCTGATTATGCTCAGTGACACTGATAATACCGTCTTGATTAAACGTGTTGAGCAAAGAATCAGGCAATGCAATTTCACTTATGCTTAGGCTACTGATCCGCGAGTCTTTTTGCTCTGCTATTTGCGTAAGTTCAGCAACACTAATTTGTACACTCGGCACATGCTTAGAAAAAAACTCATTATAAAGCTGACCAAACGCAAGAACTAAAGCAATTAAGCTTACTGTGATAATCAGGTAAAGCTTAAAAAATTGCTGCTTCATAGTTTTGAAATATCCAAACTGTAGCCTTTGCCTCGCACCGATTTAATATCCAACGAATTTTTGTGGCTGCTTATCGTATCTTTGAGTTTTTTACGTAATCGGCTCACTTTTAAATCTATAGCGCGGTCTAGTCCGTCATACTCACGGCCAATGACATGTTTAAACAGCACTTCGCGAGAGACTGGTTGCGGCATATTCTTCGCTAGATAGGCGATAATATCAAATTCACTCTCGTTTAGGTTCAGAGCAGTATTATGAAAGTAGATATCACGCTTTTTACTGTCTATGCGTAAACAGTCGCTGTGATCTGAAAAGTTATCTTGGCTTACAGTGTGGGCGATGATTGTTTTAATTTTCGCTAATAATAGCTCAGGTTTAATGGGCTTTATTAAGTAGTCGTAAGCACCTAAGTTTAGGCCTTTAATTTGTGATTGCACTGAGTCTAAAGCTGTTAAAAAAATAACAGGACAGGTGTATTTTTCTTTTAGTTGTGAAATTAATTCAAAACCATTGCCATCAGGTAACATCACATCACAGATAATCAATGAGGGAATAAAGGTAATTTCACTACTACGGTAATCTTCAGCTGTATTAAATACATCAATGGTATAGCCGTGTTTTAATAAAAATGTTTGAATTAAATTGGCTAGTTTCACATCATCTTCAATTAAAAAAATATGCTGCATCATAAACTCCAGCCAAAGCGCCGCTTTATACGGTAATCTTTGGCTTCATAGCTAACTATTGAGAGACGCTGCTGTTTAACAACGTTGCTGCTCAAAGGGTTAATTAACTTAACGGTAAGAGGGTATTCTGTTTTGATTAAAAACTGTTTGGCTATTAATCCTGTTTGCGTGTAGCACTGAGTGTAATGAGGGCGTTGGGTTACTTCTAAACAAAGTTCTTCATAAGGAGCAACTCGAAAATGAACTTGCACATTAAACTCGCAGGCTTTTTGTTTTGCTTCTGTCACACAGACTGTTGGTGAAACTTTAAAAAAGACCTGTTCAGCTTTATCTTCAGCTTGAGAGTAGCAGCAAAAACAAAAAAGCAGAGCCGCCCAGCTTAATCGGTTTATCATTTAACCAAGTCCCTGAGCGATTGGTCGTCTAAATTTCAAAGCAATATTTACCATTAAAAACAGATGAAACTATTCAAAATCATAGTGAGTATTCATTTATTTACCGCTTATTATCATTATTATTTATGCAGTCTATATGAGTTATTTCATGATAAAAAAGCGCGCTTATCATACCTCATTTATTTCATTAGCTACAAATTGCCTTACATTAAAGCTTGTGTTTCAGAGTTTTTTGTAGTGCCTCGTTCAGATCTTTATTAGCTTGTTGTTTTAAAAGATAAAGTGAATTTATATTTGTTTTTATGTAATAATTTTTCACTATATAAATGCGCTATTAGTTTTTACTATTCACGCTTATTTGTTAATTGTTTCGTACAAATTGATACAATTTGGTGCGCGCTCTGAAAGTAATTAGTCTTTCACAAAGTTAATATAGAAAATGATACTCAACAGATTCGACCTCTGTGTGCTTTTTTTCTGATAGTATAGATAGGTTATAAGTAGTTTAAGCAGTGAACAAATATGTTAAGTCCTTATTATCAGCAGCATGCTGATTACGTTTCTATCTCACGCGAGCAAGGCTGTCGCTTTGCTAAGTTAGTGGCGGATGATTTCAATCCGTTACACGATAAAGATGCTAAAAAGTTTTGTGTGCCGGGCGATTTACTTTTTTCGCTGGTTTTAAACCGCTATGGTATTAGTGAAAAAATGGAGTTCACTTTTGCCGGTATGGTTGATGAAAATTCAAAGCTGACTTTTCCTGAAGGTGCTGATGAGTTTGCTATCACCGATGGCGAAAAAGTGATGCTAAAAGTAAAGCGTGAAGGGGCTGTTAGCCAATGTCCTGAGTTAACAAATAGCTTAATAAAAAACTATGTTGAGTTTTCTGGTACTACCTTCCCACATGTCATCATTCCATTAATGGGCAAGCAAGATGTGATGATCAACCCAGCCCGCCCAATGGTGATTTACGAATCAATGTTGATTAACCTTGACCGCCTTGATATCAGTGCACCTGAATTAGAGTTTGCTGAGCCTGATTTTGAGTTTACTGGCAAACGCGGAAAAATTACGCTTCGCTTCAACCTGTTAGAAAATGGCGAAAAAGTAGGGGCGGGTGAAAAGCACATGCTTGTATCTGGCATTCGTGATTATTGCCAAACAACGGTTGATGACCTAATTAGTTTTTATAATCACCGGAAAGAGTCACTTAAACCGGCGTAATCTTTACAATTACGACAAAGGGCGCTTATTGCGCCTTTTTTGTTGCTGATGTTCCGCGTACAATAGCGTTTTTATAGCTAAATATACTTCAGACTATGTCAGTAGCGACCTTTTCAGAGTTAAATCTTGCACCTGCATTGCTAACAGCCTTGCAAGAAGAGAATTATCACACACCCACAGCAATTCAAGCGCAAACCATCCCACTTATTTTAGCGGGTGCAGATGTAATGGGCAGCGCACAAACTGGTACGGGTAAAACTGCTGCCTTTGTTTTACCACTACTGCACAATTTGTTATCTGCTGAAGTACTCCCTGATGCTGTTAAAGTCCTAATTTTAACGCCAACCCGAGAGCTCGCACAGCAAGTTTTTGCAAGTGTAGAGCGTTATGCTGCGCATACTGAAATAAAAGCGGCACTGGCTTATGGCGGCGCTAGTATTGGACCACAAATTAAAGCCATAAAAGGGGCGCAGGTTGTTGTTGCAACTCCGGGGCGTTTACTTGATCATCTGATCAAAGGCAGTATTAAACTTTCTAGTATTAATGCTTTGGTATTTGATGAAGCTGATCGCATGCTTGATATGGGGTTTATTGACGAGATAAAACGTATCTTGCGTCATGTGCCAAAAGAACGCCAAACCTTACTTTTTTCAGCCACATTTGATGACAGTATCTTTAAGCTTAGTAAGCAGTTACTAGATGATCCTAAACTAGTTGAAGTGAATAAACGCAACTCGGCAGCGGTTGAAGTTGAGCAGCTAGTTTATGCGGTTGATGAAGACCGTAAACGTGAGCTGGTGTCACACATGATTGGCATGAAAAATTGGCAGCAAGTACTGATATTTACCCGAACTAAACAAACTGCTGATGTGCTTGCTAAAGAAATGTCTAAAGATGGCTTAAAAACCGAATCAATTCATGGTGATAAAAGCCAAGGGGCGCGAGATAAAGCATTACAAAACTTTAAATCTGGTGTAACTAGGGTATTAGTCGCGACTGATGTGGCCGCTCGCGGCCTTGATATTGCCTCTTTAAAATATGTCATTAACTATGAGCTACCTTATGTGGCTGAAGATTATGTGCATCGAATAGGTCGTACAGGTCGTGCTGGCGAAAAAGGGTTAGCGTTATCGCTAGTTAGCATTGATGAACAATGGTTATTAGATGAAATAGACATTTTGCTGGGCACCAGACTTACTCCTCAGTGGTTACCGGGGTATGAGCCAGATTTAACGAAAGAGCCTAAAAATATAAGAAAAAACACTAATAAAGCTCGTCGCTCGCGAGATAAAAAGCGTATTTTGGGTCAAAAAAGTATGAGACACCGTAAAAAGTGACGTATATTTATACTATCCACTGACTAAAATAAGTGTGTAGTATGTTAGAAGTTAATAAATGGTCATTTTGTCAGCCTGACAACCAGTTTTCTTTGCAAAAATGGCAAAAAACAGTCGATTTAATGACCGAGTTATTCTCAGCGCCTGCAGGCTTTATTGTTCATAAGACAGATGAAGCATACCGCATAATTGTTTCTAGCGAACAACGAGAAAACCCTTACCATGCTGGAATCGAGTTAGCCATTGACGACAATATCTTTTGCAAAAAGGTATTAAAAGATATGGCTCCTTTATACATTCCACAAGTTAGTCTAGATAATCAATGGGATGATTGTCCACTTACTGTCGATGGCGTTGAATCCTATTTAGGTGTGCCTATAACTTGGCCGAGCGGGGAACCGTTTGGTACTTTTTGTGTAATGGATTTTAAGAAAACTGATTATCAGCATAGTCTTTTAGAACTCATCGAACAGCTTAGGGATATGGTGGAAGATGATTTAGCTCTACTTGATAATTTCACCCAAATGCGTGAAATTGCGATGCTAGACCCCCTCACAAATATTTATAATCGCCGCGCACTCAATTTACTTTGCCAACATAAATTAAATCTTGCCGCCCGGTTGGGCTTTAATATCTGTTGTTTGTTTATCGATATAGATAACTTTAAACCACTCAATGATAAGCATGGTCACGAAGTAGGAGATAAAGCACTGATATGTCTGGCTGATACATTGAAGCAATATCTACGAGAGGCTGATATTATTGGCCGCTTAGGAGGAGATGAATTTATTGCGGTTCTGCAAGTGAAAAGTAACGACTGTATCGAAGCGATTAGCTACAAACTTAATGAAGCGTTTAAAGAAAACCTTAAACATATGGCAATACCTGAACTTAATTTGAGTATAGGCTCAGGTATTGTAGCTCAACCTAAAGAAACATTTGCTGAGCTATTAAAGCGGGCTGATGAAGATATGTATGAGAAAAAGCAAGCCTCTAAACTTGCCCGCTAAGCTATTTGCTTTTCAGCTAGGTTTAATTCCATGGTTGCTTTAAGTAAACGGTAAAGGTTAATTGACGCATCAATTTCTTCTTTACGGTTAGTTAAGCTCTCAATATTTAAACCTAGCGGCACATCTAAATGCGCACAGCTTTGTAAAATTAAATCGAGATTCTCACGGCAAATACGCACTGATTCACTCAATGTATTTGCAGAATCTAACATGCGGTACTTAGTTGCTTCTGGTACCGAAATACCTAACCACTCCATAAATTCTAAGGTTTTTTCACCACCACAAGGGGTAAACGTTAGAATAATGCGTTTTGGTGTTGTGCCTTGTGCTTTACAGCTACGTGCATAGCTAGTGATCAAATCAATCGTAGCTTGCGCATTGTAAACCGCTTGCGAGATGAAAAACTTACAACCTTGTGCTGTTTTTTCAACTAAGCGCTCATGTTCATTGCGTTTGCTAGCGTGACGTTCGGCAATGGTAACGCCACCTAAAAACACATCACTGCTTTGCTTTGCAAGCGTTTTATATGCATCAGGAAGGCTTAGTTTGATATCGCCATGAGATGATGGACTACCCACTAACACTAAGTTTTTTAATTCGAAGTCGTTACGTGTTTCGTTTAACCACTCGGTAAATTCTGCTTCACCACGCTGGGCTACGCTCTTATATGTGATCACATCAAGTTGCGACAAGCTACGTAGTAGCTGACTGTATTCACGTGGATCCACCGTTTCTTTAAATGGAAAAGGGCGTGGCTTTGCAATACGGCTACTCTCATCTTGAATGTCGTAGATGATTACACCGTCGTATTCAATTTCGTGTAAACGACCAAGTAGCTTCTGAGCAATGGTCTCAAGCTGTGCTTTATCAGTACCTGACTTTGGTGGTGTGGTACCAATTAGGTAGACGCCTTGATTGGTGTCTTCAATTTTCTCTTGTAATGATAAAGCCATAATCCTCATTCCAGCTCGTGCTAATGTCTATGACAAATAATATAGCAGCCATTTAGACGTCTAGATAGATTTTTTTCATGAAAGTTTTTCAATGACTATGAATTTTGCTCAAGTTTAAAGCTGAGCGTTTAGTTAAATTGACACACCTGTTTACATAAATTATTGCGCTGACCCTCATATTTTCTGGCGCTTTGATGCATAATCAAGCAGCAATGATTATGAGAAAAATAACTAACAAGGGAACATTATGAAATTTAGATTATTAGCAACCAGTGTTGCTGTAACACTGGCGCTGAGTGGCTGCGCAAGTAACTCACAGTCAACTATGGTTAAAGAAGTCGAAATTGAGCAGCGAGTAAGCCAAGATGATAACCGTGTATTTAGCCAAGATTACCTATTAGAAGAGCTTGAGAATGGCCTTCGCGTGATGGTCGTTAAAACGGATTACCCAGATGTTGTGTCACTGCAAATTCCGGTATCGGTTGGTTCACGTAATGAAGTTGAAGCAGGTAAAACCGGTTTTGCCCACTTCTTTGAGCATATGATGTTTAAAGGCTCTGAAAAATTCCCGCAAGATGTGTATTCAGATATTTTAAAGAACTCGGGTGTTGATAATCGCGCGTATACGACCAACGATTACACGAACTATCACTTAAACTTCTCAAAAGAGCACTTAGATAAAGTACTTGAAATCGAAGCTGATATTTTCCAAAACCTGACATACAGCGAAGAGCAGTTCCGCACCGAAGCGCTGACTGTAAAAGGTGAGTATTTAAAGAATAATGCTAGCCCAATTCGTAAGTTACTTTCTGCAGTTCGTAACGAAGCATTCGAAAAGCATACGTATAAGCACACTACAATGGGCTTTTTCGAAGACATTGAAGCAATGCCTGATCAAATGGCGTACGGTAAAGAGTTTTTCGCTAAATTTTATAAACCAGAATATGTATCTTTAGTCATTGTTGGTGATGTTGATCCACAAGAAACCATGGCGATGGTGAAAAAGCATTGGGGTAACTGGAAAAAAGGCGATTACCAAGCAGACATTCCTGTTGAGCCAAAGCAAAAAACAGCAAAATATGTACATGAGAAAAATGATGGTTTACCAGGCCACTGGTTGCTTGTGTCATACAAAGGCACGGCATGGGATCCTACTCAAAAGGACCGTGCCGCTCTTGATTTGATCTCACAGCTGTATTTCTCTAATAATTCGGCACTTTATCAAGAACTTGTTGTTGATAAACAAATTGCCAGCCAAATGTTTACCTATAACCCAGATACTAAAGATCCAGGTTTATTACATGTTTTTGTAAAAGTAGAGAACGAAGCGGACCTTGCTAAAGCCCGTGATGCGATTAACCGTACCTATGCACAAGCGCGTACTGAGCTTGTTGATGCACAAAAGTTAGCTGATTTAAAATCAAACCTAAAATATAGCTTTATAAATGGTCTTGATTCATCGCAGTCAATCGCTTCAACACTTGCAAGCTACATGCACTTTGAGCGTGACCCTGAAGTGATTAACCAACTTTATGCCACGGCTGATAGCATCACGCCAGAAGATATCAAAGCGGTAGCAAACAAGTACTTTGTTGATCCGAGCCGTACCACGGTGACAATGTCGGCGCTTGATAAAGTGGCTGGTTTTGAGCAAGAAGTTGATTTAAATGCCTTGGTTGCCAGTATTGAGCAAGCCCCAACAGAGCGTCACTTTAAAGTACTTGATAAAACAAATAGCTCACCATTGGTTGATGTGAACTGGTTATTCAATACCGGTGCAGCGGCTGATCCCCAAGGCAAAAAAGGCTTAGCGGCATTAACAGCTGCAATGCTAGCGCAAGGTGGCTCAGAAACGATGAGCTACAAAGATATTCAAAAAGCGCTATATCCACTAGCGGGAAGCTTTGGCTATCAAATCGATAAAGAGATGATTTCTTTACGTGGTCGTGTACATAAAGATAATGCTGCGCAGTGGTATGCACTTGTTAGCGACCAGATGTTAAACCCAGGCTTTAGAGAAGATGATTTTAAACGCCTGAAAAAAGAGCTTATTGATAGCATTAAAGCAGGCCTTAAAGCATCTAATGACGAAGAGCTAGGTAAAGAAGTGCTTTATCATCAACTTTATAAAGGCCACCCGTATGAAAGCTATAACTATGGTGATTTATCAGACCTTGAAGCACTAACACTTGACGATGTAAAAGCGTTTTATGCTAATCAGTTTACCCAATCTAAGTTAACAGTAGGTCTAATTGGTGCTGTTCCGAGTGATGTTAAATCGACAATGCTGAAAGATTTAACATCGCTTCCACAAGGTAAAGAAAGCCGCTTAACGATCCCTGATGCGCCAGAACTTAAAGGTCATCATGCAACGATTGTTGAAAAGTCAGCGCAATCTACCGCTGTGTCATTTGGTTTCCCAATCGATACAATTCGTAGCAGTGATGACTGGACTGCGCTTTGGTTAGTGCGTTCTTACTTTGGCGAACACCGCAGCTCAAACAGCTTCTTGTATCAGCGTATTCGTCAAACCCGTGGTATGAACTATGGTGACTATGCATACATTGAGTACTTCCCGCGTGGTATGTTCCAAACTAAACCAGATGCTAATTTAGGCCGTTCAGAGCAAATTTTCCAAGTATGGTTACGTCCGCTTCGTTCTAATAACGATGCGCACTTTGCAACACGTACGGCATTATTTGAACTTGATAAGCTAATTAAAAATGGCATCAGCAAAGAAGATTTTGAAGCGACTCGTAACTTCTTAATTAACTTTGTGCCACAAATGGTTGCAAGCCAAGACCGCCAATTAGGCTATGCCCTTGATAGTGAGTTCTATAGCACAGAGAGCTTTGTTGACTATGTGCGTGGCAAGCTTGAAAAGCTAACCCTTGATGATGTTAACCGTGTTATTCGCGATAACCTGCAAACAGAGAATATCCACTATGTGTTTATTACTGGTGATGGCAAAGACATGCAAAAACGCTTAGCTTCAGAGCAAACATCACCAATGGTGTATAACGCTGAAAAACCAGCAGAACTTGTTGCTGAAGATAAAGTAATTGCAGACTATAAGCTCGCAATACCAGCAAAAAATATTAAAGTACTTGATGTCGAAAAAGTATTTCAGTAATAACTGGATAAACAAGCTCTAATCAATGCCCCTAATTAGGGGCATTTTTCTAGGTTTAATGGCTCGATGTTATCAGCAACCACAAGTTGATTTCGGCCAGCTTCTTTTGCTTGATAAAGCGCGCAATCAGCCATTTCAATGAGTAACATGGCATCACTATCGCTACTAGGGTAAATAGTAGCTAAACCAATACTAACCGTTAATGGATGACCTGTAAGTTCAGCTAATTGTAATTTACTGATCATATCTATTAAGCGTGTTACTAGACTTTGTGCTTGCTTACTTTGTGTATTGCCAAGCACCAGTACAAACTCTTCACCACCGTATCTGGCGCACAAGTCACCGGGCCTGCGAGTAAATTCAGGCAGTAGTTTTGCAACTTCTTTTAGACAGCTATCACCAACTAAGTGACCAAATTTATCATTTAGCGTTTTAAAATTATCAAGGTCAATCATAGCTAACGAAACAGGTAAATTTAATCTCGAGCAACGACTCCATTCTTGTAAAATAAAACTATCAAAAAATCGTCTATTAGCTATTTGTGTTAGGCCATCAATTCTAGCAAGTTGTTGGACTTGTTGTTCAGCAAGCTTTCTTTCGGTGATATTTAAGTGACTTATAACGATAAAACGCTGATTATCATAAAAAAGAGAAGCTGCTCGCATTAAAAACCAGCGCTTTTCCATGTCGCTATGGCATGGATATTCAAGATAGAACTCTTCGCACTGATGGTTAATTACTTGTTTTATTCCATTAAACGCTTTTGCTCCAAACTCATCGTTTTGGCAAGCCGCTGACCTACAAATTGCGAGGTAATTTTGTTGTTGCCATTGCTCATTGCACGCACAGTTATTTTGTTCGCCAAATGTTTGCCAGCTGCGATTTACAAATTTGATATCGCCTTCGGCGTTGATGACAACAATATGCTCAGGGAGAGTATCGAGTATTAACCTTAAAAATTCCTTTGACTCAAGCACACCAATTCCTGCTTTACACTTTTCTAAAGAGTAGCAATAAATTATTAGATTGCATGGTTAAAAGTAAAAAAGAGTGTGATTGAATAAATTTTACAGATGATAACTTACGAAGATATATGTGTAGTTTAATTTATTCATGCTCATCAGTGAGTAAGTTAAGTATAACTTCAGTCATTATTTTTGAGATTGAATCAATGCGTTCGGGCATAGCTTGTGCGGTGATTGAGTAACCTTCTACAAATGGGATAAATATAGATACAGCTCTAGAAACGTTTGAGTCTGAGTGAGAAATAGGTCGCAATTTATCAGCTAAGATCAATGCCATTTCTTCGTAGTAAAATTTTATATGTTGATTGATAACTTCATTTCGTGTCGATATAGCCCAATACTCCCTAAATATCCTGCACATTTGGGTTAATTTCAAACCATGACTTAGAAAGCTCTCTAGCAGCGAATGGAGCTCATTGCTTGGGTTCTCTAGGTTGCTTATTGGATCCATTTGTCTCATATCGTCAAGACATGATTTGAAATAGCGATCTGCCATCGCCTTTAAAAGCTCATCTTTATTTTTGAAATAATATTGAACATTGCTCAAAGTCATACCAGCTTCGTTGGCAACTTTTCTCATTGTCACGCCATAATCACCTTCGTGTCTAAGAATATGCAAAGCCGTATCTATTATTAAATCTGTTTTGGCATTTTTCTTCATTAAAATCTCAAAGTATTTCTGCTTAGTAATCAAACCTTATCATTTTACGAGTACTCAACAGTTAAATTCAATGTTGACATTATAGGTCATCTGACCTAAATTTTAAATAGGTCACTTGACCTAATGTTTTTTATTGTTGAGGAATAGGCATGATAAATAGTAAACGCACACCACAAAGTAGCTTTGATAATATTAAAGATTATCCTTTTGAAGCTAATTACTTTAGTGATTTGAAGGGATATGAAGGCTTGAGGGCTCACTACCTTGATGAAGGTAATCCTGACTCTGAAGAAGTTTTTTTATGTCTGCATGGTGAGCCTGCTTGGAGTTACCTTTACAGAAAAATGATCCCTGAATTTGTTAATGTCGGAGGCAGGGTGATAGCCCCAGATCTTTTTGGCTTTGGTAAGTCAGATAAACCAATTGATGAGAATGTTTATACGTTTGAGTTTCATCGTAACTACTTAATCGAACTTATTAAGAGGTTAGATTTAAATAATATTACTTTGGTTTGCCAAGATTGGGGAGGGCTTTTGGGTCTTACATTGCCTCAAGATATGCCAGAGCGTTTTAAAAGATTAATCATCATGAATACAGGGTTGCTGGTTGAGCCTGTGAGCAGTCCTGAATTCTTAAAATGGCATGACGATATCGTTCTGCCAAATGAATTAAATCTCGCTAGTTTTTTCAAAAAGTATGCGCCAACAATTGACAGCGATGAAGCGAGTGCATATGCATCTCCATATCCAGATGCAAGTTATCAAGCTGGCGTCAAAAAGTTCCCTAAAATTGTTGCTGCGCCAGATCCTCAGTGCGTAAAAATTTCAACTCGAGCATTTCAATTTTGGAAAAGTGAGTGGCAAGGCGAATCATTCATGGCAATAGGTATGAAAGACAAAATGTTAGGACCTACAGTTATGAATTTTATGCAAAGCGTAATCAAAAATTGCCCTGAACCTCTAGAAATAAATAATGCAGGGCATTTTGTGCAGGAATTTGGAGACACCGTTGCTGTTGCAGCACTTAAACATTTTAAATTAATAAAGTAAGGATCTTTATGAAAATCTTACACTTAGTATTTCACCCCGATCTCAACGCATCACGAGTCAATAATACTTGGAAGAAGCAATTAGAGCAGTCAGGTAAAGTAGCAACAAGTAGAGATATGTATTTGGAATATCCTGACTTTAAAATCGATATCGAAAAAGAACAAGCGTTGTTGTCTCATGACAGAATCGTGATTCAATTTCCTATCTATTGGTGGTCAATGACTCCTCTTCTTAAGAAGTGGCTTGATGATGTTTTACAATATCAATTTGCATACGGAAGCAAAGGAGACAAGCTTAAAGGCAAAGACTTACAAATAATTTGCTCTGCTGGAGGACAAGCAAAAAATTACAATGGCTTTCATATGTTCGCTACTGTACCTGAGGTTTTAAAACCATTTCAGCTTACAGCCAACTTAGCCAAAATGAATTATTCTCAGCCATTGTACATGTTTAATGCAGATGCTTGTGGTGAAGACGAGGTTGTTAAGTATGGGCAAAAATGGGTAGAGGTCATTGATGACCCTCGGCGCGCCGATGGGCTTGAATACGCAAACGCAAAAATACATGAAGAACTAATAGATGTATATGCGCAACTAGGCCTTTAAAATCTTAAAGAAGTAGGGGAGTGGTTAGTTGAAAACGCTAGATTTTTTATCTGAACATATCGGTATTTCTTTCCAGCAAAGTGATAGCTATGGCGATTGGCTAGGTTTTGAAATTGATTCAGTCAAAAAGGAAGAAAATAAAGTTATTACATCATTATTAATTAGACGTGATCATGTCTCACCAACAGGGGCTGTTCATGGTGGTGTTGTCTCTGGGTTTCTCGATTCAAGCTTAGGCTGTGCGATGGTAACGATTATGGATAAAGGCCAAATGTGCAGTACTGTTGAGCTTAACGTAAAGTTTTTTAAACCACTTTCTCCAGGAGATAAAATTATTGCCGAGTCAGAAGTGATCCATAAGGGAAGAACCTTATGTACGGTTATTGCTAATGTTTATAAATCAGATGCGCCTGATATACCTGTTGCGTTAGCTACTGCAACCTTTAATCGCTATCAATTAAAGCAGTAACATAAATACAGCCCAGCCGTGATGTAGCTGGGCTCTATATTGACCTATTATCAACTAAAGTAGTGAGCTAACTTTAACAGCTAGCGCAAAGAGTATGGTTGTTATTACAAAGCCGATAAGTGTAGTGTGGCCGCGTTGTTCTTTGGTCATCTTTCACTCCTAAAAAATAACTAATACTGTTGCCATACCAAGGGCAAAACTGACAAACGAAGAAGCTGCTACGATTGCAGCGAGATTTTGCTTACTCACTGCATGTGTTGTGCTTTGTTCTGGTGCTTCGTCATCGAGCTTAATAAGCTCACCTTGGCGCACTTCAAATACTGCGCATAGGCTCATGGTGGTTTCTTTTGATGCCGCACCTTCTTTTTCAACTCGTTGAATGGTACGTAGGCTTACATCACAGGCATCGGCCAATTGCTGCTGCGTCCAATCGAATTTAAGTCTAAGTGCTTTTATTGTATTGGGGTTCAGTTGCATTACTTACTTCCCAAGAAATGGTTCAATAAAAGTAACAACTGCATAACCTGATATTGCGCCACCAAGAAAACAGCCCAGGGTAACCAAAGCCACTTGTTTTGGATTATCAGTAAGTGAGGTTTGTGTGCTCTGTTTAACTAATTTGCCAGTTTTGTAAAACGAACATTCAAGCTTGCCGGTAAGTATATTTTGCATCGCAAAATCGACTGCATAAGCATTACCTTGGTAGTTAAAGTCGTGACGACTTTTAAAGCCAAAGCTGCGCTTTTCACTAACCAATTCGTCGTTTACATATATTTTTTCTTTACCACTCATAATGTGACCAAAGCATGCGATTTGGTTGTCACCATCTTGAAAGTAAAATTTATAACCTAGCTTGTGTGAGTTTAGTACGTCGTTTTTCATCATCGTTTCCTTGTTAAGTTGATGATGTAAATTTAATGATTATTTTTGTTTTTTACGCCGTCAGCGA
The DNA here is from genome assembly GCF_016464105.1 of Pseudoalteromonas sp. bablab_jr010. NCBI lineage: Bacteria > Pseudomonadati > Pseudomonadota > Gammaproteobacteria > Alteromonadales > Pseudoalteromonadaceae > Pseudoalteromonas > Pseudoalteromonas sp. bablab_jr010. Next base: position 26,945 of record NZ_JACDWV010000199.1, on the reverse strand, counting down.
TATGTCAGTGCCTATTTTGGCATATGACAGACAAGATGTCATATCTGTCTTGTTATTGAAAAATAAGCACTTTAATTAATTTGCTCGGCTAGAGTTAGAATTTGCTACTGTCATATGCGGTTGGCAAAAAAGCACAGTAAAAAGAGTAAAAATAGGTGTTGTTACTCTGGTTATTAGATATAACCAGAACAAATAAACAACGGGTTAGTACATCTTGCTACAAATCCGTTAAACTTAAAGCTTAGCAGTTAGGTACAACCAGAAAGGCAATATTATGCGTCATGAAATTTGGCAAAAGCTTCGAGAAGAAGCAAACGAAGTCGTTTCCCGTGAACCGCTTTTAGCAAGTCACGTTTATTCGTGTGTGTTAAATCATGAATGCCTAGGTTCGGCGCTCAGTTTTATTGTCGCTAATAAACTTGCTGATGCAGTAGTATCGGCGTTTACAATCCGCGAATTATTTGACCAAGCCTTTGTTAAATGTGACCTAATGCTGACGCATGTGGCTCATGACATAAAAGCAGTTAAAGATCGTGACCCTGCGGCCGATAGTTACTTAACTGTTATTCTGAATCTTAAAGGCTTCCATGCAATACAAGCACACCGACTCGCAAATTGTTTATGGCAACAAAACCGCAAAGAGCTTGCTCGCTTCATTCAGAGCAGAACCTCAGAAGTATTTGGCGTTGACATCCATCCTGCTTGTAAAGTTGGTCATGGTATTATGTTTGACCATGCAACTGGGATTGTAATTGGTGAAACAGCAGTTATTGAAGATAACGTCTCTATTTTACAGTCTGTAACCTTAGGTGGTACAGGTAATGAGCAAGGTGACCGCCATCCGAAAATTCGCGCCGGTGTATTGATTGGTGCGGGTGCTAAAGTACTGGGTAACATCGAAGTAGGAGAGGGGGCGCGTATTGGTGCAAACTCTGTCGTGTTAAGTGCAGTTCCAGCACACACAACTGTGGTTGGCGTGCCAGCTAAAGTGGTTGGCAAACCGAGCTGTCCGTGTCCTGCCGAAAGCATGAACCAAAACTTTTTAGACGATAGTACCACTACCGCTAGTAATGCCTCCCACACCAGTGCTATGTTGTAGTTTTACACTTTAAAAGAGCAATGGAATTGTCTAAATTATCCTTCGGATTAGCCGTTGCAGCGTCATTTATTTGTGGCGCTGTCACTATGTCACTTTTTCAATCAGACCCACAACAACAGCCGCAAACTTATCAGCAACAATTTGTTGAAGAACACATAGCTCAAGCACCAGAGCAGCAAGCCACTGTTGTAGCGCCTGTTATTAATAAACAAGTCGCTGAAGTTAATTCAGATAGTTCAGCAGCTGCTAGCAAAACTGAGCTTGAGCAGCAAGTTGCAGAGTTAAAGTTACAAGTCGCAAACCAACAAGCGGTGATTGCCAGTTACCGTTCAAGTGCGATACCTCCACAGCAAATCGACTCACACCTAGATGAACTTTATACCTTGTTAGAAGAGCAATCTCGGGATGAGGCTTGGGCCTACCAAGTTGAAACAGCCATGAGCGATTTTTTAATCATGGCAGATTTACCAGTGCAACCACAGCTTAGTGTCTCAACATGCAAAAGCTCTGTGTGTCAGTTTAAGCTATTGCAACCTGAGGGGAGTGATGACTTGCCAAGTCATTATTGGCGTAACATGACCGATAAGATGATGGAACAAAGCTGGTGGAAGCAATTTAAATTTACCTCCACCACCTCAAGTGACGATAGTCTAACCATTATTGCAAGCACGGAGTAATTTTATACAACTTTTGATTGCAGTTGACCATCAGCAAGCTCGGTAGTTATAAGCTCACCAGAGCTTACATCGTTAACTGATTTTACAACGCCACCGTGCTGATTTTTAGTAATGCTGTAACCACGCGCTAACACACTAAGCGGACTCACAGAATCTAAACGGTTCGCTTGTAAAGAAAGCTGGTTTCGAGAACTTGAAAGTTGCTGTTGCATCACCTGTGTAAGCCTTGCATGTAATTGCGCCAGTTGATGCTCGCTTTTCGCTAACTGCTTTTCGGGTGAGCGTTGCATTAAGCGTGGTGTTAAGTTAGCAAGTACTCGCTCATATCGCTGGATTTTACTACTCATCGCGCCATGTAAGGCCAAACTAAGCTCATCTAACTTTTGCGCTTGTTGATTGAGTTGATTACGCGGATGGCATAGCTGCAAGCGATGCTCAAATTGAGTGGCAGTACTTCGTTTTACAGCTAAAGCGTGTTTAAAGGCATGATTTAAGTGCCTAACTAACTGCGTAACTTTGTTATATAGCTCTTCGGTATTTGGACTAACTAGCTCTGCGGCTGCAGAAGGGGTTGCGGCGCGAATATCGGCAACATAATCACTAATTGTGGTATCGACCTCGTGACCAACGGCGCTAACAATAGGTAAGCGACTTTCAAAAATAGCGCGAGCTAATTGCTCATGGTTAAAACACCACAAATCTTCGAGTGAACCACCACCGCGACCTAATATAAGCACATCTACTTCGTTGCGTTGATTGGCGATGTTTATTTTTTCTATTAATTGACTGTGTGCATCTGCACCTTGCACCATCGCTGGGTAAATCACGACTTCAAGCTGCGGAGCACGGCGTTTAAGTACCGTTAGAATATCGCGTATAGCCGCACCTGTGGCTGAGGTGATCACCCCAACGCGATTAATATTGGTTGGTAATGGTTTTTTGTGGGCTGAGCTAAATAGGCCTTCGGCAGCTAAACGCATTTTAAGCGCATCGAATTCTTGTTTTAGTAAGCCTTCGCCAGCAGGAGCCATATGCTCAACAATCAGCTGATAATCACCACGAGGTTCATATAAAGATACGCGGGCACGCACGGTTACTTGTGCACCATTGCTCGGGCGAAAAGTTTGGCCGCGATTATTGCCGCGCCACATTGCTGCTTTTACCTGTGCTCGGTCGTCTTTTAACGTAAAGTACCAGTGTCCAGATGCAGGGGCTATAAAGTTAGAAATTTCACCATTTAAGATAAGCGATGAAAAGCCTTGTTCAAGAACATGGCGAATTTCCTTATTTAGGCGCGAGACCGTGTAAACAGGCTGTGTTGAGTGCGTAAAAGCCATTAAAAACCCCAGTAAAAAATTCTCTGCGTACTCTAACATAAATAAATGAATAATTTTATTTACTCATGCTCATAACGCTGATAAAATTTGGCCGCAATTCCTTATACTCAGATCCACATGTGAGAAGTTGCACTATGCTAAGAATCGCTAAAGAAGCTCTTACCTTTGACGACGTACTTTTAGTACCAGGTCATTCTACTGTTTTGCCACACACGGCAAATATTTCAACTCGCTTAACGCGTGGTATCAATCTTAACTTGCCGCTAGTTTCAGCATCTATGGATACTGTAACAGAAGCACGCTTAGCGATTGCTCTAGCGCAAGAGGGCGGTTTAGGTTTCATCCACAAAAACATGACAATCGAAGAGCAAGCTAAAAACGTTCGTAAAGTTAAAACTTACGAAGCGGGCATTGTTTCTTTCCCTGTTACTGTGACTGCGGATCTTACAATTGCTGATGCTATCGCGCTTTCAGAAGACAAAGGTTTTTCAGGTTTCCCTGTAACCGACGCTGACAATAACCTTGTTGGTATTGTGACAAGCCGTGATATGCGTTTTGAAACGAAACTTGAGCAACCTGTTTCTACAGTAATGACGAAAAAAGAATCGTTAGTGACTGTTAAAGAAGGTGCAGACCGTGATGAAATCTTAGGTCTAATGCACGAGCACCGTATCGAAAAAATTCTCGTAGTTGATGATGCATTTAAACTGAAAGGCATGATCACTGTAAAAGATTATCAAAAAGCACAAGACAAGCCGCATGCATGTAAAGACGAGCAAGGTCGTCTACGTGTAGGTGCAGCTGTTGGTGTTGGCGCGGGTACTGATGAGCGTATCGCAGCACTTGTTGAAGCAGGTGTTGACGTATTACTTATCGATACATCACATGGCCACTCACAAGGTGTTATCGACCGTGTTGCACAAACACGTCAAGCATACCCAGATCTACAAATCGTAGCAGGTAACGTTGCAACAGCTGAAGGCGCGATTGCCCTTGCTGATGCGGGTGTTGATGCTGTTAAAGTTGGTATCGGCCCTGGTTCTATCTGTACTACTCGTATCGTAACAGGTTGTGGTGTTCCACAAATTACTGCTATTTCTGACGCAGTTGAAGGCTTAAAAGGCCGTGATATTCCTGTTATTGCTGACGGTGGTATCCGTTTCTCTGGTGACATCGTAAAAGCACTTGTTGCTGGTGCATCATGTGTAATGGTGGGTTCAATGTTAGCGGGTACTGAAGAAGCACCGGGTGAAGTTGAGCTATATCAAGGTCGTTACTACAAATCATACCGTGGTATGGGTAGCCTTGGTGCGATGGACCAAAAAGAAGGTTCATCAGACCGTTACTTCCAAAAATCAAACGAAGCAGACAAGCTTGTTCCTGAAGGTATCGAAGGCCGTGTTGCTTATAAAGGTCCTATCGCGACAATCATTCACCAACAAGTGGGCGGTCTTCGCAGTGCAATGGGCTTAACAGGCTGTGCAACAATTGAAGAGTTAAATACTAAACCTCAATTTGTTCGCGTGACTTCAGCTGGTATGGGTGAGTCACACGTTCACGACGTGCAAATCACTAAAGAAGCGCCAAACTACCGCTTAGGTTAATTACCTTAAGGTATTGAAATTACATGGGCTAGCATTTGCTAGCCCTAATTTATTGACCATCTCCCTTTGGGAGAGCAGTTCCTGACTAACGAGATACTCCATGAGCAAAGACATTCACGATTCACGAATTCTCATTTTAGATTTTGGTTCGCAATACACACAGTTAATCGCACGTCGTATACGTGAGATTGGTGTTTACTGTGAGCTATGGGCATGGGATGTAACTGAAGAGCAAATCCGCGAATTTAATCCACAAGGTATTATTTTGTCGGGTGGCCCTGAGTCTACAACACTTGAAAACAGCCCACGTGCTCCTGAGTATGTATTTAACGCAGGCGTTCCAGTACTTGGTATCTGTTACGGCATGCAAACAATGGCAACGCAACTAGGTGGTAGCGTTCACAGCTCTGATAAGAAAGAGTTTGGTTATGCACAAGTTGAAAAAGTAGGTAACTGTGCGTTATTCGATGCTATCGAAGACCACATTACTGACGGCGGTGCAGGCGTACTAGATGTTTGGATGAGCCACGGCGATAAAGTGATGGAAGTACCAGAGACTTTCAAAACAACGGCTAAAACTTCAACATGTCCACATGCGGCAATGTCTTGGGAAGAAAAACGTTTTTATGGCGTACAGTTCCACCCAGAAGTAACTCATACTCACCAAGGTTTACGCTTACTTGAGCGCTTCGCGATTGATATCTGTGGCTGTGAGAAGCTATGGACACCAGCTAAAATCATCGACGATGCGATTGAGCGTATCAAGGAAACTGTAGGTGATGACGAAGTTATCTTAGGTTTATCTGGTGGTGTAGATTCATCTGTTGTTGCCATGCTTATTCACCGTGCAATCGGCGACAAGCTAACGTGTGTATTCGTTGATAACGGTCTTCTTCGTTTAAACGAAGGTCAGCAAGTTATGGATATGTTCGGCAACAAGTTTGGCCTAAACATTGTTAAAGTAGATGCTGAAGATCAATTCTTAGCAGACTTAGCAGGTAAGTCAGACCCAGAAGATAAGCGTAAAGCGATTGGTCATACCTTCATTAAAGTTTTTGACGAGCAAGCTAAAAAGCTGAAAAGTGCTAAATGGTTAGGTCAAGGTACTATCTACCCAGACGTAATCGAATCTGCTGCATCAGCAACAGGTAAAGCACATGTAATCAAGTCTCACCACAACGTAGGTGGTTTACCAGACGATATGGAAATGGGTCTTGTTGAGCCTTTACGTGAGCTATTCAAAGATGAAGTACGCAAAATTGGTCTTGAGCTTGGCCTACCATACGACATGCTTTACCGTCACCCATTCCCGGGTCCTGGTTTAGGTGTTCGTGTACTTGGTGAAATCAAGAAAGAGTACTGTGACTTACTACGTCGCGCAGACGCTATCTTCATTGAAGAGCTACACAAAGCTGAGCTATACCATAAAGTAAGCCAAGCCTTCACGGTATTCTTACCAGTTAAATCGGTAGGTGTAATGGGTGATGCGCGTAAATACGACTGGGTTGTATCGTTACGTTGTGTAGAAACAATCGACTTTATGACAGCACGTTGGTCACACTTACCATATGAATTCTTAGGTGTGGTTTCAAACCGCATCATCAACGAAATCGATGGTATCTCACGTGTTGTTTACGATATTTCAGGTAAGCCACCGGCAACAATCGAGTGGGAATAATTTTATTATTCTGACCTGAATTGGTACAAAAACGGCGGATTAGCTTGCTAATTCGCCGTTTTGTTTATTTAAGAAGCAGTTAAACTAAAAACTGTGTTTTTTTACTTTACCTTTGAAAAAAGCTCTATATAATTCGTCGTCATTGCAGGGGCGTAGTTCCAATTGGTAGAACAGCGGTCTCCAAAACCGACGGTTGGGAGTTCGAATCTCTCCGCCCCTGCCATTTCTTCCTTCTTTACTTTAATCGCAAATCTCCCTATATTACTTGCTCTTAATCATGATTGAGTTGTTATGAATCCAAGTTACGCTGCGATATTCTCTGTACAATCTTTAGAGTTGAATCAACACTATCGAACTGCGCCTGATACTTCTGGCGAACAGATACCAAACACTCAACAAGAAACACTGACGCTACCGTTACAGTTTCACCAAGACCTCGAAAAAGCATTTGCGCCGTTAGTTATTACCCAAATCGTTAAAGCAACGAGTATTAGCTGGCAAGAGGGCTGCTTAGGCTTACCAAGCGATAAGCTGAATGGCGAACAGAAAAAACAACTTTGGTCTTTAATCGGTGAACAACTTGATAAGCTTTAAACCTGTAGATGCAACCTATATTAGCCAGTTAATGGCTATCGAAAACGCCTGCCATAGTCACCCTTGGACAGAGAAAACCATGCTGTCGTGTTTAGCTGGGCGTTATTTTAACCTGGCCGCTTTTCAAGGTGATGAGATGCTAGGTTTTTATATTGGTGAACAAGCGGGCCCAGATTACACTTTAATGAATATTTGTGTTGCGCCGAAGTACCAAGGGCAGGGCATTGCTAAGCAGTTGTTAAATGCCTTTATTGAGCACGGCGAGCAGCACCAAGCCGAAAACCTATTTTTAGAAGTGCGTGAGTCTAATGCACCCGCTATTGGCCTGTATGAAAGTGCTGGCTTTTCACATATGTCGGTGCGCAAGAACTACTATCCAACCGCAACAGGCAATGAAGACGCTATTTTGATGGGGATGAGCTTTAGCCTTTAAGATGCTTCTTCAAGGGCATTGATAAGTGCATCGTAGCATTGCTCTACCTGATCAGTTTGATTACTGCGTAGCGCATTTTCAAGCTGACCCGCAGTCCTGTGAATAGCTTCAAAACTAAAACATCCCGCACTGCCTTTTAAGCTGTGTGCTAATGAACGTAGCGCTTCCCATTCTTTAGCGCGATACAACTGCACGACTTGGCTTAAATAATCAGGTAGTTTTGAGCGATAGTTGTCGTTAATTTGTTGGAACTTCTCACTTTTCAGTAAGTTTTCCCACTTGTTTTGACTGTCTTTTTCGATATGTAAGTAGCTTACAAGTACTTGCTCTAGGGCATCTTTGTCGATTGGTTTGGCGAGTGCTTCATCACAGCCCGCTTCAATATAGGTATCAACATCAGTCTTCATTACATTGGCCGTAAGCGCAATAATAGGGCCATCATAGGCTGCGTGACGTAGCATTTGCGTTGCTTCTAAGCCGCCCATAACTGGCATCTGCATATCCATGATGATCAGCTGATAATCATTAACTAATGCCATTTCTACTGCTTCTGCACCGTTTTTCGCGATGTCAGGCTCAAGTCCCCAGGTTTGTAACAATAGTTTGATCAGCAACTGGTTATCTGGGTTATCTTCGGCCACTAGTATATTGGCATCAAAGCTATTCGCTGCGAATGAAAGCTGAACGTCTTTACTTGGTGAGAGTTGCTCGTAGCTATGAATAAACGCCTCTGCTTGTAACTGCTCGGCGTTTAAATGAGCAGCAACTTGTATGGTAAAACAACTGCCGTTTCCAGGTTCACTAATAAGCTGTACATCACCGCCTAGCAACTGGGCTAAGTTCTTTGAAATACACAAACCAAGACCTGTACCGCCAAAGCGGCGAGTTGTCGTCGCATCGGCTTGTTCAAACGGTTTGAATACCCTTTCAACCTCACGCTCTGACATACCAATACCTGTGTCTTGAATCGCAAACTCTAAATGTTGTTTATTGCTGTTGTAGCTAATATCAATCGAGATGCTGCCTTTCTCAGTGAACTTAACTGCGTTGCTGGCAATATTGATCAAGATTTGTTTTAAACGTGTGGTATCGCTATTAATGGTTTTGGGTACTGGTAGTTGGTAGTTAATATTAAATGTAAGTTGTTTTTCATTAGCCAGTGGGCGAATAATTGAATCAATATCATGTATAAGCTGCACTACATTACATGGTCCGCGTTCAACGGCGAGTTTTTCAGCTTCTATTTTTGATAAATCAAGAATGTTGTTAATAAGCTCAAGCAAGTGCTTAGAGTTACGTAAAATAGTGCTTAAATGCTGCTCATCATTCACCGCATCTTTGTTGTGCAGAAGTTGCTCTGTAAAGCCCATAATTGCGGTAAGTGGAGTACGAATTTCATGACTCATATTCGCTAAAAAGCGACTTTTCAGTTGGTTTGCTTGTTCAGCTTGCGCAATGGCTACTTCTAGCTTGCTGTTCATTGCTTCGAGTGCTTTCGTTCTGCTCTCTACTTTTTCTTCTAGGTGATGTTTATATTCTTCAAGCTCGTCTTGGTAATGACGAATTTGGTTCACCATGTGATTAAAATCGTTGAAAAGCACGCCTACTTCATCGTTTGTGTGGGCTGGCAAGTACACAGATAAATCACCATCACCAACCCGATGACTTGCCGCACCTAATAGTTCAACTGGGGTTAGCAGTAAGTTGCGTACCACAATATAGATAAGAATAGGCAGCGAAATCACAGAAATAATAACTATAAGTGCTGTGATTAAACTAATGGCTTTACCTGACTGGTAAAGTAAATCTTTAGGGGTGGTTGAGATCAAATAATCGCCATCAGTCATTTCAACTGCGTAAATTATGCGTTCTTCTTTATCAATACTTGAAAGTTCGATATTGGCAAGTTTGCCGTAGTTAGCGAGTTGTTTAATTTGCTCAAGCTCATATTCACTTAAATAATTGCCGCGTAAGTCATAGTCGGAGCTAAATAAAATCTGCCCCTTAGTCGTTAAAAATAAATTTAGCGTGTTATTAAATGGTGCTTCTAGAATACTAGCATTCAATATTGATGGTTCTACATGCACAACAATAAACCCCAGTTGCTGCGGCTGTTTTAAGTAGTAATCAATATTATAAATGGGGTGCACAAAGTAGAGGCTAGTAGAGCCATCTTCTTTGGGGATCATGAATTGTTGCTGGCGTAAATTCGATTGTAGCACTTGCTCAAAAAACGGGTAACTTTTAGGTGCGGGAGTTAATTGACTTGAATAAAATGCATCGCTTTTACCGTCTGGGGCAACATAATTAATGCTAACAATATCTGGGTAAGCTTCTGAATAGCTTGCAAATACATTCATCAACTCGCCAAGACGTTCAATGTATTGGTTTTTTGAGTCAGGTTCGCGGGCTAAAAAGTCTGCTAATACAGGAGAGGTTGAGAGTAGCTTAGTAATCGAGTGAAATGAGTCAATGTAATTAAAGATTTTTTGTTGCTGTTGCTCAACAAAGCGACTGACAATAAGTTCAGCTTGTTTTTTTGTTGAATTGGTCACATTTGTTAATGTAAAGCCACCTAAAAACAACAAAGGTAAGATCACTAATGGTGTGATATACCACAATAATCGAATACTGAGCTTACTGGTTTTCATGACCTAAATTGACATCCCTCCGTGCAATTTATCAATAGTATGCGTTACAACTTGATTACACAAGCCTAGCAAAAAAGTGAACAACGAAAATACCCAACTAAAAGGGAGTAATTACTCGCAATCGCTGCTTTTTTGGCTAAGACAAACAAGGTATAATGCTCGGCAATTCTATTTTATTTTTACAGTGCGCACCGAGCTTTATAATTTATAAGGCAGTTAAGTGCGCTTTGTTATGACTAAAAGCAGCTTACATGTCTAATTTAACTACCGAAATTAATAAACGACGCACCTTTGCGATCATCTCGCACCCGGATGCGGGTAAAACCACGATTACAGAAAAAGTTCTGTTATTCGGACAAGCGATTCAAAAAGCGGGTACCGTAAAGGGTCGTGGCTCAAACCAGCACGCAAAATCAGACTGGATGGAAATGGAAAAAGAACGTGGTATCTCGGTAACTACGTCTGTTATGCAATTTCCTTACAATGAGCGTCTAGTTAACTTACTTGATACTCCGGGACACGAAGACTTCTCTGAAGATACTTATCGTACACTGACTGCGGTTGACTCATGCCTAATGGTCATCGACGCAGCGAAAGGTGTTGAGGATCGTACTCGTAAATTAATGGAAGTAACACGCTTACGTACCACACCTATCGTAACTTTCATGAATAAGTGTGACCGTGATATTCGTGATCCAATGGAGTTATTAGACGAAGTTGAAACTGAGCTAAACATTGCTTGTGCGCCGGTAACTTGGCCGATTGGTTGTGGTAAAGAGTTTAAAGGTGTGTATCACATCCACCGTGAAGAAACGATTTTGTATAGCACAGGTCAAGGCCACACAATTCAAGAAGTTCGCGTTATCAAAGGTTTAGATAACCCTGAGCTTGATACTGCGATTGGTAGCGAACTTGCTGAGCAGCTTCGTGAAGAGCTAGAGTTAGTAATTGGTGCATCACACGAGTTTGATTTAGATCTGTTCTTAGCGGGCGAACTATCACCAGTCTACTTTGGTACAGCACTTGGTAACTTTGGTGTTGACCATGTTCTTGATGGCTTAACTGAGTGGGCTCCTGCGCCATTACCACGCGAAACAGAAGACCGCCAAGTTGCTGCAACAGAAGATAACTTCTCTGGCTTCGTATTTAAAATCCAAGCGAACATGGACCCTAAACACCGTGACCGTATCGCCTTTATGCGTATAGTATCTGGCAAATATAGCCAAGGTATGAAGATGAACCATGTGCGTATTGGTAAGCAAGTGAGTATTTCTGATGCGGTAACCTTTATGGCTGGTGATCGTGAGCGAGCGCAAGATGCTTACGCAGGTGACATCATTGGTTTACATAACCACGGTACAATTCAAATTGGTGATACCTTCACGCAAGGTGAAAAAATGAAGTTTGGTGGTATTCCTAACTTCGCGCCAGAATTATTCCGTCGTATTCGCTTAAAAGATCCATTAAAACAAAAGCAATTGTTAAAAGGCTTAGTTCAGTTATCTGAAGAAGGTGCTGTGCAAGTATTTAGACCGCTTATTAATAACGACCTTATCGTTGGTGCGGTCGGTGTACTACAGTTTGACGTAGTTGTTGCGCGCTTAAAAGCAGAATACAACGTTGATGCGATTTACGAAGGTGTGAGTGTTAACACTGCACGTTGGGTAAGCTCAGACGATACCAAAAAGCTTGAAGAGTTTAAGCGTAAGTGCGAAAGCAACTTAGCGCTTGATGGTGGCGATAACCTTACTTATATCGCGCCAAGCCGTGTAAACCTAAACTTGTCGATGGAACGCTATCCAGACATCAAGTTTAACCACACGCGCGAAAACTAATACGCTAAGTCTGCTTCAAATTTAAGTGCCCGTACAGCGGGCCATAAAGGTAAAAATTACAATGAATATTCGTACTCTTTTAATCGACAAAGCAATTGCTGCTATGGTTGCAGCAGGGTTACCTGAAGACACTAATCCAGCGGTAACACAAAGTACACGTCCACAGTTTGGTGATTATCAAATCAATGGCGCAATGGGCGCGGCTAAAAAATTAAAATCAAACCCGCGTGAACTTGCACAAAAAATTATTGATAACCTAGACCTTGCAGATATCGCAGAAAAAACAGAAATCGCGGGTCCTGGTTTTATCAACATTCACTTAAAGCCTGAGTTCTTATCAGCTAGCTTAAAAGCAGCAAACGAAGACGAAAAGCTAGCAGTTGCGCCACATGCAACAGCACAAAAAGTAGTTGTTGATTACTCATCACCTAACCTTGCTAAAGAAATGCACGTAGGTCATTTACGTTCAACCATCATTGGTGATGCGGTTGTTCGTGCCCTTGAGTTCCGTGGTGATGAAGTTGTTCGTCAAAACCACATGGGTGACTGGGGGACTCAGTTTGGTATGTTAATCGCGCACTTAGAAGATCAAATCAACCAAGGTGTAGACTTAGAGTCTGTAGCGCTGGCCGATCTTGAAACCTTCTACCGTGATGCGAAAAAACGCTTTGATGATGAAGAAGGGTTTGCCGACAAAGCCCGTAATTACGTTGTTAAATTACAAAGCGGCGACGCACACTGCGAAAAGCTGTGGAAGTTATTCATTGCCACTTCTGTAAAGCATTCTGAAGAAGTTTATAAGCGTCTAAACGTAACACTTACGCAAGATGACATCATGGCAGAAAGTGCTTACAACAGTGAACTTGCAAACATCATCGCACTATTGAAAGACAAAAATATTGCCGTTGAGTCTGATGGCGCACAAGTCGTGTTCTTAGATGAGCTTGCTAACAAAGACGGCGAGCCTTCAGTGTTTATCGTACAGAAATCAGGTGGTGGTTTCTTATATGCGACAACTGACTTAGCTGCTTGTGATTACCGCTCAAATAAACTGGGTGCTGATCGCATCTTAATCTTTGTAGATGCACGTCAAAGCTTACACTTCAATCAAGTTGAGCTAACCGCACGTAAAGCAGGTTTATTACGTGATGAAACAAGTTATGAGTTCTGCCCATTCGGCACCATGATGGGTGAAGACGGTAAGCCATTCAAAACACGTACTGGCGGTACCGTTAAGCTTGCTGATTTACTTGAAGAGTCAATCACTCGTGCCGCAGCTAAACTAGCTGAGCGTGAGTCAGACTTAAGCGACGAAGAGCGTAGCGAAATTGCCCGTAAAGTAGGTATTGGCGCAGTAAAATATGCGGATCTTTCTAAGCACCGTACTAGCGACTATATCTTCAACTGGGACACAATGCTGAGCTTTGAAGGTGCGACAGCGCCTTACTTACAATATGCATATACACGTGTTCGCAGTATCTTCCGTAAATCAGGTATTGATGCGGCGTCATTAACAGCAGACGTTGCAATCAACGAGCCGCAAGAAAAAGCGCTGGCACTTAAACTTCTTCAGCTAGAAGAAGTACTCGATCTAATGATCAGCGAAGCGACACCGCACGTATTATGTGGATACCTATACGAACTAGCAAGCCTATACATGACGTTCTACGAAGCATGCCCAGTTCTAAAAGAAGGCGTAGAGCCAAGTGTTCGTGACAGCCGTTTAGTACTTTGTAATTTGGTTGCGAAGACACTGAAATCAGGATTGGATCTTTTAGGTATCGAAGTCATGGAGCAAATGTAATCTGCTTCGTGTAGTTCGCTTTGACTGCGTTGTCGTGCTTTTTTAACCGAAGTCACATACAAAACACGTATGCTCCTTGGTATAAAAAAGCACTTCGCCTTGTCAGCACTCCTACACTTGCAGAACGTTTAAGAGCTCGTAGGGATAAGTCGGTTTTCCGCCTTGTCTTAGGCTAAACTACCTAGGTGAATTCTGCTTCGTAGGTTGGGTAGAGCGCAGCGAAACCCAACATAAATCGCAGGCCCTAGACTCTAGGCGCTAGGGGAGTAGCTTGTAGAGCCTAGAACTTAGCTTCGTAGGTTGGGTAGAGCGTAGCGAAACCCAACAAATTGACAGCTCAATAACCTTGATTAATCTTTAGCTGATAGCTGATAGCTGATAGCTGATAGCTGATAGCTGATAGCTGATAGCTGATAGCTGATAGCTGATAGCTGATAGCTGATAGCTGATAGTAGCGATAGAGGGAATTTTATGAAACTTGAAGATATTCGCCGTGAATATTTACAGGATGGTTTATCTGAAGACATGCTTGATGCATCTCCAATCAAGCAGTTTGAGAAATGGCTTGAGCAAGCTGTTGCAACTAATTTGCCTGATCCTACGGCGATGGTCGTTGCAACGGTTGATGAGCATGGTCAGCCTTCGCAGCGTATTGTGCTGTTAAAGCATCTTGATGAAAATGGCTTTGTGTTTTTTACTAATACCGGCTCGCGCAAAGCGCAGGAGCTAAAAGGTAACAACAAAATTTCTCTGCATTTCCCATGGCACCACATGGAGCGACAAGTCATAGTCTACGGCGAGGCTAAACCCTTACCAACAACTGCTGTGGCTAAGTACTTTTTAACGCGTCCTAAAGAAAGCCAGTTAGCTGCATGGGCTTCTCAGCAAAGTCGTCCAGTGTCATCACGTAAGGTATTAATGGAAACATTTGCGAAAATGAAGCAAAAGTTTTCTGAGGGTGAAATTCCATTGCCTGATTTTTGGGGAGGCTATTGTGTTGAGCCTACTAAAATTGAATTTTGGCAAGGCGGAGCACACCGCTTACATGACCGCTTTATGTATCAACGCCAAGCCGATGGTAGTTGGCAGTTTGGCCGCTTAAATCCGTAAATGCGTTTTATCGATTCCCACTGTCACCTTGATTTTAGCGAATTTGATGAGACTCGCACAGAGCTTATCACAGCATGCAAGCAAGTAGGGATCGAGCACTTTATTGTGCCGGGTGTGAGCTTGGCGCAATCGACAAAACTATTATCGTTTACTAAATCAGAGCCGAGTATTTCAGTGGCTTTAGGTTTACATCCTTATTTTTTATCTGATCACCAAACTCATCATCTCGCTGAACTAGAGCAATTAGCGAAAACCCATTCAGGGCAGTTTATTGCCATCGGTGAGTGCGGCCTTGATCGAAGCATCGATAACCTCGATAAACAAACGCAGTTATTTGAAGGACAGATAGAGCTTGCCAACCAACTCGCTTTACCACTTATTGTGCATCACAGGCAAAGCCATGATTTAATTGCTCGCTCATTTAAGCGCTGCAAACCAAAGTTTGGCGGGGTAATTCATGCCTTTTCTGGCTCAGAACAACAAGCTCAGAGTTATATAAAACAAGGATTTAAACTTGGTGTTGGTGGTGTGATAAGTTACCCGCGTGCTGCTAAAACTCGTAAAGTTATCAGCTTAATTGAGCTGCAGCATTTAGTGCTTGAAACCGACTCGCCATCAATGCCGCTGGCAGGTTTTCAAGGGCAGGTTAATACGCCGCTAAAGGTGCGCGATGTATTTACTCATTTATGTGAGCTTAAAGGCGCGACAGGCGATGCAAAGCTGCAACTAGCTGCAGAACTCTACGATTCTTGCTCTGAACTTTTCTTGATATAACGATTTATTTGCCAAAGCTTCAAGCCTCGACCTAATTGCCAAGTGAATATACAGGTGATCACCAGCATTAATAACACTTGTCGCCCTAAGTCATGGAAATTACTGTGGCTGGTTGCAATAGAAGCCTGTGTTAAATAGGTTATCGATACAAAACCAATTGGCCTTTCATTATCACTTATCACAGGCTCTACAAATGGGGTTTTAAGCTTACTTATACCAGGGGTTGAATCGGGTAATAAACCAAAGGTGTGGTGGCTTTGCCAATTATCACTGGCAGCAATTTGAATACCTTGCTGATCGTAAATCGTTGCCGCTAACACATACTCATCTTCAGCAATGTGATTACACAACGCATTTAATTCAGGTTTATTTTTTTCTTGTAGCGGCGTTTTGGCATTCAGTGCCATAAACTTGGTTAAGCTTATCGCTGTGCTATCAGCGCTATCATAAAGTAATTGGTGGCTTTGAAAGCTACTATTCATGGCAACCCAACTTAACAGCACAAAACAGGCTGTAGCCAAGCTTAAGCGCACAACACGTTGGCGATAAGTGGCTGAAAAGGGAATTTTAAGTTGGTTATTTTTCATAGTCACCGTATACGTTACTGACAGCATTTAATTTTGATGGTACAACATGATAACTTTAACAGCCCCTTGAGTGCGAGTGCCAAAAGCACTTCCAAGGACAGACATAAGTCTAATGTGGAGCCACTATGTCACAGCTTAGCTTAGCTGCTACACCTTCAGCAAATTTAGCTGAACAAATCAGCCTAAATTGCTGGTATAAAATTGAAAATAAACACCTTATTACAACAGACTTTACGCCAAAAGCAAATCAAGGCGTGTTCAGTATTGCTTTTGGTAATGAGCTTAATGCTGAGCAATTAGTCGCGATTAGTGATTTTTTAGCCGCGCAAGGGTTTAGTAATTTATCGCTTTGTTGTTATCAGCCAGTCGCAGACATGCCAGTAGCGTGGGGCTTTCATAGCGAAACAACAACAGTACTTAGTCCACTAGTATTAGTGGAATTTGCAAAGCAATTGGGTATTCAATTGGTGCAATTAACGGATCCGCCAACGGTAAATGAACCAGGCTTATTGCTGATGGATATGGACTCAACAGCTATTACTATTGAATGTATCGACGAAATTGCGCGCCTAGCCGATGTTTATGACGAAGTTGCAGCGGTAACCGCGCAAGCTATGGCTGGTCAACTAGATTTTGCACAAAGCTTAAAGCAGCGTGTTGCTAAGCTTGAAGGTATCGATGGTGACTTAATTGATGGCTTAAAAGCGCGTTTACCGCTGATGCCGGGGGTGAGTGAATTATGCCAATACCTAAAAGCGCATAATTGGCATTTAGCAATCGCATCAGGTGGCTTTGTGCCTTTTGCAGAGCAAGTGCAGTCACTGCTTGATTTAGATGAAGTGCATGCGAATACCCTTGAGTTCAAAGATAATCGTTTAACAGGCAAGGTCATAGGCACGATAGTTGATGCTGAGGAAAAAGCCCGTGTACTTAAACGAATCGAACAAAGGCTTACCTTAAATAACCGCCAAACTGTTGCCATGGGTGATGGAGCAAACGACTTAAAAATGATGGCTGCTGCAGGGCTTGGTGTTGCTGTGCACGGTAAACAGAAAGTAGTTGAGCAAGCACAAACAGCAATTAATGAAGGCTCATTACTACAAGTTGCCTACTTGCTTGGCCTACCATTAGATTACTCGCTTTAACCATGTTGCTTTGCGTTTACTCATTTCATTGATCAACCTTTGGTCAATATCAAAATGGGTAAGCGCTTCGTCGGTAATATCAATTATATCGCCTACGCCAGCTACTGCCCATAGCGCTTCTTCAAGATCTTTTGCTTTATGTAATGCGTACTGACTAATATATTTCAATTCATTCGCCAAATAATCAATATCAGGCCGCCCTGTGCGAGAAATGTACAGCCTGAAAATATATACTAAATCGCTTTTTAGTGCTTTTTTTACAAACAAGGTTTGTGGTTTATAGTCATCTTCACTAATACAACGACTAGTAATGGCATCGCTTATAACGGTTTTACGTGGGTCAAAGCGAACAAATAAAGTGAATGGTAACGGTGGGTCTTGGCGACTACGGTCTTTGACCAGCGGTGTGATCACTTCTGTAATTTGATCTGTCGATAAGAAACCATCGATACTAGTTGTTTCATTTAACAATCCAAAATTTTGTAATAAAACATGCAGTGGGCTTGGGTATAAGCCTTGGCCAATAGCGCCGGTTTTAAAATGCGCTGCTTCTTTATGTAAATAAAACGGAAACTGGCATACGCTTTTAGTCACCATATTTCTTAGTGCAGTAGATAGCCCTGGAATTTTAGGGGATTCTTCACAAACACGTAGCTTGTCTTTGTTGTTATCAATTAATACCGTGAAAAACTTAATTGCCATATGCGGTAAGTCAGTAATTCGATGCACTTTTAAATTCACGGTGGTCAGTGACTTACTCACCGCCATGACTTCATAAGCAAGGTTTGTTAAATCATGCTTTTTGGTGATTTTTTGCAATTCAGGCAAGTTTAATTTAATGATATCGCCTTTTTTGAACTCAACAGGCTGGTCGAACTCAATTTGTAAGCCCATCACAGATAAGTCACGGGTATGGCCTGTAATAGTTTGCTCATGGTGTTCTACACTTACAGCTGTTTTGTATAAATAGCGTTTATGAGCACGAAGGTTCACATACTCAAGCGCCACAGGCTCTAAATGAGGGGGCGTTTTATGCTTACTGTGACCAAACTGTTTAAGTTGGTTTACCGCATCTTTATTGTAATCAAGCTGTTGGTACGTTTGATGTTCAAACTTAGTACCGATTGCGGTCAAAATAAGTAGATATTTAACATCTTTGATCAACCCTTGCACACGAGGTGTCGGTGGCTTATTTAGTTTTTCGATGTTTTTACCAGCACTGCTTGGTAGCGACAGTGGAATATACGAATCTTCCGGATGGCTTGGCATCAACTGAAGCTTAAAGCATTGCCAGCTATCTTTCTGGCTACCAAATCCTAAAAATAAATTTTTTAAGTTTGGTTGGCTATCAAGCTCAGATCGAGTTGCAGAATAATAATAAATTTTCCCGGCAACGGTATGAGTAAAAGTATATAAATACTCTTCTTTAACAGCTTCTGGAGAGCTTAGTAAGTCTCCCAATCGTTGTTGATTGATGATGCTGTACAGGCAAGACAACTTACGCTCATCACAAAAATAGCGTTGAATAAAAATATTATTTTCTGTGGTTAGCGCAAGGCTAGGATATAGCTTATCACCCTGTAGGCTTAAAAAGGTATAAAGTGAGGTAACACGAGGGATATAGTATTGCTCGTAGCCTTTTGAAACAACAGCATCTAAGGTGTTGTCGAGATTAACCTTATAGCGACGTTTATTGCCATGGATAAAGCTTTCTAGAAACTCATCAAATTTTTCGTTATTTTCAATAAAGGTACGCTTTAGGCGTATATGGTTATATTCACGAGAAACTTTCTCTACCGCTACGATTTCATATTGAATACCGTTTTTTAAACCAAGCTCAAAATCTTGCTCTAAGCCAACTAAGCGAAGACCTATTAACTGACCTTTTTTAACTTGATAACGTGGAGCTAGTTTTATTTTAGCGCCGCTCAGAGAAATATCAGACGTTGATGCTGCAACTTTGTTGTCTTTATCGAGTTCAACGGTGATTTTAATTGAGTAATTCATCCGCTCTTCGCGGCGACTCTCGTATGATGCAAACTTAATAACCTTAGCTGGCTGCTCTGTAGCGGCACTATCGTCAGCTAAAGCTTGCTCAGCGGCTTTTTTCTGCATTACCCGGTGATTGTTTTCGGTGTTCATTACCGCTTCGTAAACAGCAAGAGTATAACCACCGTGGCGTTTTATAGCATCTTCGAACACTTCAATGGCGGTATCGTCCATAAAGTGTTGTTTGCCATCATATTCGTAGGGTTTGACTTGACCAGTTACTTGACCACGTAAATCAATAAAGCGAGCTACTGGCTGAGATAAGCGTGACATTTCCATTTTAATCAAAAACTGCTCTGGCTTCGTTAAGCTAGCTGTCTTTGATTTAAATAGTTTGTCAAACTTAGGAGTGCCTAAATGCGCCTTTAGCTCTTCAACTAGGCTCTCATATTTAAGCAAAATGTCTTCAGCCATTTATAAAACCATCACCGTCTATCTAAAAAAGTAGGTATACTTGCAGGCAGTACATTATTAAAACTTGAGTAATCGCTACTTTTTTATTGTATTAGTTATTGTTATAAGTACCTGCCAAATAAATGGCAAGATTTGTAAAGTTTTATTTATATGCAAAAAATGTGCCTTAAAGCACTTTTTATTGCGCTTATAGCTGTGTAAAAAAGCCGAACAGATTTAAGTTCAAAGGCTTCAGCTCATAAAACTACTATACATGAAATATTTAGCTAGTCAGTTTTTTAAGTTACTAATTAGTCAAAATAGAATAATTCAATAGGTAAGGCCGAATGGCAAAATCAGCAAAAATCGAATTTGTTTGCACTGAGTGCGGCATGAACTATCAGCGCTGGCAAGGGCAGTGTAAGTGCGGTGCATGGAATACACTTGCAGAATTTAAACCATCGGCAGGGCAATCAAAGCAAGCGGCAAGTCGTGCTGCAGTGGCAGGCTATGCCGGTATCGCAAGCGGTGGCTCAAAGAAAATCAACGAAGTTGCAACCACCGAGGCAGAAAAACGCCTTACCGAAATCGGTGAGTTAGACAGAGTATTAAGCGGTGGTGTAACGACAGGTTCCGTCAACATTATCTCAGGCGACCCTGGTGCCGGTAAAACGACTTTGTTGTCTGATTTAGTTGCACGTATGTCAAAGCTGATGCCGTCTTTATACTGTACAGCGGAAGAGTCTTTATCTCAGTTTAAAAACCGAGTGAATCGCTTGCGCTTAGATTATAACGAAGATGAGCTTTATTTGCTTTCTGAAACCAGTGTTGAAGCAATCATTGAAGAACTCGATAAAAACAAAATTAAATTTGCAGTTATCGATTCAATTCAGGCAGTGGTGACAGAAACGGCAAATGGTAGTCCAGGTTCACCGTCACAGGTAAAAAGTGCAGCTCAAGCATTAACGCAATACTGTAAGCAAAACGATGTAACTATGTTCATCATTGCCCATGTAAACAAAAATAACGAAATTGCTGGGCCGCAAACACTGGTACATATAGTTGATGCCTTACTGCATATTGATACTAACGATGGGCAAGTCAGAACATTGCGTGCCAATAAAAACCGTTTTGGTGATATCGACACAGTGGGTATTTTCAGAATGTGTGAACGTGGAATGCTGAGCGTTGATAACCCGAGCGAAATCTTTTTATCAGGTTCAAGCACAGAATCCCCAGGCTCAGCCATTACCTGTATACGTAAAGGTAACCGTAACTTACTACTCGAAATTCAATGTTTAACTACAGAAACCGAAGCTGAGTTTCCACAGCGGGTATGTGTTGGTTTGAACATGAACCGTATTAAGATGCTCACGGGAATTTTACGTAAACACACAAAGACAAAAATCTTTCACGACACCTTTTTTAATATTGTCGGTGGCTTAAAGATCGATGAGTCAGAGACTTGTATCGATTTAGCATTGGTTGCAGCATTATTAAGCAGCTTGAACGAATTTGTTGTACCACGCACTACCTGTATTATGGGCGAACTTAGTTTAAATGGTGATGTAAGACCAATCGACAGCGGCGTACCTCGAGTGAAGGAGGCTGCGCAACACGGCTTTACAGAGATTTTTATTCCGCATCGCAATTACCATAAATCAATGGAAGGGCTTGGCGCTAAGATCACGCCAGTGAAAACCGTGCATGAACTATTGTCGTTAATCAACTAATGATACACTGCTAAAAATTTACACCAATTAAAGGAAATAAAATGAAAAAGTTAATTATAGCAGCGGTTGTTGCTGCGGCTGTTGGCGGTGCGTTTTACGCAAACTACGCAGCTACACAGGAAGTAAAAAAGGTCGTTGATCAGCAAATAAGTGCATTATCAGCGCAAAGTGGTGTAGATATTACTTACAATGATATTTCAGCAAATGTATTTGCTAGCAGCATGCAGCTTTCAGGGATTAAGGTACAAAGCTATACTGGTGATGAGATGATTGCCACAATCGACAATATTGAAGTGACAGGATATGAAGTCGATGCAGTGCCGCCTCACACTGGTTTTGTAATGAAGAGCTTTCGTTTTAGTGATGACTTTTTAGCGCAACTTCCTGAAAATGCGAACAATAAGTTAGCATCTGCAAGCTATGACGTAAATTCATCGCTAGATTATGATAAAGACACTGGTAGCAGTGATTTTGCTTTAAACGTTATTGCAAACCAAGTTGCTGATGTGCGTTTTAACTTAGGCCTTGCCAACTCAACGCCATTAATGGAAGCATCAATGGCAATAAGTAAAATGCAAAATGAAGCGCAAGGTGCAGAGCTGACTTTAGAGCAACAACTGCAACAGCAATCAAAAATGATGGCTGCAATGACTCAACTTGAGCCACGTAGCATTAATATGTCGATCGCCGACGAAGGTGAGCTTAAAGCAGTTGTTGATAGTTTCTTAGAAGCACAAGGTATGAGCCACGAGCAGTTCCAACAGACTGTTGCCATGCAGTTACAACAGGCGCCAGTAAGTGAAGAGCTAGCAGCTGCTATCACAAACTTCGTAAGTGGATTGTCTGAATTAACTGTGTCAGCAAGCTTACCTGAAGGAAAAACCATGATGGAGATAAACCAACAGATTATGGCGTTAATGGGGCAGCCAGAAGAATTAGCTAGCTACATTAATTTACAAGCAAGCGGTAAATAAACCTCTGTTAAATTATTAACCTTAAAGTGTCGGGTTGTTTAATGCGTTCACTTTAAGGTTATTTCTGATCTGGGTTACACCATGACTGTGCTCCAAAAATTTCTGCGCTAAAGCACGTTGAAATCCTGTTTCTGCAATTCCTTTTAATTCAACAGTATTGCCATCGATAATCACCTGAAGATGTTTAATCTTAAAATTCGGATTATTTGTTAACTTTTTCAGGGCCATTTGTTGTAGGCGAGGTTGTGCCGATGTGCTGGTTGTTAGCACGCTAGTATTGGCACTCACATTCGTTGCGCAAGCAAGTAAAAAAATACAGCTTAATAAAGTAATTACTATGGTTAATTTGAAGCGGCTCATACAATTCCCTCGTTGTTCTAGTCTGCTGTGAACTATTGCTGAACCAGTTACAATTATTATTCCATTTTTTAAGTTTTTGAATTTAATTGATTTTCTATTTTTGCCGGTCTGTATGGGTAAAAAAGTGTGAACTAATTACACACTAAATAAGTAAAAAGGGTAGGGTACAAAAATGCCGAGGCAAGCTCGGCATTTTTACTTTTATGATGTTAAAGTTAAAACTACTTTTTCTTCTTCGTTTTAGCTTTGGCTTTTTTCTTTGCCTTCATTTTTACTGGATCTTTTTTCTTCTTAGATGGGATCTTCGCTTCTTTGTGCTGTGGCTCAAGCCCTTTAATTACGCGGCGTTTAAGCTTTTGCTCAATGTAGCGCTCAACTTTACCAACAATTGCCACATCATGAGCTTCAATAAATGATATCGCAATGCCTTTTTTACCAGCACGGCCAGTACGTCCTATACGGTGTACATATACGTCTGCGGTGCGTGGCATATCAAAGTTGATAACATGGCTGATATCAGCTACATCAATACCACGAGCAGCAACATCTGTTGCAACTAGGATATTGTTGCGGCCAGAGTGAAAGTTTTCCATCGCTTTCATGCGCTTATCTTGTGGCATTTCACCGCGTAACCAAGCAACACGAAGACCTTCGTTATTTAGCTCGCCAACCAGTGTCTCAAGGCGTTCACGAGTTTTAACAAACACAATTGCTTTATGAATGTCGTCACCATTTAACGTTTCAACCAACATTTTTAGCTTGTGGTCGTAGTCATCCGCAAGGTGAACCCATTGATGGATTTTGCCTTTTTCTTTACGTGAAGATTCGGCTTCAAGCAGTGCCGGATCGTTTAAGATTCGCTCTGCAAATAACTCAACGCTGTCACCTTCAAGGGTGGCTGAGAATAAGAAACATTGACGGCGGTTACGTGCTTCATCACAAATGCGTAGCATTTCTTTACGAAAACCCATGTCTAGCATGCGGTCAGCTTCATCAAGAATAAGCATTTCAACGTTTTCAGCATGGAAGTTCTCTGTTTCGAGGTACTCCATTAAACGCCCTGGTGTGGCAATGAGAATATCGTTATTGCTTTCGAAAATTTCTCTGTGTGTCCCGTAGTTTATACCACCTGTCACAACCCCAATTTTAAGATGAGTTTGTGCTGCGAGTAATTCACATTGCTCATGAATTTGGTAAGCAAGCTCACGGGTTGGTGTCATGATCAATACGCGTGCAAAGCCAGGATCGCGACGCGGGAAATCAAGCAAGTATTGAATTGCAGGGATCAAAAACGCGGCTGTTTTACCCGTACCAGTAGGGGCAGATGCCAAAATATCACGACCTTGAAGTGCTTCAGGGATCGCTTGTTGTTGAATACTGGTTGGCGTATCAAAACCCATTTTATTAATGGCATTTAACAGCTTGTTATCGATATCAAATTCAGAAAATTGCATAGAGTGACATAAATAGAGGACAATTGAGCCTAATTATACGCGTTAACGCGGCTGTGGTGAATGAAAAGGTGAAAAAATGTCAGGCTTTGTGTTTAAACAATTTACGGTAACGCAAACGCGCGCAGCGATGAAAGTATCGACCGATGGTATTTTGTTAGGGGCGTGGGCTGATGTGAGTGGTGCTAAGCGCATTTTAGACATTGGTACAGGCACAGGGTTGTTGGCGTTAATGGCAAAACAAAGAGCGCCTGATGCAAAAGTAAGTGCCATTGAAATTGATTCTGATGCCTGTAATGATGCTCGAGACAACTTTGCGGCTAGCCCATGGCCTGATATAAACCTTTTCGAAGGAGCTGTGCAGTCATTTAATGCAGCAGAGCCTTTTGATGCGATCATCACCAACCCACCTTATTTTAATGCGAGCCTAAAAGGTGATAATCATGCTCGAAATACTGCCCGCCATACTGATGGCCTTAGCTTCAGCGAATTAATAGCATCATGTTCTAGACTGAGTCACAGTAAAACACGCTTGAATGTGATCTTGCCTTGCGTAGAGGCAGAGCAATTCATTGCTGTTGCTGAGCAAGCGGGCTGGTACTTAAACCGCCATTGCTTGGTTCGCACCACCGACAAAAAGCAAGCGAGCCGAAGCCTGATGCTATTCAGCCAAAACAACGGTGAATGCGAAACAACGTCGTTAACCATACATGCAGCTGATGGCAGCTACAGCCAAGATTATAAGGAGCTATGTAAAGCTTTTTACCTAAAGATGTAATGGTTATTCAGCAATGCTCGCTTCAAGGCCATCTTCACTTAAGAGCAAGGTATATGACTGCCCATATGATGCGTCGCAGATTGAGACGGGTTCATAGACTCGCTTATCCTCATCGTTAATTCTTGATATTTTCAAGTCATCAGCGCAGTCATCAATGTGGTACCAGTAACTTAATTGATTCTGATATAAATTAACGAGTTGTTTTTCGACTTTTAAGCGAAGGTTTTCAGTTGCGAGAATACGAATCGCAAAAAAGTCATCTTTATTATCATTGGCTTTTTTGACGAGTGTTAAACGGAGCTTTTCAGCATTTTGCCAAGCAATAAAATGATAAGGTTGATCTTGAGCTACCTGATACATCTGTGTGGCTGAGTTACTTGTGTCGCTGTGATCGACTACATAAAAGGAAATACGACTGCGTTCATTGTGAGCATGTGTTACATCAACGGGAGGTGATTGCGATGCAAGCGTATCAACATAGTATTTAGAGTCTTTAAACTCTTGAGCATCACCAAATAAATCAGTGTTCGCCATGTAATAATCCACTTCTAAATCAGTGGTATTTACGAGCGTGTAATTGTTCTCATACATTTCGTCGCCAAAGTTATGAGTTTCTTCAACTTCTAATTCATCACACCCTGCGAGCAAAATGCTTGCGGCAGCTATTATTGGTAGCGCACTTTTCATTGTTATTCCTTTTACAAATGAAGGAGCTGTTTAGGCTAAACAAAAAGTCATTGTACCTTTATTGTTTGCTAAATTGTACCGGTGGTTGTAATTGCATGACTTCATCAAGCTGAATTTGCTGCACATATTCAAGCTTTAATAGGGTATCTAATACAGCTTTACTGTGCGACTTTTCTATTTCGGCGCTGCAAAAATCAATAATGCTAAAGCGACGCTTGATCAGCAGACCTTCGATGTCAGGTAAAGGATGTGTAGTTTCAATTAGTACGCGGGTTGTTGGACAAGGGTCAGCATAGCCTGAGCGTAATAATTTTTTTAAATTAAATAAGTTATCATCAAGCCGACCCAGCTCAATGGCGGCTTTGGCGCTGTCAGGAATAAATAATGGCTCAGCAAAGCGATTTATTTTTATTTCGCCCGTGGCGTTAATTGTAGCAACCTGATTACTGTCGTAACTGACAATATCACCGGTAATTAATGTGAATTGACTCATTGTGTTCCCTCGCAATGTTGTGTCGATTTCAGAGCTAAGCAAAATGGTGTGTTTGCTTAAGCCCTGATATAGTGCCAAAGTCTTAAGTTTTATACGAGTTTTTTATGTTCCGTTTATCAATTGTTTTATCTACCTTATTATTTTCTCAGTTGAGCTTTGCCGCATTGACGCCAGTGGGTCTTTGGAAAACTATTGACGAAGAAACGAATGAAGCGAAATCTTTAGTACGTATCAGTGAGCAAGATGGTGTATTGGTTGGTAGTGTTGAAAAAATCCTTAACCCAGCTAAGCAAGACGCAATCTGCGAAGAGTGTAAAGGTGATAAGAAAAATCAACCTATTCTAGGGTTACAAATTATAGAAGGTGCTAAAGATGCCGGTGATGGTAGCTGGCAAGAGGGTGAAATTCTTGACCCGAACAATGGTAAAACCTATACCCTTAAACTGACGCCACAAGAACAAGGTAAGGTGCTTGAAGTACGCGGCTATATTGCATTTTTCTATCGAAATCAATATTGGCAACGCGTTGAATAACCATTAAAAAAGCCAAGCAATGCTTTAATGCCTGTCAGTTAAGAGCTGACAGGCATTTTTTGGGGCTTTCGTTCAGGGTATCGACTGGGTCTCTTTTTCACACATCTTGGATAATGTCTTTCTCTTCGCTCTGGCAGTACAAAGGTTTCAGCCATTGCAATAAGTT
>NZ_JACDWV010000198.1:0-52296 GCF_016464105.1 Pseudoalteromonas sp. bablab_jr010 | reverse complement strand
CAGTTAAAGAAAGGCAATTTATCATTGCTAGGTATACCTCTTTTCGTTTCTCCTTGCTCAATATAAAAATTAAGCTCTTTTGTATTATTTATATAAACCTTTCTATACTTTTCAGGATTTTTTATCGCCAGCTTACGCTTTCGTAAAAATTTTTCTAAGTTTTTATTCATTATTTACATGTACCTGCTTTTTTGATGAGTAATAATAAACTTTATTTTTTTCATACAACTAGCATTTTTTAATTATGATAAAATCTCACATTATACTTTGAATTTTTAAGATGTTATGGATATCAATCGTTTAAAAGAAGCACAGCTGTCGCTCTCTAAAAAAGTAAGAGCATCCGATGAAAAGCAATGTGTTAAGACAATTGCTGGTGTCGATGTTGCTTATAACGAACAATCATCTGAAGTTGTTGGCGCAATTACGGTACTGAATGCTGATACATTAAAAGTACTTGAAGTACAAACTAGTATTGAGCCCATCAGCTTTCCTTATATACCAGGGCTATTTTCATTTCGTGAAGTGCCACCGCTTTTAAATGCATATAACAAACTGACCATAACACCTGATTTAATTGTTTGCGATGGCCATGGCCTTGCACATCCACGGCGTTTTGGTCTTGCTTGCCACTTGGGTGTCACATTAGATATCCCCACCATAGGTTGCGGAAAAACCAAGTTATTAGGCGAGTTTAATGAACTTGCAGCACACCGCGGCGCAACGGCAGATTTATTAGATAACGACGAAGTTATTGGCAAAGTGTTACGCACACAAGATAACATTAAACCTGTTTATGTATCTATTGGCCATAAAGTATCTTTAGATACAGCAGTTGAGTGGGTTCTCAAGCTAACGCCTAAATACAGACTTCCCGAGACAACACGTCAAGCTGATCAACTGGTAAATAAAACTTTAAAAGAACATAGAGAAAAGACTTATGAAAAAACATAAATCTTAACTCATTAATAAAGCTTAAGTTTGTATAATATTTTTACCTTCTTAAAATTATCATTTCGAAAAGAAATGACCTCATCTAATGTTAAATTAACTAAATGGTGAAAGCTTAGTTCTTCTAGCTCCAGCCAAGCATGTTTTTTCAGCTCGTATAAAACACCCCAGCTAATATTTGAAACTAAAAGCGTATTAACTGGGAACTCTAACAGCGACGGCAATAATTCTGTAAATTTTACATCCGTTACGTCTTGTAAGCTAAGCTCTATAACATTATCAGAAAGCAATTTTTTTATATCGCTAAAACTCGTGATTTTTAGCGGTGAGTCATCAACCTTAGCATTCAAAGAAAAGATATCGTCAATACTCTTATAGATATATATACCACGAAGCTTATTCTCTTTATTAAATGATAACTTTAAACTTCTTTTATCCCCAGCTTGAACCTTCACTTTGTAATAAGACAACACTGAAGGCTCATTCCATATATATTCATACTGAATAGGACCAGCGCCATAAATTAATTCAGAGTAACAATCATGCTTTTGAAAATGTTGAGAAAAACCATCTAATTCCCACCCTTCAATGATACAACGTACATCACACACCCAGTCATAAGCAATCTCATAAACAACACCATTAAAAGGCTTACCTTCATGAAAAAGCTGTAAGTTTCCATCCCATTTTTCATCAATGATACTATCTAATAACTCAAGCCCTTTAATATCGATATAAGGAAAATTGTATTCTCCTAATATTTCGCCATTAAAAAATTGCTTTTTGCTAACAACAACCCCGCTTTCAGTGAAAATCGCAACCCCCGTAAAAGGCACCCCTTTGAAAAAGTAGGAACTTTCCTGTTTTACTAGCGCACCAGACACAACAAGTGGTGGAGCTTCACATTTCATTTAATAATCAACCCAGCAGAAAATTGAACATGCATTTTATTTTTAAGTTGTACTTAACTAAGAAAATAGGTAAAAAAAAAGCCGCAATCAGCGGCTTCTTTCAACACTAAATATAATTATTCAGCGTCTTTTTCTTTGTACTTTGCAGCTGTTTCAGTGATTAGTGGCTGTAATTCACCACGTTGAAACATTTCGATGATAATGTCACAACCACCGATAAGCTCGCCTTCTACCCATAACTGTGGGAATGTTGGCCAGTTTGCGTATGCAGGTAACTCTGCACGGATATCTGGGTTAAGTAGAATGTCAACGTAAGCAAACTGCTCACCACACGCCATAAGTGCTTGTGATGCTTGTGAAGAAAAACCACAGTTAGGTAACTTTGGTGATCCTTTCATGTAAAGAAGAATTGGATTTTCAGAAATTTGCTGTTTAATTTTATCGATGGTTTCCATTTACAACCTCAAAAAAGACATTGGCTTACTACATTGGCCTTGAAAAAGTTTCACTGTGGCCTCAGATATATAACTTAAAATCGGCATTCGTAGCCACAATTTTAAATAGTCTTTAGCAATAGCATTGCTGTTTGCTAAAACTTGAGTAAAATACTCAACAATTATAGTAACACTATAATACCACTTGGTATAGGGAAGTACGCTGTTTACCTTGCTATTACCTATAACTGAGTGGACTATCAACCAAGAAGATGGAGATAAAAAATGGCATTTGAACTACCGTCACTACCATACGCAATCGATGCATTAGAGCCACATATTTCAAAAGAGACTCTAGAGTTTCACCACGGTAAACACCACAACACTTACGTTGTGAAATTAAACGGTCTGATCCCAGGCACAGAATTCGAAAACAAATCTCTAGAAGAAATCGTATGTTCTTCAGAAGGTGGCGTATTTAACAATGCTGCACAAATCTGGAACCACACGTTCTACTGGAACAGCCTATCTCCAAACGGTGGTGGCGAGCCTACAGGCGCAATCGCTGACGCGATCAACGCTAAATGGGGTTCTTTCGACGCATTCAAAGAAGCGTTAAACGACAAAGCAGTAAACAACTTCGGTTCTAGCTGGACTTGGTTAGTTAAACTAGCTGACGGCACACTTGATATCGTTAACACATCAAATGCTGCAACGCCATTAACTGATGAAGGTGTTACTCCAATCCTAACTGTGGATCTTTGGGAACACGCTTACTACATCGATTACCGTAACGTTCGTCCAGATTACCTAAAAGGTTTCTGGGCATTAGTTAACTGGGACTTCGCGAACGCTAACTTCGCTTAATCTTCTGTTACTAGCAGTAATCAAAAAAAGACGCTTCGGCGTCTTTTTTATTGCGGATGCACGCCCCTTCTAAGTCGCAGCCAAGCCCTCAGCCAAAAAGCGTAATCAAGATGAGCTTTTTTCAATTAAATTCTTAATTTTCTTGCGCAAAAATTCAAAATCGTGACTAAGCTTTAATTAGCCTTTGCTTTTCTCTTAATCTAATTACACGTCATTTTAGCGGGTTTTCGGAGGTCTCTATGAGTATTTTTGAGCATTACCAATCACGATACGAAGCAGCGCAAGAAGAAGAATACAGTATTGAGGAATTTCTCGAGATCTGTAAGAAGGATAAATCAGCTTATGCCAGTGCACCTGAGCGGCTATTGATGGCCATCGGTGAGCCGGAGATTATCGACACTTCAACCGATGCGCGCTTAAGCAGGCTGTTTTCTAATCGCGTAGTCGCACGCTACCCTGCATTTCACGATTTTTATGGTATGGAAGATGCCATTGAGCAAATCGTCTCTTATTTAAAACATGCTGCGCAAGGCTTAGAAGAATGTAAGCAAGTACTGTATTTACTTGGCCCAGTAGGTGGCGGTAAATCATCCATTGCTGAAAAACTAAAATACTTAATGCAGCAGGTACCTATTTACTCAATCAAAGGCTCGCCTGTTAACGACCACCCTTTAGCGTTATTTGACCCAAATGAAGACGCTGAGCTTTTAGAAAAAGAATACGGCATTAAACCGCGTTATTTAAAAACGGTAATGTCACCGTGGGCTGCAAAACGCTTAAGCGAATTTAACGGTGATATTAGCCAATTTAGAGTGGTTAAGCGCTTCCCATCTATTTTAAATCAAGTCGCGATTGCGAAAACTGAGCCCGGCGATGAAAACAATCAAGACATTTCAGCGTTAGTTGGTAAGGTAGATATTCGCCAGCTTGAGCACTTTGCACAGAACGACCCTGATGCCTATGCCTACTCAGGTGCACTTTGTTTAGCAAACCAAGGCTTAATGGAATTTGTGGAAATGTTTAAAGCGCCAATCAAGGTGCTACACCCACTACTTACAGCCACGCAAGAAGGCAATTACAACGGCACAGAAGGCATTAGTGCCCTGCCGTTCAATGGCATGATTTTAGCTCACTCAAATGAATCTGAGTGGCAAACATTTAAGAACAACAAAAACAATGAAGCATTTTTAGACCGTGTTTACATCGTCAAAGTGCCTTATTGTTTACGTGTTTCTGAAGAAGTTAAAATTTACAACAAACTTCTTGAAAACAGTGAATTACATGATGCACCTTGTGCACCGGGCACATTAAAAACACTGGCACAATTTACCACTCTTTCGCGTATTAAAGAGCCTGAAAACTCAAGTATTTATTCAAAAATGCGGGTGTATGACGGCGAAAGCTTAAAAGATACTGATCCGAAAGCGAAGTCGTATCAAGAATACCGCGATTACGCGGGTGTTGATGAGGGCATGACCGGGCTTTCTACCCGCTTTGCGTTTAAGATCCTATCGCGGGTATTTAACTTCGATACCACTGAAGTGGCAGCCAACCCAGTGCACTTATTCTATGTTCTTGAACAGCAAATTGAGCGAGAGCAATTTACCGCCGATGTTGAAGAGCGTTACTTAAGCCACTTAAAAGGCTACCTCATTCCTCAGTATGTAGAGTTTATCGGGAAAGAGTTACAAACAGCCTATTTAGAGTCTTACTCTGAATATGGGCAAAACATCTTTGACCGCTACGTCACTTATGCAGATTTCTGGATCCAAGATCAAGAATACCGCGACCCAGATACTGGCCAGTTATTTGACCGTGCTGCGCTTAACGCAGAACTTGAGAAGATTGAAAAACCTGCGGGTATTTCAAACCCTAAAGATTTCCGTAATGAGATAGTTAATTTCGTACTGCGGGCGCGTGCCCACAACCAAGGCAAGAATCCGCTTTGGACCAGCTACGAAAAACTTCGCACAGTTATTGAGAAGAAAATGTTCTCAAATACCGAAGATCTGCTGCCGGTTATTTCCTTCAATGCGAAAACCTCTGCAGAAGATCAGAAAAAACACGAAGACTTTGTCAATCGTATGGTTGAGAAAGGCTATACCCAAAAACAAGTACGTTTACTTTCTGAATGGTATTTACGCGTTAGAAAATCGCAGTAAAAAACGTTTGTTTTAAGGGGGTTGTTATGGCGCATTTTATTGACCGACGCCTGAATGGAAAAAACAAAAGTACCTTGAATCGTCAACGGTTCATCAGGCGTTATAAAAAACAGATTAAAGAAGCGGTATCTGATGCCATTAATAAGCGCAGCGTAACCGATACCACCAGCGGCGAGAGTATCTCTATTCCGCAACGTGATATCAGTGAGCCTATCTTTCATCAAGGACGTGGTGGCGACCGTGAACAGATCCACCCAGGCAATGACCAGTTTTCTACGGGCGACAAAATCAAGCGCCCGCAAGGAGGCAGTCAAGGTGGTGGTAGCGGCGAAGGTGAAGCCAGTGACTCTGGTGAAGGACAAGACGACTTTGTATTTTCTATTTCAAAAGATGAATACTTAGACTTATTGTTCGAAGATCTTGAACTGCCCAACCTGCAACAAAACCAGCTCGATAAACTGGTGCAAATGAAAACCCATCGCGCTGGTTTTTGTAACGACGGCATGCCAAGCAATATTGATATTGTTCGCTCATTACAAGGCTCGCTTGCTCGAAGAGTGGCGATGACTGCAGGCAAAAAACGTCACCTTGCAGAGCTTGAAGGTCAGCTCGCTCTGCTACAAGCTGAAGAGCAGCCAGACAAGGCAGCCATTGCGTTACTTGAACGTCAGATTGAGGAGCTGCAAAACCGCATAAAAGCAGTGCCATTTATTGATAATTACGACTTACGTTTTCGTAATTATGAAAAGCAACCACACCCAACAAGCAAAGCTGTGATGTTTTGTTTAATGGATGTGTCTGGCTCGATGGATCAAGCCACGAAAGACATGGCAAAACGCTTTTATATTCTGCTTTATCAATTTTTAACTCGTAGCTACAAAAATATAGAGGTTGTCTATATTCGTCATCATACCCAAGCGAAAGAAGTTGATGAGCAAGAGTTTTTCTATTCTCAAGAAACGGGTGGCACCATAGTATCAAGTGCATTAAAACTGATGAACGAAATCATCGCTGAACGTTATAACCCTGAAGAGTGGAACATTTACGCAGCGCAAGCCTCTGATGGTGATAACTGGGCTGATGATTCGCCAAACTGTGGTGAAATTTTACGTAATAAACTGTTAAAGGCGGTGCGCTATTACGCCTATATCGAAATTACCGCTCGTGCTCATCAAAGTTTATGGCGAGAGTATCAATCAATAGTGCAAACCCACGACAATTTTGCCATGCAACACATTCGTGGCGTTGAGGACATTTACCCTATTTTCCGTGAATTATTTAAAAAGAATCGTCAGCAGCAAGGCGCCGCATAGCCTTGCCAGTGAGGTAAAGTATGGCCGATAAACGTATTAGCGACGGTCCTGATTGGACATTTGATCTATTAACAGAGTATCAAACTGAGATTGAACGGGTAGCGAAAATTTATAAACTCGATACCTACCCGAATCAAATTGAGGTGATCACTGCTGAACAAATGATGGATGCCTATTCGAGTGTGGGTATGCCGATTGGCTATAGCCACTGGTCGTATGGTAAAAAATTCATTCAAACAGAGCAGAATTATAAGCGTGGGCAAATGGGCCTCGCTTATGAAATTGTTATTAACTCAGATCCTTGCATTGCCTATTTAATGGAAGAAAACACCCTGCCAATGCAAGCCTTGGTAATGGCCCATGCCTGTTATGGTCACAACTCATTTTTTAAAGGCAATTACTTATTTAAAACCTGGACTGATGCCAGCTCAATTATCGATTACTTATTATTTGCCAAAAACTACATTGCCAAGTGCGAAGAGAAATACGGTATTACCGAGGTCGAAAACCTGATTGATTCATGTCATGCATTAATGAATTATGGTGTTGACCGCTACAAACGCCCGCAACGTATTTCTCTTTATGAAGAGCAAAAACGCCAACAAGAACGTGAAGACTACCTACAATCGCAAGTCAACGAGCTGTGGCGCACAATCCCTACTTCGCAGCAAGAGTCGAAAAAGCGTGAGCGCCGTTTTCCTGAAGAGCCACAAGAAAACATTTTGTATTTCATCGAAAAAAATGCGCCGCTGCTAGAGTCATGGCAACGAGAAATAATTCGAATTGTGCGTAAAATTTCGCAATATTTTTATCCACAAAAACAAACGCAAGTGATGAATGAAGGTTGGGCTACGTTTTGGCATTACACCATTTTGAACCACTTGTACGATGAAGGTAAGCTTACCGATGCCTTTATGCTCGAGTTTTTACAAAGCCACACCAATGTGGTGTATCAACCACCCTACAACAGTAATTATTATTCAGGGATTAACCCCTATGCTCTTGGCTTTAACATGATGGTTGATATTCGCCGTATTTGCGAAAACCCAACAGAAGAAGACAAGAAGTGGTTTCCAGAGTATGCCGGCAGTGATTGGTTAGAAACCTTGCACTTTGCAATGCAAAACTTTAAAGACGAGAGCTTTATTAGCCAGTTTTTATCGCCAAAAATTATTCGTGATTTCAAGTTGTTTACCATTATTGATCATGAAAAAGAGCCAACCCTCAATGTCGGTGCCATTCATGATGAAATGGGCTATCACCAAGTTCGTGAAACCCTGTCGGCACAATACAACCTAAGTAATCACGAACCAAATATTCAAGTCTATAATGTTGATATTAGAGGAGATCGTTCACTTACTCTGCGTTATGTACCCCATAACAATATTCCTTTAAACAAGTCTAAAGATGAAGTACTAAAACACCTTTACAGGTTATGGGGCTTTAAGGTAAAACTGGAACAAGAAAGCGCAACAGGTGAAGTTTCATTATTGGGTGAATGCCCAAGCAGTGATGCCCGACACACAACAGAGTAACCAAAAATGAATAAAAAGATATTGGTGATCATCGACTCAACGGCCGATGCTAAAACATCTATATTACATGCAAGACAAAAAGCCAAAGGCATGAAGCATATTGATATTGTTGCTTTTAGCTACGAAGACACCAATAACATTTTATTCTCTATTCCACCTGATGAAGCGCTGGCTATTCAAGACAAAGAGCTTGCTAAAGTACGTGCAGCACTTGGTCCACTTATCAGCGAGTATTTAGATGATGGTAGCTATACTTTGCAAACCCTGTGGCATGAAAGCCCAGTACAATGGCTAGCCAATGAGCTTGATACGTCAGATTATGAAATGGTGATTAAAACTCGCCACATCGACGAAGAAACGCAATTTACAGAGCTAGACTGGCAGCTTATTCGCTTTAGCCCGCTGCCACTTTATTTGGCCGCCGATAACAAATGGCGTAACAATACCAATGTGCTGGCAGCCCTTGATTTAGGCAGTGAGAAGGCGGCTAAATACTGTTTAAACGAAGCAATTATCAAAGCAGGCTTAGCCTATGCAAAAGACTACGACAGCGAGTTTTATGCCTGTTATACCGTACATGTATCACCGTTTTTACGTGATTTAGGCATTGTATTTTCAGATGAGCAAGTGATTAACGCCTTTGAAAAGCTACCCGTAGCACAGCGAACCTTAATCGAAGCGCACGACTTAAAAGACAAGCTTAAAATCAAAGCCGGTGTGGTTGAGCAAGTGATCCCAAGTGTTGCAGCTAAATTAAATGCTGACTTAGTGATTATGGGTTCGGTGGGTAATACAGGTATTAAAGGTCATTTAATTGGTAATACCGCCGAAAAAGTCATGAAGCTACTTAAAACAGATATTCTTGTTTTACCGCCACTTGGGGTTTAATTTGCTTAACTGAATAGAGTTACTATGAAAAAGGGGCTTAATTGCCCCTTGTTTGTTTATAAATCTGTGTAAGCTGTGACCTTGTTACGGCCGTTTTCTTTTGAGTGATATAAGGCTTTATCGGCGGCTTCAACCCACTTTTCGTAGCGATCAAACTTCTCGTCGAAGCAGGCAAAACCAATACTGACCGTCAGTTGAATTTGTTTGCCATCAAAGTAAATTGATGAGTTCTCAATGAGTGTTCTTAATCGCTCAGCAAATATATGTGCACCTTCATGATCAGTATCAAGCAAGGTTACCGCAAACTCTTCACCGCCATAGCGACCTGCTAAGTCTGTTTCACGCAGAGTTTTACGCAGTAAGTCTGCAATATGACGCAGCGCCTCATCACCGCCGCGATGGCCATGTTCATCATTGACCTTTTTAAAGTGATCAATATCAAACATTAACAAGGTGCTGCACCCGCCACTGCGCACTATGCGCATGTATTCTTTGCGTAACTTTTCTTCCCAATAACCACGGTTAGTAAGCTTAGTAAGTGCATCGGTACGGCTCATTTGTTCAAGCTTGCTATTCGCTTCTTCTAGCTCTTTTTTATTCACCGCTTCATCGGTTACATCATAGATAATGATACAGATATGCGATACTTCACCTGTGGTCGTCGTCAGTGGAATAAAAGTGGCATTTTGATACATATGATCCGCTTTACCGGTAATTGGGCGATAATTCTTAAAACGGAAAATATATGGCTGCTGCTCCCAAATAGTAAATGAGCGATTATTTAAAATGAACACAGACTCAGATTTGCTGCGAAACCACTTTTCATCGATTGATGGAAACAAATCAAACAGGTCTTTATC
Source organism: Pseudoalteromonas sp. bablab_jr010 (assembly GCF_016464105.1). Lineage (NCBI taxonomy): Bacteria > Pseudomonadati > Pseudomonadota > Gammaproteobacteria > Alteromonadales > Pseudoalteromonadaceae > Pseudoalteromonas > Pseudoalteromonas sp. bablab_jr010. The sequence continues at coordinate 42,375 of NZ_JACDWV010000198.1, read as the reverse complement.
TTTCACCGCGCTTGGCAATAGGCCAGAATGATTTTCCATAAACCCATTCCAGATGCATACTTTGTAGTCTCTATCGAGCACCACTAGGCCTACATCAACGGTATTAAACATATCCATTAACCAATGGAGTTCATTCATATTAAAATCGGCTGCAGGCATAGTTTAGTCTTCTAATAAATAAGCTACTTTGTACTTAAGGGTTTTTAATGAGTCCTCGGTGAACAGCAACATCAAATCACAGTTAATATTGTGATTTTCGATGCCATAGCTGATCTCAATCGCCAGCGTTCGTTGCCAGCGAGATTTATTCGCCTTTACTAAATCAGATACATCACAGTGTTGTCCTAGCACCACGGGATGACCTTGGCTAAAACGCATATCTAATTGGTGCGACAGTCCTGTCAGAATAGCCCCTATTAATATGTTACTCACATCCATTAATAGCTCTAATTCAACTTTATCGTTGAGCTCACCCTCATAATTCATTAACGAGGCGATTTCTTTAAAACTTGAATCATTTAACAGCAATAGTGCTTCGCCAGAAACACCGCCGCCAATAAAACCCTGACATACACCTGAGGTTGCGGCATTGGCATCAATCGAGCGCAAAGCCATATCTAGTTCATTGACTTCTAAAACATTTACATTAGGAATAGGAAGCTTTACGAATACATTAAGAAGACGCGCTAATAAGTCTCCAGCTTGCCCCATTGCGACATTGGTGAGTTCTTGGTAGATATCACGCACATCGGGATCAACTTGCTCACCTAGCTTATTAGCAAGACGCTCACGCATGGCTTTATCTTTAATACCATGATGTTCAATAATACTCGCTAGTTTCTCGGCGGAACAAGGTTTTTGAATAAAGTCGATTGCGCCTAACTCAAGCACACGTCGATGAGCATTAGGTTGGATGTCTCCAGATACAACAACAGTGAGAACATGAAGGTCTTGTTCTTGAATGGCTTGCAGTACTTCGTAACCATCCATTTCAGGCATGTTTAAATCGAGAAATAAAATTTCCGGCTGAATTTTTTTGATTTGCTCAATACAGTGAACACCATTTTCAGCAAACTCAATTTTTATATCCCAATCATCGGGTAAAGAGCGTGCTAATTGTCGACGTGCTAACTTTGAATCATCACAAACTAATACCGATGTTGACATATATTCTCTCTAAATCCACACTTTCTAACTAGCAAAAACATTAACTAGTAACTTTATTCTTATTTTTATATGTAAAAAATAGGGTCACAGGCACATGTTAATCAAACTAATGGTTATTTACAATTTTAAATTGTACTAATCCTTGGAGCCACTTCATGAGTATAATACACTGAAGTTAAATGCGTTAATTTAAAGGAATTTTATTATGTTACGTCCGCTAATGTTTGCATTAGGTGCAGTGTGCACGTTTAGTTATGCAGGTGATTTATCAGAAAATAGTTTAGACGCAGGTAAGGTTTCAGCCCAGTCTAAACCGGTTACTTTACTAGGGCAAGGTGTTGAAGTTGGCCAACAAGCGCCTAATTTTAAAGTAGTAGATGGCAACTTTACACCCGTCACACTAGACAACTATCAAGGCCAAGCAGTGCTTTTAAGCGTTGTGCCAAGTTTAGACACAGGTGTATGTAGTATTCAAACCAAACACTTCAATGAAAAAGTAGCTTCAGAATACCCAAGTGTGGCGATGCTGACCTTAAGCGCAGATTTACCATTCGCACAGAAGCGTTTTTGTAAAGCCGAGAATATAGACAAAATAGTGACCTTATCTGACTCTGTATGGCGTGACTTTGGTAAGAACTACGGTTTGATTATCAAAGATATGGGCTTGTTAACCCGTGCCGTATTTGTGCTCGATAAAGAACATAACATCGTTTACAAGCAGCTTGTCGATAACCTTTCAAAAGAGCCTGATTACGACAGTGCTATTGCGGCATTAAAGAAACTGTAAAAGCGCAATTTTAACTTGCAGTGAGACAAACACAAAAAAACCGCCCAGAGGCGGTTTTTTATTTGTGATTCTAAAAGGTAAATTAACCTAAAAGCTCACCAAGTTGTTGGCTAACAGCTTCAACAGCTTGAGTACCGTCTAATTTGTGGTACTGAGTGTTGCCTGCTTTCGCTTCAGCTTGGTAGTAATCAACTAATGGTTTAGTTTGGTCGTGGTAAATACCTAAACGCTTACGAACTGTTTCTTCAGTGTCGTCATCACGAATGATTAGGTCTTCACCTGTGATGTCATCTTTGCCATCAACTTTAGGTGGATTATAAACAACGTGATAAACACGACCAGAGCCAGGGTGTACGCGACGACCGCCCATACGCTCAACGATGATTTCGTCAGCAACGTCAAATTCAATAACGTGATCAACCACCACGCCATTCTCTTTCATTGCATCTGCTTGAGGAATAGTACGAGGGAAACCGTCTAGTAAGAAACCTTTTTCGCAATCTGGCTTAGCAATGCGCTCTTTAACTAGACCGATAATAATTTCGTCAGATACTAATTGACCTGCATCCATTACTTTTTTAGCTTCAAGACCAAGTGGTGTACCTTCTTTGATTGCTGCACGCAGCATATCGCCCGTAGAAATTTGTGGAATACCGTATTTGTCCATCAAAAACTGAGCTTGAGTACCTTTACCTGCACCCGGCGCGCCCAAAAGAATAATGCGCATATCATTGTCCTCTGTGTGATACTAATCTTAAAAATGGTCGATCAGTGGAGTTTTGTTTTTAGAGCCTGAATTCTTCCACAACTAAGGCTATACCTCAAGTAACTTATACCAATTGCCTATATTAGCGGCAATAAAAAAGGGAGCCTTGCTCCCTTTTTCAACTCATTGCGCTAAAACGCTTATTTGCTTAAATCTAGCATAAGTTTGTTCAAACGAGTTACAAAGCCTGCAGGGTCTTTTAACGTACCGCGTTCAGCCAGTAATGCTTGATCTAGAAGTACTTGTGACCACTGAGCAAACTTGTCTTCATCTTGTTCAACATTTAAGTGTTTAACAAGCTGATGCTCTGGGTTAAGCTCAAAAATTGGCTTTTGCTCAGGCACTGTTTGACCAACTGATTCCATTAACTTTTGCATTTGCGAGCTCATATCGTGCTCATCAGCAACAACACACGCTGGTGAGTCAGTTAGACGGTGCGTAAAGCGTACGTCTTTAACGTTATCACCTAGTGCAGTTTTAATGCGCTCAACTAGGCCCGCAACTTCTTTTTCTGACTCTTCTTGCGCTTTTTTCGTTTCTTCGTCATCCATGTTGCCTAAATCTAAGTCACCACGGGTAATTGACTGGAATGATTTTTCGTTGAACTCTGTTAAGTAGCTCATCATCCACTCATCAACACGGTCGCTTAGAAGCAATACTTCGATGCCCTTCTTACGGAAGATCTCTAGGTGTGGTGAGTTCTTCGCTGCAGCGAATGAATCAGCAACTACATAGTAGATCTTATCTTGCTCTGGCTTCATACGCTCAATATATTGCTCAAGCGATACATTTTGTGTGCTTTCATCAGTGTGTGTAGAAGCAAAACGCAGTAGCTTAGCAATGGCTTCTTTGTTAGCCGCATCTTCAGCTGGGCCTTCTTTTAACACCTGACCAAACTCGTTCCAGAACGTTTGGTAATCTTCTTCGCGGTTTTTCGCCATACGCTCAAGCATCTTAAGTACGCGCGACGTACACCCTTTACGGATTGCTTGTGTTACTTTGTTGTCTTGTAAGATTTCACGTGACACGTTTAGTGGTAAGTCGTTTGAATCAAGTAAACCTTTCACAAAACGTAAGTAGCTTGGCATGAACTGCTCAGCGTCATCCATGATGAAAACGCGTTGTACATACAGTTTTAAACCTGATTGACGCTCACGGTTCCATAAATCGAAAGGTGCTTTTTTCGGGATGTATAACAGGCTGGTGTATTCTGTTTTACCTTCAACCTTGTTATGTGCCCAGCTTAGTGGCTCTTCCCAATCGTGACCGATATGCTTATAAAACTCTTTGTACTCTTCGTCTGTTACTTCTGACTTGTCACGGGTCCATAGTGCTGTCGCGCGGTTAATACCTTCCCACTCGCCTGGCTGTGCTGGAATTTTCTCGCCGTCAGGACCTTCAGATTCAGGTACCTCTGCTTTATACATCTCAACTGGAATAGAAATATGGTCTGAATATTTAGTTACGATGCTACGTAAACGGAACTCATCAGCAAATTCTGTTTCGTCTTCACGAAGGTGAAGAATGATTTCAGTACCACGTGATGGTTTATCAATCTCTTGTAATGTGTACTCACCTTCGCCTGCAGATTGCCATTCAATACCTTGGCTTTCACCTGCTTTACGCGTACGCACTGTTACTTTGTCAGCAACGATAAACGCTGAGTAAAAACCAACACCAAATTGACCAATCAATTGTGAATCTTTGCTTTGGTCACCAGTTAGGTTTTGGAAAAATTCTGCGGTGCCTGATTTTGCAATTGTACCTAGTGAATTGATCACATCTTCACGGCTCATACCAATACCATTATCAGTAATGGTGACCGTGTTTGCTTCTTTATCGGCACTGATACGTACTTTTAGTTCCGCATCGTTTTCGTATAAATCGCCATTAGAAAGCGCAAGGAAACGTAATTTATCTGCCGCATCTGACGCGTTTGATACAAGCTCACGTAGGAAAATCTCTTTATTAGAGTAAAGAGAATGAATCATCAGGTTTAATAGTTGTTTGACTTCTGTTTGAAAGCCTAATGTTTCTTTTTGTGCTGCAGTCATTGTGTAAATCTCCAATTAACAAAGTGTCTAATCTGCACTATGACTCTTTATATGGGGCAGGCTTTTTGAACTTCAAGGCAAAAATTTAAATTTAAGGTTAAATTCGGTTTGCTCCAATTAATTAGTAACTTTCATATCGGCAGTTACGAGTAAAATTTATCAATTCTATTTAAGATATTAACATTGGAGGATTTGACACTGATTCCAACCTTAAACATGATCTCTAATTGATATTTATTCTATTTATGAATTAGCAATTGCATCAAAAATATGAGCACTGAGTAGCAGGTAAGGTCTGTAATTCTTTATTCAAGTGCAATACAGAAACGTTCAAATGAGAACACTCTTTAACTCTTCTTAAATTTTTCTGACCTAGAAAAGTCCACATTGCAAGACTTGCTTCAAGGTCATAATTTCGGTTACCTAGCCAAGTATTATCACCTTGACTATAAACTTTATATATAAATTCAGAAGGATACATTTTTCCGTCAGAGTCACTATTGTACCTGAAGTAGGCAGTAAAACCCCCTTGCGAGTCTAGGAACTTAAAAAACACTGGTTTGTTTGATTCTTTTAAGAAAATATCCAGCGAGGTTTGCACATCAGAAGGGGTAAGCTCAGATCCTAACTCAACTAGCTTCCCATCAACTTTTTTAATAAATTCTTGTCTATCCATATTATTAGCTATTGATTTTTCAAATGACTTTAAGTTGCTATAATTTACCTCTAGGTAATTAATATAATCTGAAAATTTACATTCACTGAGTACACAGTTTTTAAGTGGTACTTCAATATTAACATTGCTTAACTTAATACTTTCTCTATTACTAATTAACCAAGCGCCTTTTGACTTAGACTCTGTAGTAACTGTGAAAAAGTATTTTATGATAAATTTATTTTCTTCATTTACATGTTCACCCTCAACCATAAATGTATTTTTAGCAGTAGCCAAAAGTTTTAATGGGCATTCTTTGTAAAATTCAGGTTTCTGATTAACCTGATGGCATTTTGTATTTGTAGCAAATGCAGCTGAAGAGAATGGAATTAAGAAGCTAAGTAATATCAGTATTTTCATTGTTTAAAATCCTTATCAAACCATTTGATAAGACAATACTACAATTAAAATACAAATTAAACCGTACCCAGTTAAGTTACGACCTGCAAACAAAAAAGCCTGCTTAAAGCAGGCTTTTGATACCATATCAGATATTAGTTTTGGTTTACGGCGCGTCGTCCGCTAAATGCATGCATCAATGTCATACCATCGAGTAAGTCGAGCTCTCCACCAACAGGGACACCGTGAGCAATACGAGATGCACCTACCTGATACTTATGACAAAGCTCAGCAATGTAGTGGGCTGTGGTTTCACCTTCAACACTTGGATTGGTTGCGAGGATCACCTCATTAATGCCACCTTGTTGCAACTTGCTTTCAAGAATATCAAGGCCAATTTCTTTTGGCCCTATGCCATCAATTGGCGACAAGTGACCCATTAAAACAAAGTAAAGACCTTGGTATTGACCTGTTTGCTCAATCGCGAGTACATCGGTTGGTGATTCGACCACACACAATAAACCACTATCTTGGCGTTTAACACTTGAACAAATATCGCATACCGCTTGCTCTGTAAAAGTACGACAAGATTGACAATGCCCTACTTCATCCATTGCTTTGGTTAATGCATGGCCAAGCTGTTTACCACCTTGACGGTCACGCTCAAGCAAATGAAAAGCAATCCGCTGTGCCGACTTAGGGCCTATGCCCGGCTGGCATCGTAGCGCTTCAATTAGCTGTGTTAAACTAGGAGATAGTTGCATACAAAATCACTTAGAATGGCATTTTCATACCTGGTGGTAATTGCATACCGCCAGTTACTTTGCTCATGCGCTCTTGTGTTTCTTCAGCAACACGACGTACAGCATCGTTACACGCTGCCGCTAATAAATCTTCGATCATGTCTTTGTCGTCTTCCATTAGGCTGTCATCTAATTCAACACGACGAACATTGTGGTTACCAAGCATAGTTACTTTAACTAGGCCTGCACCTGCTTCACCTACAACTTCAAGGTTTGCGATTTCTTCTTGGGCTTTTTGCATGCGCTCTTGCATTTGCTGCGCTTGCTTCATCATGTTACCCATTCCACCTTTAAACATAACTGTCTCTCTTTCTAAACTACTTTAATTGGCATGAAGATAAGGGCTATTGTAACTAATTACAATGCCTGAATACTGTTTTCATCGATTATAGCGCTAAACAACTGCTGAAATTGCACTATATTTTCATCACTATTTATTACATCAATCGCTTGTTGATGACGTCCCGCATCAATTTTTTGTTGAATCAAATACGGTGAATCAATTACGCCATCAGCAAACTCGATACTAAGCTCTACATTATGGCCGTAAATTTCACTTAATGCAGCATTGAGCTTTTGTCTAAGCACAGCGCTATCTAAATGGCGCTGTGATGAATCAACTTCAATGTGCAGCTGATTATTCTGCTTGGTAAAGATTGAATGCAGCGCAAATTGGCGCATGCGACCACCCAGTCCCATGCGTTTAATTAAATACGCCCATTCGTCTTGTTCGTGTGCAAATTTAATACTGCTGATCGGGCTTTCAAAATCATCAGGTATCGGAATACTGGCTTCTTCAACTACTGGCTCTGGCGCTTTTTGTGGATTGATCTGCTCAAGTAACTCTGGCGCTAAGTTTTCGGTGATTGTTTGATGCTTTTCTCGAAAGTCGACTTTTTTTACTTTACTACTGCTCTCCCCCGTTTGCTGGGGGATGGGCTTTTTTACTTCAGCAGCCATTGCTTGCTGCTGAGGCTGAATGTTGGTCGCGGCTGTGCTTTGTTGCACTGGCGGCTTTGCTTTGGGCTTAGCTTCAGGCTGTGGTTCTGCTTTAGCATGAGTTTGCGTTGCTGCACCACTTAAACGCCCAGCACCTGAAATATTGCGATCTTGTAAAATACGTGCGATAGCCGATTGCGCCTGACTTTGCTGCTGTTGTAATTGTGCTGGTGCTGTTTGCTGTTGCTGAGGCGCAGATGCTTCATTGGCAGTAAAGCCCTGATCATAGGCGCTATTCATCACATCATCGTATTGCGCTGCAAGTGATGAGTCCATTTGCGCATCATTATCGTCCATGTAATCTTGCGAAGAATACTCTGGTGATGAGTACTCAGCTGCAGGCACTTGCTCTGAGTGGCTTGGCTCTTGCTGTTGTGGCGCAGGTTGAACTTCAGCGGCCATTGCAGTTTCAACTGATTGCTGAGGCTGTTGACCAACATCAAGCTGCTCTACTGCTGTTGCTTCAACTTGCTGGGCAGGCTCATGGCTATGTGCCGTTTCTGCCTTGGCTGCTTGAATAGGCTCAGCTTGTGTTGGCTGAGGCTCTGAAGGAACAGCAGTTGTCTGTGCAGAGCTATGTGCAACTGGTGCTTGCTCTGAAGCTGCTTGTTCACGTTGCGCCGTAGATTTTTTCAAAATATCACGCAATGCACCGGCACCACTTGGCTTAACCTGTTGCTGGGTATTCGTTGGTGTTTGGCTTTGTGCAAATTGCGTAGGTTGGAATGCAAGCAGTCGCAACATGATCATTTCAAAGCCAAGTTTAGCATCGGGTGCCCACTGCAAATCTTTTTTACCATTGAGTAGCAATTGGTAGTAAACCTGCATCTGCTGTGCATCAGTGGTTTGTGCCACCTGCTCAATAAAATCTCGGTTAGTATCATCAAGTGCCGCTGCACTAGGCACAAGTTGCACAAGCTGAATAAGATGCGTCAGGGCAATTAAATCGTCGAGCAAGGCTACAAAGTTAGGGTTTCGGCTAACGACCGCTTTTACTTCTTGAAGTAATGCATCGCCATCTTGGCACAGTAACGCTGCTAACATGGTTTGGCTATATTGAGTATCCATCAAGCCAAGCATAGTTTGCACAGCCTGATGATTAATATTGCCATTGGTTTGCGCAATTGCTTGGTCTGTAAGACTCAGTGCATCACGCATACTACCATCGGCTGCCTTAGCTAAAATAGACAATGATTTATCATCAAAACTTAGCTGCTCTTGATTAAGAACATGGGCAAGCTGATCATGAATTTCTGATTGCGACAAAGCATTTAAATTAAACTGTAAGCAACGCGATAAAATCGTCACTGGCAGTTTCTGCGGATCGGTTGTCGCTAATAAAAACTTCACATGCTCTGGCGGCTCTTCCAATGTTTTTAGTAATGCATTGAAACTGTGCTTTGACAGCATGTGAACTTCATCGATTAGGTATACCTTGTAACGACCACGTGTTGGTGCGTATTGAACGTTATCAAGGATTTCGCGGGTATCTTCTACTTTGGTACGTGATGCCGCATCGATTTCTAATAAATCAATATAACGGCCTGCTTCAATATCAGTACAACTTGAACATTGGCCGCATGGCTCAGCAGAGATACCCTTATCGCAGTTGAGACTTTTTGCGAATATACGTGCAATGGTTGTTTTACCCACCCCACGGGTTCCAGTAAAGAGATAAGCGTGATGGAGTCTATTTTGTGTTAATGCATTAACTAATGCTTGTTTAACATGAGACTGCCCCACTAACTCGTGAAAGGTTTGTGGTCGCCATTTCCTTGCTAGAACCTGATAACTCATTAATTATTCGCCTTCGAATTCAACCAACTTTAAGATTTTGATGCCCATATCAGCAACTCGTTGCTCACCACCCAGCTCAGGTAAAGAAACAACAAATGCCGCATCAGTTGCGTTACCGCCAAGTTTAGCAACTAATTTTGCCGTTGCTTCGATTGTGCCACCTGTAGCCAGTAAGTCATCTACTAGTAACACTTTATCGCCAGGGACAATTGCGTCTGTATGAAGCTCAAGAATATCTTCACCATACTCTAATTGATAACTTTGTGAAATCACTTCGCGAGGAAGTTTGCCTGGTTTACGAACAGGAATGAATGGAATACCTAGTGCGTAAGAAAGTGGTGCACCGAAGATAAAACCACGAGATTCAGTACCGATGATTTTTGTAAAACCTTGGTCTTTATATGCTGCAATAAAGCTGTCGATGGTTGCTTTAAATGCGTCAGCATTAGCCATTAAAGTAGTTACGTCGCGGAACATAATGCCCGGCTTTGGGTAATCAGCGATCGTTGCAATGCTCTGTTTGATGAGCGTTGAAGTTGCTTGAGTCATAATTATACTGCTCAAAAAGTTTATCTAACAAAGCTCGAGAGTATAACATCACCTTAGTAGAAAGTCGGTAGCAAGTTTCGAAATTAATCACTTAACAAGAAATATAAGCTATAAAAAAGGCTGCATAATGCAGCCTATTGTCTTTAATTTGCTTACGCAGATTAAGATAAAGAAGTGATCCAACCAAGAATAGCGTTTAGACAGCCAATGCCACCGAATACAGCTAAAAACGCAATGAAATAAGTTGCATTGAACGGATCTTTAAAGTCTTTATCATTCGACATAATTACTACCTTTATTTAAGCACGACAAAATAAGGCGCTCATAATAGTCGAACTAAATACATCAATAAAGACTTTTAGCTGATTTTTAAACCAAGGTATTAGAAACCACAATGCCGCGTTCTGCCATTGCACTTAAGGTATTGAGCGCTCCCTGATACAGCTGCTCTTGGCTAAATTGAGGCGCATGCTCTGCAACTGCTTGGCATACATCATTTAAATCTGCACCCGGCTGAGATTCAATAATATTAAGAAGTAATGCGGTCATCGCATTTGTCGATAAAAATTGTACTTCGTCATCGCTATCACGATAAACCACAAAGTAACTGGGTTGTGCTGCCGGTTCACTTGGTTGATTATCTGCACTGATGGTATGAACAGGAAAACTGTAACTCAAATTACGGGCAAGTGAACTTAAGAATAATGCAGAGCTTGTCACTTGATGAGCCGATAAACTGACTTCTTCTGCCACCTCTTGAGCAACCGATACATCAAGCTCAACCCATTCATAGTGCGCTAGCTCTAACATAAACGCGGGATCATCGCTTTGCACTTCATAGTCATTAGCAAGAAAAGCCAGAAACTCCCCTGCAATATCTAAAAAATAAGGTGATTTACAATCATGCTGGCTAAAAAACTGCCTAACGAGGGCATGCCAAGCTTGCTCTGAATATAAACTTTTTAATACTGGATACGCAGAGCTGACAAACCCATCCACATTATTAAAAAATAAGTCGCGGTAAATCGCCATCCGGCGCTCTTCAACATCGCTAGGCTTAGCATGTTGTTGAGGGTCGCGGATATGCGCCATAAACGCTTGCTGTACTTGAGTAAAATGTTCAGGCACTGTGTTTCACCCTTGCTTGGTTTTGCTTGCTCGCTGTTTGCTGCAGTGCTTCAATAGTTTTTAGCTCGGTTAACAACTCACTCATCGGCGGAATATTAAAATCACGCTCTAATAAGGTGGGAAATACGCCATGAACTTCATAAGCTTTTTCAAGCAATTGCCAAACAGGATCGATAACTGCCGCACCATGGGTATCAACCAGTAGATCTTCAGCCTCAGTGTAATGGCCCGCAACATGCCCATAGGCAATCCGTTTTGTTGGTAATTCAGCTAGGAATTGCTCAGCGTTATAACCATGATTAATCGAATTAACGTAAATATTATTCACGTCGAGCAGCAGTTTACAATCAGCTTCTTCTAAAACAGCATTAGTAAATTCAAGTTCTGTCATATGTTGACCAGGGGCGCCATAGTAAGACACGTTTTCAATAGCAATTGGCTGTTCTAAAATATCTTGTACTTGCCTAATACGAGAAGCAACATGCTTAATAGCATCTTCAGTAAATGGTATAGGCATTAAATCGTACATATGTCCTTCGCCCGAGCAGTAACTTAAGTGCTCGCTGAATAAACGAATATTATGCTCTTTAAAGAAGGTTTTAAGCGATTGCACAAATTCAATATCAAGCGCTGCTGGTGAGCCAATCGATAACGATAAACCATGGCAAACAAAGGCATGTTGTTCGGTAAGCTGTTTAAATTGTTTACCAAAACGCCCCCCAAGCTTTAGCCAGTTTTCAGGTGCAACTTCTAAAAACTCAATAGGTTTAGGAACATCAATGAGCATTTCATCAAGCATTTCTCGGCGCAAACCTAAGCCAATCAGCCCAAAATCAGCTACTGATTCATTTAACATACTACCTCCTACTAAAAAGGGCCTTTACGGCCCTTTTAAAAGCTAAATGAGCGCTTAGTGATTAGAACCACATTTACCTTCGCCACACTTACCTTCTTTAGCTTTCTTTTTGTCTGCGCCACATTTACCTTCGCCGCACTTACCTTCTTTGGCTGCTTTTTTGTCTGCGCCGCATTTACCTTCGCCACACTTACCTTCTTTGGCTGCTTTTTTGTCTGCGCCGCATTTACCTTCGCCACACTTACCTTCTTTGGCTGCTTTTTTATCGCCGCCGCATTTACCTTCGCCGCACTTGCCTTCTTTGGCTGCTTTTTTGTCGCCGCCGCACTTACCTTCACCGCACTTGCCTTCTTTTTCAGCTTTTTTATCGCCGCCACATTTACCTTCACCGCATTTACCTTCTGCGGCATCTAGTTGATAGCCTGCTTGCATTTGCTGAAATTCAAATGGGTTTGCACTCGCATCAGTTGCTACAAAACTTGACGCACCTACTACAACCGCACCTAATGTTAATGCAATTGAATTTTTCTTAACTGTGTTCATTCGATGACTCTCTTTTTTATAAAGGGTTATTAAACAAGACCCGAGAACTAAAAATTACTTTCAAAATTTTTATAATTATTTTCTGAAAGTGCCAAGAATGCAAATTACGATTTATAAAACAATCCAGAAAAGCTAGAATACGCGTCCTAATTTTTGATGAGTTAACAGGTATCATGCGACTAGTTTTAGCACCGATGGAAGGCGTTGTGGATTTTAAAATGCGACAACTCTTAACTGATTTAGGTGGATTTGATTTATGCGTAACAGAGTTTGTTCGTGTCGTTGAAGACACACTGCCCGAACGCGTGTTTCATCGCTATTGTCCTGAGCTAAAAACAGGTGGCTATACCCGTGCAGGTACGCCAGTGCGTATTCAGTTGCTAGGTCAAGTTGCTCATGCTTTGGCAGCAAATGCCGTCAAAGCAATACTCCTAGGCTCCCATGGCATTGACTTAAATTTTGGTTGCCCAGCTAAAACAGTGAACAAAAGTAAAGGTGGTGCAGTACTGTTAAAAGACCCTGAGCACATGTACGAAATTATTAAAGCCGTACGTGATGCTGTTGATCCTTGCCATGAAGTTAGTGCCAAAATTAGGCTTGGTTTTGATGATGATAGTAATAGCCAAGAAATTGTTGATGCTGTTGTTAGCGCGGGTGCTTCAAGTCTTGCTATTCATGCCAGAACTAAAAGAGATGGTTACAACCCTCCGGCATACTGGGAAAAAATCCCCCCGTTAATCAAAGATAAAAATATTTCGGTCGTTGCTAATGGCGAAATTTGGCAAGTTGAAGATGCCATGCTTTGTCAAAAGCGCAGTCATTGCCAAGATTTAATGCTTGGTCGTGGTGCATTAGCGATGCCTGATTTAGCAAAACAAATAAAATCTCATGCAGAAAACGAGCATTACACTCCGATGTTATGGGAGCATGTGATATACCACATTATTCATTCATCTATGCACCAAGACGAGAGCAAATGTGAAAAGTATTTTGCTTCTCGTACTAAGCAATGGCTCGGCTATTTAAAACGCCAATATCCTCAAGCTAACGCACTTTTTGATGAGATCCGCCGCCTAAAAGCCAAAGACGAAGTTGCAGATGTACTAAGAAAGTACGCGAAAGCGCCGAGTATTGATACAAATCATAATTAGCAAATCGATTTTGTTTGATAATATCAGTATTGCCCACTTGGAAGAAAAGCGATGAACAATACTGAAATTCAAACAAAGTTATCTGCGGAACTTGCGCAGGTTCGACAACGTTTACTGGATATGCTGGCTAATTCTGATCAAGCCTATCATCAGCAACTGCTATCGCAACTCAAGGATCATCCCCCTTCAGACTGGTTAGAGCTGACAGCAAATAATCTCGGTTCTGAGTATCAAATATTGATTGCTCGAATAGAAAAGTTAGAAGCAGCACTATGCCAAATCGATATTGGGCAGTATGGCTATTGCTGTGATTGTGAAGAAAAAATTGATGACGAACGTTTACTTGCAGATCCTGCAAGCCAACGCTGTCGGCGATGCGCTCCATAGAGCGCAGCGCTGTACTAATTTATAAAAATAAAGCTCATCGCAGGATAAAGCACGATATCCTCAATTAACCAATCAGCTTGTTGCTGATTTACCCCTAGACGCTTCATCAAACTAACACGTGCTTGCTGTTCACTCCATGTGTGATAATGAATTCCTAAGTCGGTTTCCATCATAACTTGCCAGAAGTATTGCTCATCTTGTGTTAATTTACGCTTACTTTTGAGCGGGTCGAGATAATCAAGTTGCCAATCAAGACCTGTGTGCTGATGACTTTCTACAAAATAGTTCATTACTAATGGTTTAGCGTGAGAGTCTGATACAAGTAATACAAAATCTGCATTCTGCGATTGCTTTAACGAAGCCTGGATTTCACTTAACCAAGTTAAAGGCGGCTTAGTCTCACCACTAAAGTAATTAAGTTTACTTTGATACCAATCTTTACCATTTGCCAAACCGACTAAACCAAGTTTTGTACGCGGTTTATATTGAGTTAAATATTGATTAAGTTTGTTTAGTGCTGCTTGTACACTGTCATCGCTATTATCAAGGTGCGATTTGACCATATTATGTAAAAGCGTTAATTCGATTTTATTTAATTTCAGATTGCTTTGCTCAGCTGCAATTAACTGCGTTTCAACTAACTCTAGCCAGTTAGCTAATTCATTTACTGAATAGTCACCTACTAAACGAGCTTGGCTAATAACATCACGTTGTACAGGCCACACAAAGTAACGTTCGGGATAACGCTCAGCAATGATTAAATAGTTCAATTGCGCCTGTTGTGACACATCTAACGTCGTCGTTTTTAGTCCTTGATAAGCCTGATGACGTGCTTGCAAATAACTTTCTGAGAAAGGCCAGCTAGCAGCTTCACTTTGCTGTTCTTGAGTCGATAATAAATTATTAATAGTTTGCAGCGCTTGCTGCCCTTCACTAAATGTTTTGAAACCTGATGTTTGCTCAGAGCAAGCTATCAGCATCACACTTGCGACAACTAATAATACGATCTGTCTTAGCATTTTAAAATTCCATAAAAAAAGCCCCAGAGGGGCTTTTTAATTTAAAACAACATCAATTAGATTTTTACACCGTTACGAGCGGCTTTATCTTTGATGAAGGTCGACCAGCTCTTCGCAAACTTGCGAGTGCGCGGATCGTCCATTGCTTTAGTGATAGCGTTATAAGCTTGCTTATACTTCTCTTGGTAGTAATAAGCTTCAGCTAAATCAGAGTAAATAGTTCCTTTTTTGTCAGAACCTAACTCTATTGCCTTGTTCAAACGAACAACGGCTGCACTATAATTTTGCGATTGTAAAAGTAATGAACCCGCTTTGCGGTAAAGCTCAGCATCATCATCAAATTTAGCCGCTTCTTCATAGTATTTAGCTGCTTTTTCAATATCTTTAGAACGGTGGTAGTTAGATGCCACTGCACTGATATTTTGCTTGTTACGCTTAACTTTTTCTTCGTTGATTGCCTTTTCAAGCACAACTGCTGCTTTGTAAGGGATATCATTTAACGAATAAAAGTTAGAAAGTACTTTGTATTCAACTTCGTTTTCAAAATAGCCATTTTTATAGGCAACTTCCATGGTCGCTAGACCTTTCTTGAAGTCTTCGGTTTGAAGGTAGTATTTACCTAAACCAACCCAGGCTTTTTTGTCTTCAGGCCAAACACGAACAATTTCTTCAGCAACACCTACCATATTTTTGTACTGTTTAAGTTCAAAATAGGCAGCTAGCTTTAATTGGTAAGCAGCCTTTGCAGGTTCTTTTGCCAATTCAATTGCTTTGTTTGCAGCAGGAAGTACGTCTTTGAAAAGTTTTAACTCGTAGTTTGCTTGCGCAATACGTGTATAAACCTTGTCGTCTTCCTCACCTGTGAAGTCCATCCAAGCTGCATAAGCTTCTTTCGCTTTTGCATATTGCTCAGTACCCGCGTACATATCACCTAGAAGTTTTAAGCCTTGCTCTTGGTCAGCAAAATTTAAAACGTCAGGCTGAACTGCCGCTGCGATATGCTTGATAGCCAATTGATACTGCTCTTTTTGAGCGTACATTTGACCTAAGTAACGATCGACTGTTGCCTTATCAAATTCATCCGAAGGATCGATTTCTTTAAGTAACGCAATCGCTTCATCAAGCTTCTCTTCATTGTACAAATCAAACGCTTTAATAACTTTTTTACCAACGCGCTCGCCCATTACTTTAGTTTTTGCTTTTTTACGCGCTTCAATCTTCGCGTAATCTGGCGCTGCTAAAGCAGGTGCAGTGAAAGCTACACCTGATAGAGACATAAGAAGCGCAAGTGCAGTTACTTTAGATAAATTTCTCATTACTCGCCTCCTTAGTTACCTTGGTTAAGTTTAAAGTCTAGTTGTACTTGAAGACCAAATTGCTTCTGTGGTTTGCCGTCAATGATTTTCGGACGGTACTTCCACTTACGTAGCGCACGTTTAGCTTCGCGGTCGAAGATACGTTTAGGATCGGCGTCGATCACTTCAACATCTTCTACACCACCCACTTCATTGATAGTGAATGAAAGTTGTACCCAACCTTCTTTACCATCACGCGCTGCTTGCGTAGGGTATTTTGGTTCAATACGAACGATAGGTGTCGCGTCACCATCACGTCCAAATGCACCTGGACCACTTAGGCCACCAGCTGTGCTACCCACATCGATGCTTGGCATATTAAATGACAAACCACCAGTGTTAGGGTTGCTGTTTTCCGGCTGAGGCGGCTGCGGTTTAGGCGGCTGCTTTGGCGGTGGCGGAGGCGGAGGCGGAACACGCTTCCTCTCCTGCACCTTAGATTCAGGCGGATTCGTCATAATTTCGACTACGATCTGTTCTTTTTGTTCAGTCGCACGGTCAGCTCCACCGGAGATGAGGTACGCCATGAAGTAGAACAAGCCGAAAGTAACTGCCCCACCTGCAATCAGTGAAAACAGAAAACGAATCATTACTGATCTCCAGCTATTGAAATTTTAAGGTTATCACCCGTCGCTTTGATCTGGTCCATAACTTTAACTACTACGCCGTGTTTTGCTTCTTTATCAGCTTGCAAAATTACAACTTCAGTAGGTTGTTCTGCTAATAAACTTTCAAGTTTAGCTGATACACGCTCAACGTCTACTTGTTGTTTATCAATCCAGATCGCACCGTCAGCGCGGATAGCAACAAAAATGTTTGCATTTTTCTGCTTCGTAGCTGCAGCTGCTTTAGGTTTATTGACTTCGATACCAGCCTCTTTAACGAACGATGTAGTTACGATAAAGAAAATAAGCATGATAAATACGATGTCAAGCATTGGCGTCATGTCAACCGCTGCTTCTTCTTCTTCACGAAAACGTTGTTTACGTGCCATATTTAATTCTCTCTCTAGTGATGAGGCATGCTATCTACAAGTTTAGCTTTCGCCATTCTCGCTCTCGCTTCAAGACGTGAGCTAAAGAATACTCCAGATAGTGCCGCAACCATTCCAGCCATTGTTGGGATTGTTGCCATTGAAATACCTGATGCCATTAAACGTGCGTTACCAGTACCTTGAGTAGCCATGGTTTCGAAAACCGCGATCATACCCGTTACAGTACCTAATAAGCCGATTAAAGGACAAACAGCTACTAATGTCTTAATCAACAACATACGCTGATCTAATTTTTCAGACGCTTCAGAAATCCATGCTTCACGGATTCTGTGTGCGTACCAAGACGTAGTGTCTTGGCGGGCATCCCACTGAGCTACAATGTTCTTCGTCATACGAGGAAACTCAGCTAGTAGGAACCAATAGCGCTCAATCATTAAAACCCACATAAGAAAGAGTGCTATCGCGACCACGTATAATACCTGGCCGCCTGTGCCAACAAAATCCCTGATAGATTCCCAGATCTCCATCAGGACTAGCATTAGGCTTTCTCCTTCTCCGCGTGAGCAGCGATAATACCAGCGCTTTGCTCATCAAGGACATGTAGAACCGACTTACTACGACCCGCAACAATTGAGTGAAGTAGGATAAGTGGTAGAGCTGCAATTAGACCTAACGCTGTAGTTACAAGTGCTAGAGAGATATTACCAGCCATGATCTTCGGATCACCTGTACCGAACAATGTGATTGTTTGGAACGTAAGGATCATACCGATTACCGTACCTAGTAGACCTAGTAATGGAGCGATTGCTGCCAAGATCTTGATGATGTTGATACCAGCTTCGATGCGAGGCGTTTCACGTAGGATTGCTTCGTCAAGTTTAAGCTCAAGGTTTTCAACGTCTTGATTCTTGTTGTCAGCGTAAACCTTAAGAATACGACCCAGTGGGTTGTTTGTATTCGGAGTAGAAAGGTTCTTAAGCTGGCTCTTAATCTTAGTGCTAGTAAGCGCAAGATCAATGAAACGAACGATGAAGATAAGTAGACCAACAACTAATAATAGTGTGATGATGTAACCTACTTCAGCACCTTGCTCGTAGTATTCCATTAGTGATTTCTTCTGCGTGTTGATACGTAAGATCGCGCCACGAGTCGGGTCGATGTATACGCCAGCGTAGTTATCTGCAGAAGTACCTTCTAAATCGCTGATACCCGCTAGGATGTAGCTATCAGGTTGCTTACCTAGAGGTTGAATCGCTTTAGTTTCTGGAGAGTAGATTAAATAACCGTCGTCAGTTACTAAGTTGAAGTTACCGATACGCGTTACTTTCTTCACAGAAGATGAACCGTCAAGACCTGCAACTTCAGTTTCGAAAGTTGAAACTTTAGCAGACTCAGTCATTTCAGTTTGAAGAGAAATCCAAAGCTCTTCTAGTTCACGAACAGTTGGAAGTTCTTTCGCAGCAGCTAGTGAGCGAAGTACTTCAGCACGTCCTGGTTTTTCAGCAGAAACAAGTGATGCTTCGATTGAACCGATTGCATCAGCAGCTGCACGACGTACAACACCGAACATCTCACCTAAAGTACCTTGAGCATTTAAAAGAGCTTGCTCTTTTTCTGCTAAAGTATTTTCGTTTTGAGCATATTCTTTAGCTAAACGGTCACCACGTGCTTTTTCAGCAGCTAGGTCGCTTTTAGCTTTGTTAAGTAACGCTTGCTTGTCAGCACGAGCTGAAAGGAACTCTTGTTCACGTTGCTTATTTAATTTGCCTTCAGAGATACGTTCTTGCTTAACTTGCTCAAGAATTTTGTCTAAAGCATCAGTGTTTGCGTGTGCATTAAGCGCGGTACCTGCAGAAACAGATAGTACTGCTGCAACAGCAAAACCTTTAAATAGTTTCTTCATTATTGATTACTCCGCGCCAAAAATTGGTAGTTTAACAAGTTCTAATGTCGCTTGTTTACGCGCCATACGGATAACTTCTTTAACAGGTTTTAGGTATTCTTCACCTAATTCTTTCCACTGTTTAGTGTTGTTATCCCACACCCACGCGTGCTTAAGGTCAAAAGACTGAGCTACGTAAGTGATACGACCTAAACGACCGAAGTCAACGTTGATGCTCTTACCATCGATCTCAAGAGTACCTTGAGAAGCAGTTACAGCTGAGCTGTATGCAGTTTCAACAGTGTAAGCTTCAAGAACTTGGCGGAATTTTTCAGATGTAGTAACTGAAGCTGACGCCATGATGTCACGAAGTCTTTCAACACGTGCTAGACGGTTTTCAAGATTGAACGGAACGTCCGCTTTGATGAATTGCTCAAGCGTATCGATCATGCGATACATCAAAGGCACAACGTTTTGTTTCGTGTTATCGATAGTTGCGATTTGACGGTCAAACGATTCGATTGAAGCGTTTTGGTCAGCGACCAAACGTGCTACGTGATCGTTGTAAACCTTCATTAGCTCAGTTTCGTCAACAACGCTACGGTACTCAGCGATTAGCTCTTGAGTTTGACCATATACATTGTCAATTTTAGTTTGAGACTTAACAGCAGCCTTTTGAATTTGTTGACCTGCATCTTGCACATCTTTCAAAGGATCTGCAATCACATTGCTGCTTGCAAATGCAAAAGCGCCAACCAACGCTGATGCTACAAGACTCTTTCTGATTTTAACAGACATAGTTCCCAACCAATTAAGTAATGTTACTTTTATAATTTAATTACCCTCCGAAGAGGACAACCCTGATATCTTTTAATAGATATCAACCCTCCAATAATGCTAAATGCATCTGAGTCTGTCAACTTGATGTTCGGCTTTCATCGGAAAAATTTGGTGACTCGTCGTTGATATGAAAATAACCAAAACAACGAATTAACAAAAATATAACAGCCACACATCTGTAAGGCTTCTATAGCCCTTTAGTAACAATCATCACATTCATATTCCGTTCAAACTTAAACATAAATGTAACATTTATTGAAATCAAAAAGCGGTAAAGAAAAATGAAAAAAAAATTCAGTTTTTTCATCTAAAAAATCTAATTAGAAGAATTTTTATGCATTTACAGGCAGGGAATGTTTAATAAGCAAGCAAACTGCTTACTAAACATTAAACGGGATTTAATCTTGACTTATAACTGCCGCCATTAGAACACGGCGCGGTCTTTTACTAGCTTAGCTAATGAGATAACTGAATCAACCTCAAGCTTTTCAAATATCTTTGTTTTGTAAGTACTGACGGTCTTGTTACTGATGAAAAGTTTTTCACCAATGTCTTTATTCGATAGCCCTTGCAATAGGTAATTCATTACGGCGAGTTCACGCTCAGTGAGTAACTCGTCAATGTCTTTTTCAGAAGCAATTAAATGCTCTTGAGGAAAAAAGGTGTAACCACGCAAGATCATTTCAACTGCAGAAGAAATATCTTCAAGGCTCTCTGCTTTGTTAACGAAGCCTTGCGCTCCCAACTTTGCTGCAGTGCGTATAATATGCTTATCTTGCTTAGCTGATAAGAATAACACTTTGCCAGTAAACCCTGCACTAACAGCCCGCTTGTATAAGCTAAAACCATCTGAGTCTTCTAACTCAATATCTAATATAGCTAACGCTACATTATTAGCTTTTAAAAATTGTAGTGCTTCTTTTTGACTTCCAACAGCTTGAACTTCGTTAACTAAGGTCGATTTGGATAAAACCATTTTAATTGCTGTTGCCACCATCGGGTGATCGTCTACCAAAAGTATATTATTTCCTATGCTCATCAATTAGCAAACCTTCATTATATCTATCAAACGAGTATTTTATTGCTCATTTAAATTACCGCTGTCTTATATATCACTAAGTTTAGCGGGAAATTCAGATGTTGGTAAAAAAATCTACAATCTCTGAAAATGAGTACTAAATTTTCTCGTTAGATCAAATTTTTCACTTACACAACGATCAATGTCATGTTTAATTAACTAAGTCTAAGAGCATATAGTACTTTAGATACCGAGAGTAGCTTTAAAGGAATAGTTGAGAAAGTTCTAGAAGAATTACCTATTAAAAAAGGCTAACACAATACTTTAGGTTTAAATAGGTTTAGGTACAACTGTATGATATTTGGGGAGTAAATGAATTTTGGTGAAACAGAAACTGTTTCACCAAAATGCTTAGGTTCACATAATAAATTATGCTACTTCTACGTTCTCAGCTTCAGGGCCTTTTTGACCTTGTTTGATGCCGAAAGATACTTGCTGGCCTTCGCTTAGAGTGCGGAAGCCTGTACCTGTGATAGCGCTGAAGTGTACGAATACATCAGGGCCATTTTCTTGTTCAATGAAACCGAAACCTTTAGCTTCGTTGAAGAACTTAACTTTACCAGTAACCGTGTTTGACATACCAAATTTTCCTGTAAGTCAATTATTAAAATTCAGCCATAATGGCTCTATCCTCCCTGAGTGAATGCCCAATAAACTTGGGGTAAAGTACAGGAAGAACCAATAACCAAACCGGTAACCGTACAGCCGCACATTATCCGTAAATTCAATACGCAAAAACTCAAAGCAATTTAAGACTAACACATTAAATAGCTTTTAGCTCTATTAATCGAAAATAATTTTAAGGTCAACCGCTCAAACAAAAATATATGACAGTACTATTTATAAACAATTAATTATAAATGAAAAAAGCCCATCAAATAGATGGGCTTTTTATTCTCGATTTAGACCTTGCTAAAACTTACTTAACTTGCCAGTCCATTTGTGCTTCTGCTTTGATTGGCACCACTTCTGAATCGCCTAGTTTATAGCTAGCTGGTACTGTCCAGCTCTCTTTTACTAGTGTAATGGTATCTTGGTTTCGAGGCATACCGTAAAAGTCAGGACCGAAGTGACTCGCGAAACCTTCAAGCTTGTCTAAAGCACCCGCTTCTTCAAACGCTTCAGCATAAAGCTCAATAGCTGCATGTGCAGTATATGCACCAGCACAACCACAGGCCGCTTCTTTTTTGTCTTTGTAATGTGGTGCAGAGTCAGTACCTAAGAAGAACTTTTTGCTGCTGCTTGTTGCAGCACCAATTAACGCTTGTTGGTGAATGTTACGCTTTAGAATAGGTAAGCAGTAATAATGCGGGCGAATACCACCTGCTAGCATATGATTACGGTTATAAAGAAGGTGATGAGCAGTAATGGTTGCAGCAACATTCTCTGGTGCATTATTAACAAACTCTACCGCATCTTTTGTCGTGATGTGCTCAAGCACAATTTTAAGACTCGGAAAGTCATTTACTACATCCGCTAAAATTGTATCTAAGAAGACCTTCTCACGGTCAAAAATATCAATTGATGAATCGGTTACTTCACCATGTACTAACAGTAACATCCCTACTTCTTGCATTGCCTCAAGTACAGGGTAAATATTCTTAACTGATGTCACACCAGAATCTGAGTTGGTCGTCGCGCCAGCTGGGTACAGTTTAGCAGCAACAATTTTACCTGTTGCCTTAGCTTTTTTAATTTCTTCTGGCGTAGTTTTATCTGTTAGGTAAAGCACCATTAATGGTTCGAAGTTACCTTGTGGGCCCGCAGCTTTAATTCGCTCATAGTAAGATAATGCAGTGTCTGTACAAGTTGCCGGTGGAACAAGGTTAGGCATGATGATTGCTCGCCCCATGTAACGGCTTGCATCACGAACGGTATCAACGAGTTGCTCACCATCACGTAAATGAATGTGCCAATCATCTGGGCGTGTAATTGTTAGAGTTTGCATCGAATTTAAATCTGACATTGCTTGTTTCCACGGCTAAAGTTAGGGGGATAGCATAAACATTGAGCAAATAACCTCGCTTATTTACCCAAGTTCATTTTCAGGTGCCTAGTTTACACCAGTATACGTTTTTTTTGAAAATAACTTTGTGGATAGTTTGATAGTAGGTTAACGTAATAAATTAATACAACATTTTGGTTACCTTTTATTCTATGCCTAAGAGTTTAGACACGGCTTTTGCACTTGAAGTCAAAACAGACCAATTACATATTATTAATCAGTTCTCATCATCTCTAATGCAGTTAGATACAGTTGAAGAGTTACTCGAATATGTTACATCAGAGGTAGTGAGCCGCCTGGGCTTTATAGAGTGTGTCA
Organism: Pseudoalteromonas sp. bablab_jr010; assembly: GCF_016464105.1. Classification (NCBI taxonomy): domain Bacteria; kingdom Pseudomonadati; phylum Pseudomonadota; class Gammaproteobacteria; order Alteromonadales; family Pseudoalteromonadaceae; genus Pseudoalteromonas; species Pseudoalteromonas sp. bablab_jr010. The sequence continues at coordinate 18,843 of NZ_JACDWV010000198.1, read as the reverse complement.
TTTACCTAGCAGACGATAAAACACGTACCCTAAAAGAAATGGCGTCTATTGGCACGGCAAGTAGCCATGATACTTACCATATCGACCGAACAGAAATTAGCTTTGATCAAGGTATTACGGGTTATGTCGCAAGCACTGGCAAACCCTTAATGATTGGCGATGTCAGTCAAGACCCGCGTTATATTGCCGATTCTCGCCCTGCTCTTTCTGAGCTTTGCGTACCATTAGTTTACAAAGAAAAAGTACTGGGTGTCATTGACTGTGAGCACCCGCAAAAACATTACTATAATGATACGCATTTAGAGATTTTATCAACTGTCGCCCACTTACTCAGTGCCAAGATAAATCAAGTTCGCACCGTAGAAGACTTACAGCAAACTGTGATGCAGTTAAATGATGCACAAAAGCTAGAACGCTCGATGCTGCAAATCGCTAACTTAACCTATCAATCAAGCGAGCTAGATAGCTTCTTTGAATCTTTACACGGCATTATTACCTCTTTACTGAGGGCTGATAACTTCTTTATTGGCCTGTATGACAAGCAACTCGATGTGCTTGATTTAGTTTATATTATCGAAGAAGGCGTGCGTTCTAACGCCCATAAGAAAATATCGAAAGAACAACTAAAAGACACCGCATCTTATTATTTATTAAACATCGACCAATCTTTACTTTTTACGAAAGAAGAATTTCAACAACACATTGATGCGGGTCATTTTAAAATGGTTGGTCGTCAGGCCGAGTCTTGGCTAGGGGTGCCATTTAAAGTAAATGAGCGTATTAGTGGTGTTATCGCCGTACAAAGTTACAGTAAAAGCTATCACTATGACGAACATGACCGTGCCTTACTCACGTATGTGAGCCGCCAAATTAGCATGGCGATAGACCGCCAATTATCAAGACAAGAGCTTGAGCACCGAGCTCTTCACGACGAATTAACCGGCCTTGCTAACCGCTCGTTATTAATAGAGCGTATTAAACATGCGATCCTTCGTTTGGCAAGAGCAGATAAGCGCCACCAACATGCCCTGCTCTATCTAGACTTTGACCGTTTTAAAAGTATCAATGATTCATTAGGTCATGAGGTTGGTGACCACTTTTTGGTAAAAATCTGTGAGTTAATCTTAGGTACCATCCGCAATACCGATACCTTTGCCCGCTTAGGGGGCGATGAGTTTGCCATTTTTATGGAGAACATCACCGATAAACAACAAATTAAAGATGCCCTTGAACGAATTCAACAGGTTCTCGCTGAGCCTCTTGATATTGATGGCCACTTACTTCAGGCATCCACAAGTATTGGTGTTGCGTTTTGTGAAAGTAGTCGCGATCAAGCTTATAAGCTACTACAGCATGCTGATGCTGCAATGTACGAGGCGAAGTCATCAGGCCGCGGTAAAGTTAAGTTTTTTAACAATACCATGCGTAAAAAGCTTAAAAACCATGCGGATATAGAAAATGATTTACAGCATGGTATTGAACATGACGACTTTGAACTTTACTACCAGCCAATTTTTGCTATTCAAGATGCACAGGTTGTCGGCTTTGAGGCGCTTGTGCGCTGGCATCACCCAAGTAAAGGCTTTGTTTCGCCAAATGATTTTATACCCGTTGCAGAAGACACAGGCCAAATTATTAACTTAGATTTACACTTGCTTGAACTCGCGGCAAAGCAAATAGCACTGTGGGCAAGTAAAGGTAAAGCGTTTGGCCGAATTACCGTGAATGTGTCATCACGTCATTTTGCAAGTCTCGACTTCGTCGCGCAAATCCATGCTTTGTACTCTAAATACAAACTCCCTTTAGGCTCGCTGTGCTTAGAAATCACTGAATCTGGGCTAATTGGTAATTTAGAGCTAGCAACAAAAATCATTAAGGGCCTTGAGCCTCTTGAAGTTAAACTGTGCTTAGATGATTTTGGTACTGGCTACTCAGCGCTTGGTTATTTACACCAATTACCTATCCATATTTTAAAAATCGATAAAAGCTTTATCGATCATTTAAATAAAGCACACAACCCCTTGGTGGATGCCATATTATCGTTAGCACAGTCGTTAAAACTCGATGTTGTTGCGGAAGGGATTGAAACAGAAAAACAATTGGCAATCTTAAAACAAACGCAATGTAAGTTTGGTCAAGGCTTCTTAAAAGCGAAACCAATGCCAGCCAGCGAAGCAGAAAAAGTCATCACTCACGGATTGGTATAAGCTAGTATAAAAAAGCCTTGCAAATGCAAGGCTTTATTTATTTCAACTTGGCAAGAAGTTACAGCTCTCCGGGGGCGAAATTATCAACGGCTATCGCTTGTTTACGTAGCTCATTGGCTTGATTCATACGCTCTGCAACGGTTTCGTTTATCAAGTTTTTCTCTGCCGCTGCGGCAATTGCACCCTCAAGTTCAAGGTTTTTGGCAATAGTGCCTTCTTTTTGCCATTTACGAAGCTGCTTAAAGTCTTCATGGGTGTCAATCATGGCTAAAAAGGCATTTTCCATGACACCCGTGCCTGCATTTTCATCAACATAACAAAGATGGGTTAATCTGTCTCTAAAGACCCCTGGTTTGCTCATGTGCTCACACATTGTTTGTGCTAACTCATCGCTTGGACGGTGGTAATGATTACCCAGAGGGAACACAATACGTTTTAGTAAAAAATTAACCACTGGGTTAGAGAAGTTTTTAAAGAAGCCATCGAATGCTTGACCAATGCAGAATAACGAATGCTCAACGGCATATTGCACAAATGGTAGGTCAGCTTGCTGGCGTCCTTCATCTTCGTAGCGTTTCAATACACATGAAGCAAGATATAAGTGGCTAAGCACATCACCTAGACGCGCCGAAATCATCTCTTTGCGCTTTAACTCACCACCTAATACTAGCATCGCAACATCAGTACAAAATGCTAAACCACGACTCATGCGGCTCAACTGTTTGTAGTAAACAGTGGTTGCGCCACACACAGGAGCTTTAGCGAAGTAACTGCGCGTTAAACCGTGCACAAATGCCATACCAGCATTACTGCCAGCAAATAAAATATGTTGCAGCAGTAATGAGTCAAATTCTTTTAAAGCAACATCTTGGTCTTCCATTGCTGCTGCTTCCATTTCTTTTAAAACAAATGGATGACAACGAGTGGCACCTTGACCAAATATCATCAAGTTACGAGTCAGAATATTTGCACCTTCAACGGTAATCGATACCGGGATCCCCATATAGCCATGGGCTAAATAGTTATTCGGCCCGACTTGAATACCTTTACCTGAATGAATGTCCATCGCGTCGTTCATAACTGTACGGCCCATTTCAGTCATATGGTACTTAGCTATAGCGGTAACCACAGATGGACTTAGTTTTAAATCAATCGCCCCTGCGGTCATTAGCCTCGCTGATTCTAAGGTGTAAGTTAAACCACCAATGCGAGCGAGTGCTTCTTGAACACCTTCAAATTGGCCAATCGACACACCAAATTGTTGGCGAACGGTTGCATAGGCTGATGTCATTCTTGAAGCCAAGTGACCTGTTGCCGTACTAAGTGCCGGTAACGAAATACCGCGGCCCGCACTTAAACATTCAACTAACATGCGCCAACCTCTACCTGCGCCCTTTTCGCCACCGATGATCCAATCAAGCGGAATAAACACATCTTTACCGTACGTTGTGCCATTCATAAATGCCATGTTTAACGGGTAATGACGCTCACCTGTTTGCACACCTTCGTGATCTGTCGGAATAAGTGCACACGTGATACCAAGCTCTTTTTTATCACCCAATAAACCTTCAGGATCGTACATTTTAAATGCAAGACCCAGTACTGTGGCGATTGGCGCAAGGGTGATATAACGTTTTGACCAGTTAAGTTTTAAGCCAATCACTTCTTCACCGTTATGCATGCCCTTACAAACCACCCCAGTATCAGGAATACTGCCTGCATCAGACCCAGCCTCAGGGCCCGTTAATGCAAAACAAGGCACATCATCGCCCTTAGCTAGGCTTGGCAACCAACGCTCTTGTTGCTCTTTGGTACCGTAATGAAGAAGCAATTCGCCAGGACCTAAGCTATTGGGGACCATAACGGTGACCGCAGCGGTTAAGCTCTTAGTGGCAATTTTCGATACAATGGTTGAATTAGCAATGGCTGAAAACTCTCGGCCACCAAATTCTTCAGGAATGATTAGTGCAAAAAATCCTTCTTTTTTTAGGTAGTCCCACACTTCTTTTGGTAGGTCTTTATCTTTTTGCACGATTTGATAATCATCAAGCATGGCTAGCAAAGTTTCGACTTGCTCACCCATAAATGCGCGCTCTTTTTCGCTGAGTTCAGGTTTAGGAAAACGATGCAGCTTTTGCCAATCAGGGTTACCACTGAATAACTCACCGTCCCACCAAACATCACCCGCTTCCATAGCTTCACGTTCTGTTTGCGATAACGGCGGCAAAACTTTTTTAAATAGTCTAAACGTAGGTCGTGTGACAAGATTGATGCGAATGTCTTTCACAGCAAAAATTACAATCACAGCAACTAGTAACAGAATGATTACGGTCGTCATTGTGCAATCCTTTTATTTTATTTAACTGGTTCAAGTATGACTGATCGTGCCATAAATACAACGTAAGCAGCGCTTACTTAGCTTGTTTTCAACTAGGCAGTTTGTTGTTTACTAAGACACTGCTATTATGCATGAGCAATAAATAACAATAAACTTCTAGGGAACGTTATGAAAAAGACTCCATTTAAGCTCAGCATCAGCGCGCTTATGGTCGCCAGTGCACTTGCACTTACAGGCTGTAATGATGACGCTGCGAGCACTAAAACAACGACTGCTGAAGTCAAAACAAGCCAAGTAACCGCACAAGATGCCGCTAAATTTATCGCCGATACTGAAAAAGAATTAAGCGCGCTTTATTTAGAAGCAAGCCGTGCTGAGTGGATTTATGCCAACTTCATCACCCATGATACTGCTGAACTATCTGCCGAAGTAAATCGCAAAATGACAGAAGCTGTGGTTCGTCTTGCTAATGAAGCCGCAAAGTTCGATAGTTTAGAGCTTGATTACGATGCACGTCGTAAACTCGATAAACTTAAACTCGCACTTACCTTACCTGCACCACAAGATGCTGAAAAAACAGCTAAGCTCTCACAATTAGTGGCTGAGCTAGGGGGTATTTATGGTAAAGGTAAATACTGTAAAGAAGATGGTAGCTGTTTAAGCCTTGGCGAGATGACTGCTAAAATGGCAACGAGCCGTGATTACAATGAATTGCTTGATTTATGGCAAGGCTGGCGACAAGTTTCAAAATCTATGCGCCCGCTTTATGAGCAACAAGTTGCACTCACCAATGAAGGTGCAAAAGAGCTAGGTTATGCAGATACAGGTGCTATGTGGCGTAGTAAATACGACATGCCAGCCGATGATTTTGCAAAAGAACTCGACCGCATTTGGGGCCAAGTTAAACCGCTATATGATTCATTACATTGTCATGTTCGTGCCAAGCTAGGTGAAAAATATGGCGAAGATAAAGTCCCGCAAGATCAACCTATCCCAGCTCACCTTCTAGGTAATATGTGGGCCCAAACATGGGGTAACATTTACGACGTTGTTGCACCAGAAAATGCCGATCCTGGTTATGATGTAACAGAACTATTAGCTGAACACGATTACGACGAACTTAAAATGGTACGTGGTGCTGAGAAGTTCTTCACCTCAATGGGCTTTGCACCACTGCCTGATACCTTCTATGAGCGCTCGCTATTCACTAAACCGCAAGACCGTGACGTACAATGTCATGCATCTGCATGGAATATTGATAGCAAAGACGACCTACGTATTAAGATGTGTATTCAACGCACAGGTGAAGAATTCTCTGTTATTCACCATGAACTAGGGCATAACTTCTACCAACGCGCCTACAACACACAGCCTATTTATTATCAAGAAAGTGCGAACGATGGTTTCCACGAAGCGATTGGTGACACCATTGCACTTTCTGTAACGCCAGGTTATTTAAAAGAAATTGGTTTATTAGACGACGTGCCTGATGAATCTAAAGATATCGGCCTGTTAATGAAAATGGCATTAGACAAAGTAGCATTTATCCCATTTGGTTTATTAGTAGACCAATGGCGCTGGAAAGTTTTCTCAGGTGAAGTAACGCCAGAGAACTACAACAAAGCGTGGTGGGAATTACGTGAAAAATACCAAGGTGTACAAGCGCCTATCGCACGTAGCGAAGCAGACTTCGATCCAGGTGCTAAGTATCACGTACCAGGCAACACGCCTTACACACGTTATTTCTTAGCGCACATTTTACAATTCGACTTCCACAGAAGTTTATGTGAAATTGCCGGTAACGAAGAAGCGATTCACCGTTGTTCTGTATACAACTCTGCTGAGGCTGGTGAAAAACTAAATGCTATGTTAGAAATGGGCTCAAGCCGCCCATGGCAAGAAGCACTTGCGACAATCACTGGTAAAGAAGAAATGGATGCAACAGCAATCTTAGATTACTTTGCACCGTTACAAAAATACCTTGATGAGCAAAATGAAGGCCGCCAGTGCGGTTGGTAATGATAAAAACGAAAAAGCCCGCATAATGCGGGCTTTTTTATATCATCAAATTAATGATTAAAACTGTAAGCTTAGGTTTGCAAAGTATGCATCGTAGTCTGAGTCATCCCAGTTGTTTGCATAACCAGCTTTTAAGCCAACGTTTTTATTAAAGAAGTGCTGAGCACCAAAGCTGTAGTCATCTTCTTTATTAAACGTTACAAATACTGATGTTGCTTTAGAGAAGTAGTAGTTAGAACCTAGTTCCCAAGAGCTACCACTATCATCAGTATCAGCAATTGTACCTTCAATCGTTAGGTAATTACCTTGTTGAAGATCCATAAAGTATTTAGCGCTAACCGCACGATAATCAAACTCGTCGTCTGCAGTGAACGTGAAACCTAAGTAATCAGTGCTGTTAATTTGATGATTGTACTTAAGGTCGAACATTACATAGTTATCACCATCTTCAACGTCAGTGAAAGTCGCTTTTAGAAGAAGGTTAGGGTTAAAGAAGTAACCCGCAGACACATTGAATAAATCAGTGTCTGAACCGTAATCGTAATTGCTGTAACCCGCACCGATTACAAAATCTTGTACGAAGTACTCACCGCCGATGTTAGTCACATCACCAAAGTCATCATCTGCGTACGAACCAAACACGTTAGTTGTTCTGTTGATGTATTCAAACTGGTCGTATGGACCCATCGTTTTCTTTGGTGCGAAGTAATAAGTTGAATCAACACTTACAGTGTCGTTGCCATCGGTGTCCTTGTATCCTAAATGGCTAATTGATTGGTAACTATCCGCAGCAGTCGCGGCAGTTGACAGAAGCATACTCGAAATAATAACTGCTAACTTTTTCATAAACAGATTTCCCTATTAACATTGTTTCATTGCTGTTGAAAACTAGCCTGATGGCTAAGTTGGGCACATGCTAACGTCAGAAAACTGAATGGAAACTTAACTAAGCGTTTGTTTTTACTTGATTAATTGTAATAAAGTGTCGGTAAATGTAAAGAAAAAGTTGGCCAAAACTTTCATCTTTTAGCCAACTTTTAATAAAAAAACAAGATTTGTCAGTACTTTATAAAGCAAATTGACTTATAATTCTATAAACCTCATTAATGTTATCTCCTGCTTTAAAGTCTTTACTGATTGGCGTTGGATCTGAACCAACCCAAATTTTCAGTTCAGCATCTAGGTCAAAATGCCCGGCACTTTCTTTACTAAACTTAGTAATTTTTGAGTAAGCAATACTCAGCATTTCAACTTTAGAACCGGTAACACCTTGTTTATCTATGATAATTAATCTTTTATTAGTAAAGATGAACATATCACGAATAACTTTATAGGCTTTTTGAACTGTTTCACCATCAATCAATGTATTAGCAAGCAGCTCTTCTAAGTCGTCGTTATCGACTTCACTTGCATTACCCATTAATCCACTTAATAGACCCATAACTAGCTCTCCTTATGAAAAATTTGATTTTCGAGTGTGTGACCATTTACCAGTTGACGATACTGCCAACCTTGCTGATAACAAAATTGTAGAAGATTGATGTCAAAAGGCTCAGCGGTTTTCTCAAACTCGATCACATATTCTTTTGCTTGGCTCATATAAACATGATGTACATGGGCAAGGCCAGCAAGCTTTGCTTCTACATCATCATAGTGTTGATTTAACTGCAGCGTAATAAAGTGTTTATTATCTTGCGTGCTAGAACGGGCTTGATGCTCACTTAACACCCCTTTATCGAGGTGTAAAACTTGTGAGCATAAACGCTCAAGCTCAGTTAAGTCATGGGAGCTTAAAATAAATGTTGCTTCGTTACTTAAAGAACTTACCAGCTCCCTTACCTCACGAGCATGAATTGGATCAAGGCCTGCAGTTGCTTCATCAAGCATCACTATTTCAGGTGAGCCAATTAATGCCTGTGCAATCGTCACTCGCTTACGCATACCATGAGAAAGATCATCTGGTCGTTGCTTAGCCACTTCTGATAAACCAACCAACTCTAAGACGCGAGCCGTTTCTTTTTTACGAACCGCACCACTGAGCCCTTGTAATTGGCCATAAAAGTTAAGTTGATGCGCAATACTAAAACGAGGATCAAGCTGGGCATCTTGCGGTAACGCGGTTAGCTTACCAAATAACGCCGCACTGCCTGGGGTATACCCCATTACCGATAGCTTTCCTGAGCTAGGTAAAATATAGCCACATAACAAACTGAATAACGTTGTTTTACCTGCACCATTAGGACCAACTAGCGCTACCGGTGCCCCTTTGTTTATCTCAAAGCTAACGTTATCGAGCGCTCGCTTAGCCCCGTAGTTTTTTGACAAGCCTTGTGCTTGAATTAAAACGGTCATAATGAGCTCCTTGCAAAAATTCGTTCACCAGCAACCAGTAGCACTGCCGTTTGTAAAAGTGGTAAACCAAGAGCCAGTGTCACACCTGCACGTTGACCTGCCATTAAATCAAGTTGATAGCCCGGAAATATGTAATTTAAAACCTCAAACGCAGGCCATTGCCATGTTAGTAAGCCAATCACAATATTACCGCCAGCAAAAAACAAAATAGCCAAAACAAACGCAAGACGCGATGAACGGGCAAATGTATTTAAAAAGCTCATCAAGGCAATAAATGGCATAACTGCAACAAGCAAATAAAATAACAACATAAAGCTTCGCGATAAGCCAGAAAGCAGTAAACTTGGCTCACGATAGCCAAGCATTGCAACCGTTGCCATCAAGGTAACAAACAACAATGCCGCTAAGATGAGTAGCTGTCCCAAAAAGCGGCCAATAATAATTTCTGAACGAGTCGCTCTTAGCGATAAAAAGCGTAACGTACCTCGCTGTCTGTCGCCCACTGTTTGGTCACTACATAAAAACAAACAAAAGCTTGGGAAACTAAATAAGGCAACCAGCCAATAAACGGCAAGTTCAGATTCAGGCCAATCAAGTAATTTACTGATACCAATGGCGCCAAATGCTTGCCTTGCAAAGTCGGCAAAATCAGGTGAGCTAATCAAGGTCACAGATTGGGCAATGGGATAGCGTAAAATAAGTAGCCAACAAATGGCAAAAGCGGCAACCGCCAACAAACCACGTTTGGTCAGAAATAGTCGTACCAGCTCAAATTGGGCAATTTGTGCAAGACGTTTAGGATGTAACTGCGTCACTCATAATCCTTAATGAATTTTATTATTAGAATTACACTAAGTTGAAACAGCTTGAATTACCAGAAAAAAAAGACCCGACAAGCGGGTCTTATGTAACAAAGTATAAACTTTTAACCTAGAGGTGGCTTTCGTACACTGCAAGCGCTTGGTCAAGATCGGCAAGTAAATCAGCCACATCTTCGAGACCAATGTGTAGCCTTATTACCGGGCCTTGTGACCAACCTGTTTCAGAACGAAGCCCTTTCATGCTCAGGTTTGCCGTGACCAAGCTCTCATAGCCGCCCCAAGAAAAGCCCATTTTAAAATGGTGCAGGCTATCTAAGAACGCATCAATTGCTTGTTGATTACCCTGCTTCATTACAAATGAAAATAAGCCGTTACTGCCATCAAAATCTCGCTTAAAGAACTCATGACCCGGGCACGTTGCAAAAGCAGGATGGCGAATATGATCAACCAATGGGTGTGTTTCAAGCCATTTAGCTACTTCGATGGCGGCTTGTTCATGCTGTTTTAAACGCACAGCCATAGTACGCAGACCACGCAGCGCTAAATAAGCATCATCCGCAGAGGTGCATTGCCCTAGTAGGTATGAATTTTCTCGAAGGGTTGGCCAATACTTTTTATTAGCGACCGCCACACCCATCATCACATCAGAGTGACCAACAATGTATTTTGTCGCTGCTTGAATACTAATATCTACGCCATGCTCAAGCGGTCTAAAATGCAGACCATTACCCCAGGTGTTATCTAGCATGGTCATTACACCGCGCTCATTAGCCTTAGCAACCATGGCTGGCACATCTTGTACTTCCATAGTGATTGAGCCTGGTGATTCTAAAAACAATACGCGAGTGTTATCTTTAATAAGCTCACTAATTCCTGCGCCAATTCCCGGTGGGTAATAGGTTGTTTCAATACCTAATCCAGCCAGTATTTTGTCGCAAAAATCACGGGTTGGCTCGTAAGCGGTATCCACCATTAAAATATGATCGCCTGTTTTTACAAACGATAGCAGCGCATTGCTTATTGCAGCCGCACCTGATGGATAGAGCGCACAGCCTTCGCCGCCTTCAAGTTCAGCAATCGCTTCTTGCAGAGCAAAATGTGTCGTCGTACCGCGACGGCCATAAAATAACGTTTTGTCGCCTCGTTTCTTCGCCGCTGCTTTTAAATCAGCCACTGAATCGAATACCACTGTTGATGCACGTTGCACCACAGGGTTCACAACCCCTTGTGTATATGCTTTTTTACGCCCTGCAGAGACGATTTGGGTATTTTTATTTGTCTTTGTCATAATTTGTCCAAGCTGTGCTTTACAGGTTGCGCCAGTGCTCAACCAAAAATCGAGAAATAGAATCTTGTCGGGTTAGTTTAAGGTGGCTGCCCTGCTCATGCCATTGGCCAAATTCATTAAGTTCAGCACGGCTAAACCATCTTGCATCGTCTAACTCGTCTTTATCTACCTGAATATCTTCTGAAACCGCTGTGGCCATAAAGCCAAACATGATTGATGATGGAAATGGCCAAGGCTGTGACGCGATATATTGAATATCTGTCACCGCAACACCGGCTTCTTCCATGACTTCGCGGGCAACGGCCTGCTCTAGTGTTTCACCTGGGTCAACAAAACCAGCAAGAGTTGAAAAAACACCGTCAGGCCAGCTTGCTTGACGGCCTAGTAAGCAGCGCTCAACTCCATCTGAAAAGGTTTTAGTCACGATCATAATCACCGCAGGATCAGTTCGCGGAAAAGTTTGATGCTGGCAAGTTTGGTTCTCACATAAACGTGAATGCCCTGCTTCAACCATGTTATTTTCATGACCACAACGACCACAAAAACGGTGCGTTGCGTGCCAAAAACACAAGCCCCTTGCCAGTGCGGCAATCGAGCCTTGTTTTAGTTCAACTTGTGGGCCTAACTTGCGAATATCAACAAATTCAGCGCCATTAAGCATAGGCTCAATGAGTGAGTCTGGAACATGGCTGACATCTAAAGCAAAATGCGCCACATCATCGTCGTCTAAACCCAATAAAATGCCTTTTGATAAATCGAGATGATCCACTTGAGATAAGCGTAAATAACACACTTCAGGACTGTCTTTAACAAATAAACTTTGATTGTTATTGACCAATAACCAGCGACTCTGAGAATTCATTTGAGCCTTTAACCACTTTGGATCTTTACGGCGATTTGATGCACGATCCAATGGCATTTGAGAGTAATTCAGCATGGCGTTCCTTGAAAATAGTTTACTCGCTAAAACTACCATAAGCGGATAATAAACCCAATTTATTACAGGCATAAAAAAAGCCCAAACTGGGCTTTTTTATTCTCTCTCACAATTTTACAAGGTCGCTAAATGCGCTTGTAGTTTTTGGTTCTCAGCTTCAATATGCTGATAGAACTCTAAATCTTCTAATTTACTCGCGGCAGCTTTATCAATGATGATCACCGCATCTTTATGAAGTTGCAGTGCTGAAGCTGGGCATTTAGCCATTAACGGGCCTTCTACCATGGCATGAACGGCATCCGCTTTACTTGCACCCGTTGCTAAAAGCACAACTTTTTTGGCTTCTAAAATAGTGCCAATGCCCATAGTGATTGATAAATGCGGTTGATATTCGCCTTCTGCAAAAAATCGTGCATTGTCTTCAATCGTCGCTTTCGTCAGTGTTTTTACACGGGTGCGTGATGTCAAACCTGATGAAGGTTCGTTAAAACCGATGTGACCATTACGGCCAATACCAAGTAGTTGTACGTCAACACCACCAGCCGCTGTGATTTTTTGCTCATATTCAGTACAAGCAACAAGCGGATTTACTGCATCACCCGGCGGTACATGGGTGTTTTGTTTGTCGATATCAACATGGTTAAACAGCTGCTCATTCATAAAGTAACGGTAACTTTGAGGATGCTCGCCAGTTAAACCTAAGTATTCGTCTAAGTTAAATGTTGTCGCTTGGCTAAACGAAATATCGCCAGCTTTATTTTTTTCGATCAGTTGTTGGTACAAAGCAACAGGTGTTGAACCTGTGGCAAGACCGAGTACCGAGGCTGGTTTTTTTAGTAATTGTTTAGCAAAGATGTTGGCACCATACGCTGCAACTTGGGCTGCATCATCAAGAATCACTATTTGCATATCGATTAGCTCTAATTATAAGTTGGAAAAAAATGGGACCTAAAACCCAACCCCACGTGCAATCGAGCTGGGTTTTAGATCAAACCACTGCCAGGATACGATGCAGTAGCTACAACCATTATGACAACGCTGTCATTATCACTTCTAGTTTTATCTTTGTAAAGTAAAAGTGAATAAAAAATTACTCTTTCTGTTAGTGTTTAATAATTATCAAACACTAACAAAGATCTTACGGCGATACATCCAATGCAATACCAGCATTTGTACTGCTAATAACGCAATCACCGCCATCAGGGGTTGCCATGCCGCTGGCACAGCTCGAACCACCCCACCAAATACGCTTTGGCTTACATAACCCCAATTCACTAGACTTGACGCTAAATAAATAATAATCGAGTTTGCACCTATGATCACAAATGGATACGCAGCGCGTTGCCCCGGTAAAATATCAACCAGTGCATAAAATACGGCGAGCAATATGGCACTCCAGCCAACGGTTACAAGCACAAATGAGCTGGTCCAAAGTTCTTTATTTACTGGGAACTGTAAATCCCATAACCAGCCTAAGCATACACTTACCACACCTGCGGCGAACAATAAGGCGGTCATTTTCCACTCGCCAATTTGCTGAGCACGTGCCACTAATTGACCTGCAAACACGCCCATTAATGCATTAACTATCGCAGGGATATTCGACAACACACCTTCTGGGTCTACTACACGGTTTTGATAACTAATCCCCGGCAGTAAGTGTGCATCAAACCATGCATTCCAACTCCCTGCTGCTGAAAGGTCACCAGCACTGCCACCCGGCACTGGAACAAAACAAAGTAGTAACCAATAACCCACTAAAATAGCCGCAGCGGTAATAATTTGTGTTCGTAAACCAGTATGCCAAACCAACATTGCACAGAAGAACCACGCAATAGCGATGCGTCCAAGCACACTGGCATAGCGAATTTCATCTAACGCCATCGGCATCCCTGTGCCCCAGCCGTGGTTATACAAAATACCTAATAAACACAATAGTAAAAGACGTTTACCCGCCTTACGGTAATACACTTTGCGCTCATCAAATGGTAAATGGTCAATGCGTTTCGGGGCTAACCCCATCGCAACACCCGATAAGAATATAAACAATGGGAAAATCAAATCGTAAAATGTGAAGCCATGCCAAACGCTGTGCACTGTGTGTGCTTCAAAAACTTTCCAGCCAGTCCAGCCAGTTAAAACGAAGAGCGCTGCGAATAGTGACTGTCCGCCTAATATCCAAAACATATCCATGCCGCGCAGTGCATCCAGCGATGCCAAACGTTTTCTTGTTGGTTGTGTTGTTGTCATTGTATTACCTTAAATAGAAAAAGCCCCGCGATACAACGGCGGGGTTTTTACCAGGGAAGCTTGTTATAGCGCTTTTCCAGCAATAAAGGTGGCTTGTACATTTTGCTGTGCGTCTAACACCACAAAGTCAGCGTCAAACCCGCTCAGTAAGCGACCTTTTTTATGTAAACCTAAATATTGTGCAGGATAAAGTGATGCCATACGTAAGCTCTCAGCAAGGCTAACATCCAATGTGTTCACTGTGTTGCGCACCGCACTTGCCATATCAAGTACGCTGCCTGCTAATTCACCGGTCGTTGAATTTAATCTATCGCCAGTACGAATAACTTTACGGCCATCAAAGAAATCAAACTCCATATCATCAGTCCCCACAGGTGGCATTGCATCTGTGACTAACATAATTTTTCCGCGCTGTTTGCTGCGAATTGCTAATTTAGCTGATGATGGGTGTACATGGTGACCATCAACAATTAAACCGCACCAGCTGTTATCATCCCAAAGTGCAGCACCCACAACACCAGGCTCTCGCGATGTAAATGCTGACATAGCATTAAATAAGTGGGTAAAACCATCTGCCCCTGCAGCAAGTGCTGCATTTGTGGTCGCAAAGTCTGCATTGGTGTGGCCAATTGATACTTTTACACCACACTCAACCAAGCGCGCGATATCATCAGCACTGACATTCTCAGGTGCTAAGGTAACCATTTTAATGCCTAAGTCTTGGCGGGCATAAATTGCAAATTCTTGCTCTGTAATAGGGCGAATAAATTGCTCGCTGTGGGTGCCTTTTTTCGGCAATGAAAGGTGCGGTCCTTCGAAGTGCACACCCATTACGCCCGGAACACCTTCAGCAATTGCTTGTGCAGTTGCATCGGCCGCTTTTGCCATGACTTCGACTTGGTCAGTGATCAGCGTTGGCATAATCGCTGTTGAACCAAACTGACCGTGTGCTTTGGCTATTCTATCTAAGCAATCTGGCGTTTGTTCAGCGTTAAAAAACGCCCCGCCACCGCCATTCACTTGCACATCAATAAAACCGGGGGCCACTAACCCCGTTAATGCAACGGCATTAGCATCTGCTTCAACACGGTTAAATACACCATTATCGACGCTAAAATATACATCAGATAAAAATTCGTCCCCGGTAAACAATGAACTTGCATGATAAATCGTCATTACAAACTTACCTCTTGGTTTTGTTCAAGCACAGATTGCTGAGCAAAATACACAGCGCCCATTTCCGGTGGTTGAATAGGAGATTCAACGCGTTTCGCAATATCTTCTGCAAGCCATTTATTTAATGGCTCAGCTAAACCGCCAATCATAGATAAACGTGGCGGGTTATTCTCTAATAAGCGCTGCGCTAATTTACTAACGTAATCAGCCCCTTCTTTCACAATCGAAACCGCAACTTTGTCGTTGTTATTAGCTGCTTCAAATACATAGCGGGCTAATTTAGCAAAACTACTCGAAGGCTGGCCTGACATTTGCTCAACAATCGCCATTGCATTGTCAGCTGCAAAATGCTCTGTGATCACGTTAGTCAGATTTGTTGCTTCGCCTAGGCCATCAAGGTCTAGTAATGTCGCTTTTATTGCTTCAAGACCCATCCAGGCGCCGCTGCCTTTATCACCTAAGGCAAAGCCATGACCACCAAAGTTAGTTGTGCGACCATTTACACATGAGAAACCACATGAGCCAGTGCCTGTGATGATCACCGCACCATCACTCCCTTCGTGTGCACCGATACAGGCTGTATGTAAGTCGGTGGTGAGGAACATTTGTTTGAATGGATGCTCCCATTCCATAATCTTGTCGTACAAACTTGGCAGGTTTACACCTGCTAAACCTAAGCCGGCATAAAGCTGATGAACGGTTTCAAGCGGTAAACCCGCATCACGAAGTGCTAATTGTGTTGAGACCATAATTGATTCGAGAGTACGTTCCAAACCATGTAATGGATTTGCAGGACCACCTAGGCCAGTTCCTAATACACCTTGTTTAACAGAGTAGATAGTTGCTCGACATTTCGTTCCGCCACCATCAATACCAATAAACAATTGGTCCTCATTCACACTCTTCGCCATCATTTAACGACCCCTAGCCTTCGTTTAGTTTTTGTCTAAATCGCATTATTTTGCTTATCAGAATGCGAAATCATCTCAACCTTTGTTGATTTAATGTTACACAACAAATGACAGCGTTGTCATTATATTTTTTATAAAAATTCGTATAACTTTCATATTTATTTTTAATTAATTGAATTAAAACGCTTTATTTAACAGACAAGAAAATTAGAAACCACATCACAATGTCCTATTACACCTTTATTTATGCTTTTTTGCATAATTTAGTGCGTTGTACGCGCCTATTCCTTTATTTATCATCAAGTGTAGTTAATGTTAGCTTAGCTGAAATAATACTTTAGTTAAACATTTTATTTTTATAGGAATATTTTTTTACCTTGATAACAGCAGTGAATCATCAATACAATGAAATTCAGCGGCGGCTTGCTTTAAAATATCTGCGGTGAGATGCTCTGCTCCATAGACATCACACGGTAGCTGATACTTATTCGCTAAGTGACCAAGTAATAAGGCAAAATCACCATCACCCGAAAGCAATACCAATTTATCGAGCTGCTTGGCATGCTCTAGCATATCAATGGTAATGCCAACATCCCAATCCCCTTTTGCACTGCCATCTTTGCGCTGAATAAAAGGTTTCAGTTTTACCTCAAAACCAATTGCGCGCAGAATATTTTGAAACTGCGATTGCTTTTCATCGCCCCGATATATTGCATACGCAATGGCGCAATCAATTTGGTAGCGTTCGCTCATTTGTGCCCAAAAGGCATTGTAGTCAAAATTTTTCTTGTAGCTTTCTCTACAGGTGTAATAAATGTTTTGTACATCTACAAAGATACCGACTTTTGGCTTATCAACTGCTGACATAACTTTTCTGTATTTAGTGATTTGTGTTCACTGTAGCATATCTAGGTTGATATTTACGAAAAAGTAACCTAAATTGGTTACATAAAACAAAGTAACCAAATTTGGTTACTTATCGCGATGTAACTAAATTAAGTTACTTAATCTAAGGGATCATAATGATTGCGGTGATCAGCGGTGATTTAATTAAATCACAAAAAATTCCACAGCAAGAATACGACGCCATGCTTTATCAGCTTGATCAAAGCTTGCGCTTTGTTGCTAAGCGCTTTAATGCAAGCTTTACCATTTACCGTGGCGATGCATTCCAAATACAGCTAACGGAGCCAGAACTGGTATGTCATGCAGCCATCTTGTTGTATTTGCAAATGAAAGCAGCCAATTACGAGCTGCGACAAAGCTTGGCCATTGGCTCACTCGATAACCCCCGCGCCGATATTAAAACAGCCACAGGCAGTGCTTATACCTTATCAGGCCGTGGTTTAGATAACATGAGCCAGCAACGCTTAGTGTTAAATATTGAAAATAACACCCTTGAAGAAGGCTTTGCGCTTAATATTGCGCTTATTGAAGTCCTGCTTGAAAAAATGAGTCAAAAGCAGGCTAATGCCCTGTTTTATTACTTAACCGCCGAGAACAACAGCCATGCAGAGCTTGCCAAAGAGCTTAATACGAGCCGAGAGAATGTCACTAAGTTACTCAACCTGGCGCATTATCAACTTATCGAGCGCTTTATAAATTACAGCCAAACCACACTCAAAGGATTGTTATGACCAGTTTTGCTCTATTACTCACCGCATTAGTATTGGGCCACTTACTTGCAGACTTTTATTGGCAGCCAATGAGCTGGGTACACGACAGAAACAACCGTCACTTTCGTGCCAGTAAACTCTATTTGCACGTATTAACACACGGCGTGACCTCTTTAGCTGTGCTCACACTATGGGAATACACTTACGGCTGGCAAGAGTTCTCTCGTGTATTGTTAGCAACGGTTGCAATTATGCTAAGCCACTATGTCATTGACTTGGCAAAGTCATATTCAAATAAAGGCGTAGTGCCGTTTTTACTCGACCAGTTGGCGCATCTTGTTGTGATTGTAATGCTAAGCGTTTGGCTTAGTGATAAGAATGAATTTTATAGCTTAGCGTGGCAAAAGCTGATTGCCCTCGATACTTTGTTTGTTATTGCAGCTTATTTATTGGTGCTTAACCCAAGCTCTGTGTTTATTCGCATGATGCTAGAGAAAATCAATATTCAGATAAACAATGAAGGCAGCATTCCTGCCGCGGGGCATTTTATTGGCTTGCTCGAGCGAGTGTTAATGTTGAGCTTTATCTTGTTAGGTGAATACGGCGGCGTGGGCTTTCTACTGGCGGCCAAATCTATCTTTCGATTCGGTGATTTAAAAGAAAGTAGCGAAAAACAACTTACTGAGTATGTCATGCTGGGCACTTTGTTAAGTGTCACCGTGACACTCTTTATTGGTGTCACCACCTTATATTGCATTAAACTCATTTAAAACAAAAAACGCGCAATTGCGTAATGCCAGTCAGTTAAGAGCTGACTGGCATTTTCTTTTATAGGGATATTTATTAGGTTTCCTTCTTACCACCCTTGGATAATGCCTGTCTGGTAGCCTATCGGGTAAGATAAACAACCTAAGAGTTGTCAGTAATT
>NZ_JACDWV010000197.1:0-1501 GCF_016464105.1 Pseudoalteromonas sp. bablab_jr010 | reverse complement strand
TTAATGGTGGGTCGTACTGGACTTGAACCAGTGACCCTCGCCTTGTAAGGGCGATGCTCTCCCAACTGAGCTAACGACCCATTTAGATTTTTGTAATATGAACACCACTTTAAAAAATGGTGGGTCGTACTGGACTTGAACCAGTGACCCTCGCCTTGTAAGGGCGATGCTCTCCCAACTGAGCTAACGACCCATATTACATACAGCAAATTTTCTTAATGGTGGGTCGTACTGGACTTGAACCAGTGACCCTCGCCTTGTAAGGGCGATGCTCTCCCAACTGAGCTAACGACCCATTAAGAATTTAGATATGAACACCATTAGGGAATAATGGTGGGTCGTACTGGACTTGAACCAGTGACCCTCGCCTTGTAAGGGCGATGCTCTCCCAACTGAGCTAACGACCCATATCTAAAACAACTCATTGCTGCGTTGTTGTGGGGCGCTATTATAGATAGAGTTGTAAATGTGTCAACACTTGAATGAGTAAAAATGTGTTAGATGCAGCTTTTATAAACAATGACATGGCATTTAAGCATTTTTTGGCGAACAAATATGCAATTTACATTCATAAGCTTATATTCAGAGCTTGATCTATAGCTAAATGTCAGTGTAAATCATTCTAAAATGATATGAATACAGCAAATCTTTAAAACGGTTTTTCATATCAATAAATTTGCATCAGTTAATTGCACTCTACTTAGCACTATTAAAAACAAAGCAGGGTAGGGGAAAGTCGTTTTATTTAAAGCTTTAGGTAATGAATTTTATTTTGCATATAAATGTATACCTTTTTAAGGGAGTAAATTAAAAAAGCAAAGAGCCTTTGATAACAAACCAGCAATGCAATTAGCCCAAAATAGCTAATTTGATAGCGCTTTGTATAAAATACCTCCGTAACGGATTGATATTTAGTCAGCTTGTTGAAATTTAAATCATTTAAATAAACTTAGATAAAAAACTGTTGACTTTATTTGGGGGGGTGCATAGAATGCGCCCCGCACTCAGCGATACACAACCAACATTAATTGGTGGTGTGTATGCAAGTCGGGGCTATAGCTCAGCTGGGAGAGCGCTTCGCTGGCAGCGAAGAGGTCTGCGGTTCGATCCCGCATAGCTCCACCAGATTTGCATAGTGTTTGTCCTAGGGTTGCAGTTTTCTGCGTCCCCATCGTCTAGAGGCCTAGGACACCGCCCTTTCACGGCGGTAACAGGGGTTCGAATCCCCTTGGGGACGCCACTTACTTTAAGTAAGTGAGCAATTGCCAAGAGAATAAATGTGTTGGTCTCGAGTACTTACATGTTATTTTAGTAACCTTAACTCCGATATGAGTCAAACTATCATTTAATGTCCTAGTGACACATTTTGTGTCCCCATCGTCTAGAGGCCTAGGACACCGCCCTTTCACGGCGGTAACAGGGGTTCGAATCCCCTTGGGGACGCCACTTATTCAAGTAGGTTATGTGTAGTGGGGCGGTGAACACCGCGCAATCTATGCAC
>NZ_JACDWV010000196.1:0-563 GCF_016464105.1 Pseudoalteromonas sp. bablab_jr010 | reverse complement strand
TAACTATTCAGTTGTCCTAGTGACACATTATGTGTCCCCATCGTCTAGAGGCCTAGGACACCGCCCTTTCACGGCGGTAACAGGGGTTCGAATCCCCTTGGGGACGCCACTTACAAAAAGTGCTGTGTTATTAAAAGCTCGTCTGAATCGAGTCTAACTATTCAGTTGTCCTAGTGACACATTATGTGTCCCCATCGTCTAGAGGCCTAGGACACCGCCCTTTCACGGCGGTAACAGGGGTTCGAATCCCCTTGGGGACGCCACTTATCTAAGTAGGTTATGTGTAGTGGGGCGGTGAACACCGCGCAATCTATGCACGACGTTATCAAGAGTACGAATCTCTTGGGGACGCCACTTACTTCAAGTGCTGTGTTATTAAAAGCTCGTCTGAATCGAGTCTAACTATTCAGTTGTCCTAGTGACACATCATGTGTCCCCATCGTCTAGAGGCCTAGGACACCGCCCTTTCACGGCGGTAACAGGGGTTCGAATCCCCTTGGGGACGCCACTTATTCAAGTAGGTTATGTGTAGTGGGGCGGTGAACACCGCGCAATCTATGCAC
>NZ_JACDWV010000022.1:0-19317 GCF_016464105.1 Pseudoalteromonas sp. bablab_jr010 | reverse complement strand
TGTCCTAGTGACACATTTTGTGTCCCCATCGTCTAGAGGCCTAGGACACCGCCCTTTCACGGCGGTAACAGGGGTTCGAATCCCCTTGGGGACGCCACTTACTAAAAGTGCTGTGTTATTAAAAGCTCGTCTGAATCGAGTCTAACTATTCAGTTGTCCTAGTGACACAGAAACTTTCTGTTTAAGCTAAGGCCATTCGCCTCGCAGGCTCGGTCTCATCTTACGCAGAAATAGCAAATCAGTGATTTGCAAACCAATTTCTGCGTCCCCATCGTCTAGAGGCCTAGGACACCGCCCTTTCACGGCGGTAACAGGGGTTCGAATCCCCTTGGGGACGCCACTTATTCAAGTAGGTTATGTGTAGTGGGGCGGTGAACACCGCGCAATCTATGCACAACGTTATCAAGAGTACGAATCTCTTGGGGACGCCACATTACTTTAAGTAAGTAATGTATTGGAAAGACTATCTTTTAAATATCATTTCAAATATAACTAAGATTTTTCAATTTAAGATTCCTTATTCCCCATATATCTTTACGATATAGACTCCATATATTTCTAAAACTTTAATTCCTATATATCACTTTTACAGATCATTTTAATACTTTATAGTATCTAGCAACTCATCAGCTAACCATAAGGAAATTAAAATGTTAGCTAAACGTGTTGTACTCATACTAATTTCTTTAGTCATTACTGCTTGCTCAGACTCAAATGAGGGAGTAGCGCTAGGAACGCTTGAGCGTGAGCGTGTGATCCATCCTGCAACGACTAACGAAATACTGATCGATTTACCCGTTTCAGCAGGCCAGTTGGTCGAAAAAGGACAGGTGATTGCAAAGTTTGATGCCGAACTACAACAAGCGATTGTTGCTAAAGCACAAGCTCAATTAGCTCAAGCCACTGCATTTCTTGAAAAAACCTTGAATGGTGCTCGCCCCGAAGAAGTTGCTGCCGCATCAGCCAAAGTAGCAGCAGCCAATGCTGCATATACGCAAAGCGAAGCTAATTTTCGCCGTGCAAAAACCTTAGTTAAAGATAAACTCGCAAGCCAAGAAACCTTAGACAGTGCAACCGCTGCACGCGATGAGACTTTCGCTAATTTAGAATCAGCAAAGCAGAACTTAAATGAATTAACAAATGGTTCTCGCGTTGAAGATATTAATAGTGCGAAAGCGCAAGTTCAGGCGGCAGAAGCAGAACTAAAAGTACAGCAAAAATACCTCTCAGATCTGACAATTAAAGCGATGCGTGCTGGCAGGGTCGATAATTTACCTTGGCACGTAGGTGAGCGAGTTACCAAAGGCAGCCCAGTCGTTATCGTTCAAGCAAACAGCGCACCTTATGCGCGCGTATATATCCCTGAACCATATCGTGCCAAGCTCAATCAGGGCATGACACTTACGGTTCGCGTCGATGGCATAGATAAAGATATTCAGGGTGAACTGACCTGGATTGCCACAGAGCCTGCGTTCACGCCTTTTTATGCCCTTAATCAGGAAGAACGTGCGCGATTAATGTATCTTGCTGAGGTAACACTACCCACAAGTGAAAATAATTTACCGACAGGCGTACCTGCTCAAGTGATTATGCCATGACTGAATCGGTGATCCATGCCAAAGGTTTGGTAAAACAATTTGGCGATTTAAAAGCGATTGATAACCTTGATCTAGACGTTGAGCAAGGGCAAATTTATGGCTTTTTGGGCCCTAATGGCTGTGGTAAAACGACTGCAATCCGTATGCTTACAGGGTTATTGAAGCCAACCTCTGGTGATATCAATGTGCTTGGCTTGAGTCTGCCAAAAGATGCTGAAAAGCTCAGAACACAACTCGGTTATATGACGCAAAAGTTTTCACTTTATGGTGACTTGACCGTACTTGAAAACCTAAAGTTCATGGCGGCGCTTTACCCGTTTAAAAAGCAGCAAAAGCAACAAAGAATTGACGAATTGCTCCATACCTATGGCCTTGATCAAAGAGTCGATCAAATGGCCGGAAGTATGAGTGGGGGCCAACGGCAGCGCTTAGCATTAGCTGCTGCAGTGATTAATAAACCGAAAATTTTATTTCTTGATGAACCAACATCGGCAGTCGATCCACAAAATCGCCGTGACTTTTGGGAAACACTGTTTGATTTAAGTAATGCCGGTACCACGATATTAGTCACCACTCATTACATGGATGAAGCCGAGCGTTGTCATCGTTTAGCCATTTTAGAATCTGGTATTAAACGCGCGGATGGCTCTCCAAAGCAATTAATGACAGACATGCACGCTCATGTTGTAGAAATCGCAGGGGCGCAAACCAGAGAATTAAAAAAACAGCTCGCAACAATCGACCATGTTATTTCAGCCACTCAGCTAGGTGCACAGCTGCGAGTATTAGTAAAAAAAGATGTTCAAGATCCCGTTGAGTTCATAAAACAGCAATCATTTTGTCAGGATACGTGGCAAGTAAATAGTGTGCGTCCAAGCCTTGAAGACGTGTTTGTCACCTGCACAGGGCAGGGCCGACAATGAGTATTGTGACTTCATTAAGCCGCATAAAAGCAATTGTAAGCAAAGAATTATTACAATTACGTCGCGATAGAATGACCTTTGCGATGGTGATGATGATCCCCCTTATCCAACTGATTCTATTTGGTTACGCTATTAACACCAACGTTAAAGATATCCCTGTTGCAGTGGTCGATCATAGTCAAACTGCGCTCAGTCGCATTTTAGTACAAACAGTATCGGCGACAAATGTGGTTAAAGTGACAGATTATTACGACAGTATAGAGCAGGCACAAACAGCAATCGCTAGTGCGAAAGTGCGTGCTGTGCTGTTTATACCCCACGATGTGGCAAACCGACTTGCTCAGCACCCAACCGTTGGTTTTGGTTTGCCTGATGGCAGTAATGAGTCGTTAGTCCGGCCAATTGCGCATTGGTTAGTTGATGGCTCAGATACAATGGTCGCGTCGAGCATAAAATCGCTGCGCAATATGCCGCTTGCAGAGCTTCTCGATAAACCTGCGAATCGAACTTACCCGACCTTTGAGACGACCTTATTTTATAACCCAGAGCAACGCTCTGCAGTGAATATTGTGCCAGGTTTAGCTGCTGTTATTTTAACCATGACGATGATTATGTTTACCTCTGCAGCCATTGTTAAAGAGCAAGAGCGAGGTAATATGGAGCTTTTAATCACTTTACCGTTAAGCTCACTTGAATTAATGATTGGTAAAGTGGTGCCTTATATCTTCATTGGTTTTATTCAGTTATTTATTATACTAGGTATGGGTAAGCTTTTGTTTCATATTCCTTTTGGAGGTGGTTTAGTCGCATTGGTTGTCGCAACCTTTGCGTTTATATGTGCCAGTTTAGTGCTTGGCTTAGTCCTTTCAACCATCGCTAAAAATCAGCTTCAAGCAATGCAAATGACAATTTTCATTCTGTTACCCTCGATATTATTATCAGGTTTTGTATTTCCTTATGAAGGCATGCCAAAGGCAGCGCAATGGCTTGCTGAGTGCCTACCCGCAACGCATTACCTGAGGTTAATACGTGGAATCGTGCTAAAAGATGTCAATCTAATAAGCATGAGCAGTGATTTACTTTGGCTGTTAGCCTTTACAATTTTGGGCTTGGCTGTGGCTGCATTTAGGTTTAAGAAAACCCTTGATTAGGCTAGGCAATTTAAGGCATATGTGCTTAACTAAAGAGTAATTTCAATTCTTTTTGAGTAGATGTAAGCGTGTGGCGAGTATTTTGGGTGGCGTTGCTACTAGTGACGTTTGATTGCTATGCAGCAACGATAAACCTAGCCCATACCATGAAGCATGAGCACTTTAATGAGCTGTTAAGTGCACTTGCTGAGCAAAGTGGCTTGACGGTTAATTCTGTATTGGTTGACCAAAAGGCGCTAAAAGTCAGGCTGGTGCAAAATACCAGTACCAGCACCTCAACAGACGTTGTTATTGTACCTGCTGATCATTTAGGCCTTGATAAATATGCCAACTACAGCGTTATCCCAGACTCACTCATAGCTGATACCACAGACAAGCGAACCTTAGAAACTGCAAAGCTAAACAACACGCTCTTAGGTATACCCATCATTCAAGGCAATCACCTGTTACTTTTTTATAATAAGCAGTTTGTTAAAGAGCCAATAGAAAATTGGCAGGATATATACCAAATTCAATCATCATTGCCTGAAAAAGTGAAACTCGTTACATGGAGTTTTATGGAAATGTATTGGTTTATTCCGTTCTTATCGGCTTTTAATGGCGACCTAATTGTAGATAACCATGTTCAGCTTAATACACCGGCAATGCAATTGGCTCTCAAATTTGTTTGGGATTTAAATAAACAAAACCTGGTTGATGGACAGTGCGATTACACTTGCTCAAATAATGCATTTAAAGCGCAGCAAGCCGCCTTCATCATCGATGGTGCTTGGGCGTTAAAAACGTATGAGCAGGCGCTTGGTGATAGTTTAGCTGTGCAGCAATTGCCGAAACTCAATGGTGAGTATATGCAGCCTTATTACTCAACCTTTGTGCTGGCGTTTCCAAATGATGGCTTAAATGGCGTTAATAAAGACAATTTGATCAAATTTGCTAAATTGGTTCAAGCGGAAAAATTCCAAACACTGGTTTGGCAAAAACTTCAAGATATCCCAGTTAACACTGAGGTTTTAAATAACCTAAAAGCACAACAAGGCACTGAGTTATCAACCTTAATCGATGCCATACAATTCACAAAACCTATGCCTTCTACCGCATCTATGATCATCGTATGGGAAGTATTAAATAAAGGGTTTATTCGCTATGGCAGTGGTGCCTTAACTGCTGAGCAAGCGGGGCTTTTTATGCAAGGGTTGGCAGAGCGTTCGATTGCCAATGAAGGGGATGAATGAGTAGTCCACGCTTTAGTCGCGCCTTATTTATCAGTGTATTACTACTGGTCATTATTCCCCTGCTGATCCTTGCAGGTTTGATGATAGGGCGATTCTATTTAAGCTCAATTGACCAAGCAAATACGAGTTTACAATGGCAAGCTAGAAATAATGCGGCCAGCCTTGAACAACTCTTATTTAAGCTTGAGAAAAACAGCCAATTACTAAGTAGCACTAAGGCGATAACTGAGCTGCCAAATAAAGTGGTGTACTCACAGTTCGCGCTTGTGCAGCTACAAGAATTTGTTGCCCAAAATCCACAAATTAATGCATCAATTGTTATTGATAATCAAGGGTTTATAGTTGAAGGGTATCCGATCACTTCTTTAAATTTGAATTTTAAACTCACTAAAAGCATTCTCGACAGCGCTCAAACATCAACAGAGCAAAACACAATTCAAATTATTGATAATCCGCAAGTTACTGAGCTACTCGCACCTTTACAGGCAAAACAAAATGCTTTACTGGCAATTACATCTACATTGCTACATGAGCAAGATTCTCTCAGTGAGCCAATAATTAAAACGGGCGTGTTAGTGTCTTTTGTGCCTTTATCAGAGGCGTTAAAGTGGCTTGCAATACATAATGAGCAACCGGTTTATCAAGCGGGTAAGCAGGTACAAATTACAGCACAAGATAACATTTTATATAGCTTGGGCGATGCTGGCGATAACGGCAAATTAATGGGGCAGGCCTCAATCAGTAATGTTTTTTTTGCAGGTAAGCCAACCAGTTTACAGTTCCAAATTAATGAAGCAAAAACCACCTACACCAGCGCTGTAAAGCAAACGGCCATATTAGCTGGGCTGCTAATCGTAGGACTCTCTATTTTTTCATTTATCTTAGTGCGCTGGCTGACGGCACGGCTCCATAACCCGCTAAATCGCATTACTGCTCTTAGTCGTGAATATGCGTTAGGTAATTACAAACAAGATATAGACGATTTTCATTATCAAGAGTTTAAAGATATTGCAGATTCCCTCAGCAGCATGGCCGATACCATTGATATACAAATTACTTCATTGCAATTAGAAAAACTTCGCGCTGAGCGTTCTGAGCAAGTTAAAAGCCAGTTCTTAGCTAATATGAGCCATGAAATTCGCACACCGATGAATGGTATTGTGGGTTT
Organism: Pseudoalteromonas sp. bablab_jr010; assembly: GCF_016464105.1. NCBI lineage: Bacteria > Pseudomonadati > Pseudomonadota > Gammaproteobacteria > Alteromonadales > Pseudoalteromonadaceae > Pseudoalteromonas > Pseudoalteromonas sp. bablab_jr010. Next base: position 13,245 of record NZ_JACDWV010000022.1, on the reverse strand, counting down.
TTTGCAGCTACTTAATAAAAGCACGCTAACACAAGAGCAAGCAGAGTTTGTAAGGCAAATTAATAACTGCAGTGATGTGTTATTAACCGTGATTAACGATATTCTCGATTTTTCAAAAATAGAGGCCAATAAAATAGAGCTCGAGTCGCGACAATGTGATTTAGTCGCGCTTTGCAATGACCTTATCTTGCTGTTCAAACCGAGCTGTGATGCCAAAGGGATTGGCTGCCGGCTTGATGTCTCCTCATTACAATCGCTGAATGTAGAATGTGATGAAATACGTGTTAAACAAGTGCTAATTAACTTACTCTCTAACGCCGTTAAGTTCACCAATCAAGGAGAGATCGTTCTTTCGCTTACTCTGCAAAGCCGAGATGAACACCAGACAGCCGTCGTGATATCGGTAAAAGATACAGGCATAGGTATCTCTGAAGATAAAATAACGGCCCTGTTTAATCCCTTTGTCCAAGCGCAAAGTAGCACCACTCGTGAATATGGAGGGACCGGTCTTGGGCTTGCCATCAGTAAGGGGATGATTGATTTGATGGGAGGTACTATTGCTATCGACAGTGAGCTTGGCAAAGGCACCGATTTTACCATTAATGTTAATTTTAAATCACTAAACCCACAGGACGCTAGTGCAAAAGAACACCAATCAGATGAAGATACTCAGTTCGATTTTAAATCAGTCGACAAGCCAATATTAATTGCCGAAGATAACCCGATTAACCAAATTGTTATCACTAAGTATTTAACTCAATTAGGTCTGAGTTATGAATTGGCAGAAAATGGACAAATTGCCTGTGAGAAAACCCTAACACAAGATTACGCACTGATTTTAATGGATATTCAAATGCCGGTGATGGATGGATTAACTGCCAGCGAAAACTTACTTGCAAGGCCAGATTTTGATACGCCGATTATTGCCGTCAGTGCTAATGCAATGAAAGACGACATCGAAACAAGCGCAAAAATTGGTATCAGTGACCATATCGCAAAGCCAATTAATTTTGCTGAACTTGAAAAAGCACTCGCAAAGTGGCTATCTCAGCAATCGCTGAAATAGCCAGTATGAATCAAAAAGTGGTGTTATCTTTTTTCTGAATTAACTCAATCGCATAACCATCAGGGTCTTTAACAAACGCGATTTCAGTTGTGCCGCCTTTTACAGGACCCGGCTCACGACTCACATTACCGCCAGCAGCTTTAATGTCTTCGCAGGCTTTATAAATATCATCAAACTCGATAGCAATATGACCGTATGCATTACCCAAATCATAGCTGTCTGTATCCCAGTTATAAGTAAGCTCAAGCACCGTCGAATCTTTTTCGTCACCATAACCGACAAAAGCAAGGGTGTAGCGGTACTCTTCGTTGTCTGCACGGCGCAGCTCTTTCATACCTAATACCTGCGTATAAAATTCAATTGATTTATCTAAATCAGCAACGCGAAGCATTGTGTGTAATAAGCGCATTTTAAGCATCCTCTTTCTTGTCTTTAAATTCGCACAATTTCAATAACGCAGCATGGTACAACGCTGCGCATTAAAATTATTAAAAATGGATTATAAGTTATTTCGATTGCATGCACAGTAGCATTGAGACAAAGCGTTTAATATGAAAAGGGTGACGTTATGCAGCAATGAATAGGGATTGCTGCATAACAATGAGGTTTTTGCGGTATAAGCGAAGCTTAGCTTTTCACTTTACCCTTAAGTACATAAATTTCGCCATCAAAGCTCCCTTGAATTGTCAGACCTTGTCCCGCCAACTCCTTAAGATATTCGATATGCTCATTAGTGATATGTTGCCCCGGCACTAAAAGCGGGATTCCAGGAGGATAAGGTGTCACTAATCCGGCACAAATTCGGTTGTTACTTTTGCTAATTGGCACAGATTCACGTTCGCCATAGAATGCATCACTAGGAATACAGGCTAAGTCAATAGCGGGTAGATTCTCTGGTAGGCGTGTGCGTCTCATTGAAGTGGCAAGTTTTACTTTACCGCTATCAAGTTTCTTCAGCGCATTGTAAAGACGAATGATCTTTGAGCGTGTACCACCAAGAGTCAATAAAACTAAAATGGTGCTGTGTGTGTATTTTTCGATTTCAAGGCCAATTTCATCTAATAGGAATTTATGAATATCCTTTAATGAATAAGGTAACTCACTAATATCGATAAGGATCTTCAGCGGATCGTGACCCATGTTATCGCCACTAAAATGTGGGAATATATCCATGAAATCTTGCTTATCGAGCACTTTAATATGTTTTAGTGAAGCCATTTGCTGCTTAAACTCTGCAACATGATTCAGCAGGGCATTCAGTAATTTATAACCTTCCATTTCTAATTGCTTCTGGCATACATCCAGCGAAGCAATGAGCTGATATTTTGGCGAGGTACTGGCGTAAATACTGTAGATCTCACGGAAGAAATCGGCATCGAAATCAGGATCGTTAACATGAATGTAAGACGCCTGAGAGAACGCTGAAACCACTTTATGTGCCGAATGGGTAACATAGTCTGCGCCAGCATTTATTGCTGAGTAGTGGCGTAAACTCGGGTGGAAAAGCGAGTAAGCAAACCACGCTTCGTCGATAAACACTTTAATACCGTGCTGATGTGCAAATTCAACCACTTGTTTTAAATCGCTAAGCAGACCATCGTAGGTGCAGCCGGTTAAAACCAATAATTTAGCATCGCTATTTTGTTCAATCGCTTGCTTAATGTCAGCCAGTGAAGGGGGCGCGAAGATACCATATTTAGGATTTAAAATACTCGATAAGTAAATAGGTAAACTAGCCGATTGCAAAATGCCGTAATGTACTGATTTATGGCAGTTTCGATCAATGATCACCTTATCGCCTTTACGCAGCAAAGTTTGCAAAATAATCTTATTTGAAGTGGATGACCCATTGGTAACAAAGTAGGTATGTTTTACTTCAAATGTCGCTGCAGCTGATTCTTGAGAGCGGCCAATGGTGTTGGTGCTGTCTGATAATGAGCCAAGCGAGTCGACAGAAACCGATAGGTCGCCAACAAATACGTTACGGCCATAAAACTGATAAAAGTCTTTAATATACGGAGAATTTCTAAAGCTAGCACCGCCGCTGTGACCAGGTGTGTGCCATGAATCGTTCGATTCACCTACATAACGACGGTAGGCGGTCCAAAATGGCGTTTCTGAACGATCATCAAAGTCATTGATCATATAGCCCAAGATTGCTTCAGGGTCTGAAATGACCTCATCTTTAAAAAAGAAAGATTCAATTTCTTCTGACTCGTTAACTATTTCCAAGCCTTTCGTATCGTCACCAATAACATAAACAGGCAGCTCAAGGCGTATGCCTTTTAATTGCTCGATAAAACGGCTATAGGTACGCTCGCCATTGTTCAGTACATCCCAACTAAGTACCACAGCTTGAATATCGCCATCTTCCTCTACATATTTCAACGCCTGCTTGAGCTCAATGCACTCAATAATGTCGATATCAACATCACTGCGCTCAAAATTGGGGATTGTTTTTGCTAGGTTTGTTGAAAGCTCTTTTAAGGTGGCAGGATCTTGCTCAATTAATAAGATACGAAGTAAAGGTAACATAGCAACTCATATAAAAAATTTCACATTACTCAACAGCATAACGAAAGGATGGAAGCTTGTGAAATTAATACTTTGATATTTTTTGTTCCGATACAGATTAGGCTTTTTTGCGTGTTAATCGCAGATAGTTGAAATTACATGTTCTTACTGTAAAAGTAATCGTTTAAGTACGCGCTTAATTGCACACTGAGTGATAAAGCCACTCAAGCCAGATACAGATAAAAATAAAGATAAACATGCGAGGGAGAATAAAACATGGCGTATGTTGCCAATTTCAAAACTGTAGTAATCTCTACATTGTTTGCGTTTTGTACAAGCGCGGTTAATGCAGATGAAGTCTCAAATTCAAACAACAGTAAGAAGCCGATACCCGAAGCCACTAAATTTGTGACCCAGCATAAAGGTACTTTTAATGACAAAAGGCTGAAATACAAAGCTGTAGCCGGTGAAACCTATTTATTAAATAAAAACGAAGAGCCAACTGCTGCTATCTTTTCGTTTGATTACCTAGCTGCAAGCGATAACAAAAACAGACCAGTCACATTTATCTGGAATGGTGGCCCAGGCTCATCGTCTAATTGGTTACATATGGGCGCCTATGGTCCTAAACGAGTTGTTGTACCAAGCGATGCTGCACATCCAGGAATGGCACCTTACGAATTAAAAGATGCGCCTGAGACGATACTTGATGTGACTGATATGGTGTTTGTGGACCCTGTTGGCACAGGTTACTCGCGTGCCTTAGGTGACACTGAGAGCAAAGCCTTTTGGGGCTTAAATCAAGATGCATCTTCTATTGCTGACTTTATTGCCCAGTGGCTAACAAAAGAAAACCGCTGGAATGCGCCAATATTTTTATTGGGAGAGAGCTATGGGACAACTCGAGCAGCAGCGGTTTCTAAAGTACTGATGGATAAACACCTGATTAATGTAAATGGCATTATTTTTGTGTCACAAGCTTTAGACTATCAAGGTTCAAGCCCTTATGTTGATGACAACATCATTTCTTACATCACCTACATACCCACACTTGCTGCAACCGCTTGGTATCATAAAAAAGTAGACACATCTGGAGATTTTGAAGCATTTATAGATGCGAGCCGACAATTTGCAGTTGATGAATTACTACCAGCCTTATTTAAGGGGAATGCCCTTAGTAAAGCTGACCGAAAGCAAATTGTTGACGGCCTTCACCGTTATACAGGGCTAAGCAAACAATATATTGAGCAGGTTGATTTACGCATTAATGCCTTTAGATTCGCTAAAGAGTTATTGCGTGATGAGGGCGTCGCAGTAGGCTTTCTTGATGGACGTTATAAGCTTGATGAACGAGACGATTTAACAGCAGCTCCTAAGCAAGATGCGTCAAAAGTGATAGGGCCAGCATATAAAGCGGCACTGATGAAATACATGCGCACAGATTTAAACGTACAGTGGAAAAGAAAATACTTAAACCCTGGCGACCCTGAGTTATCAGATAACTGGCGCTGGCGCACAGCGCCTGATGGGCAAGGCTGGGAGCCAAGATACGTTAATACAGCGCCAGATTTATCTTATGTGCTTCGCAGCAATCCGCAAATGAAAGTGATGGTCGCCTCTGGTTATTACGATATTGTCACGCCATTTTTTGATGCTGAATACACCTTAAACAGACACGGTATATACGCTGATAAAATTGACTATCACTATTATCACGGCGGTCACATGATGTATGTTCATGAACCAGCAAGAGTGGCGCTGTTAAATGATACGCGAGAATTTATTAAAAAGCAGGTGAGCCGAAATCCACGATAACGGCTAGGTCCATTGTGCCAAACCCTGTGTTTGGCACAATACGCAAAGTGTGCTTATGGTATGCTATAAAAGGTTAAGAACTTTGTAGATATAGCGCCTTTCAAGGATTAAGCATTGGTGCACATCGACCATATTTGTTGCTAATGTTTGCCAATATCTGCCATAATCAAAGACTGTAAATATATAGGAATTAACTATGGCAACTTTAAATATCTCTATTCCAGATGAAATGCGTTCATGGATTGATGCCCAAGTTGAGTCAGGTCGATTCTCAAATGCAAGTGATTATATCCGCGATTTGATCCGCCATAATCAGAGTGAAAAAGATGCTATTAGAATGGCATTAGTAGAGGGTGAGCTAAGTGGTGAGAGTAAGTTAACGGTTTTAGATATTATATCCAAATCCAAAAACAAAACTTAAAGCGAATGGCTAAATATATTCTCTCTAATAAAGCTCAGTATGACTTGGAGCGTATTTTTCAGTACACCGAAATTGAATTCGGTGTTTCTCAAGCAGAAAACTATTTAATTGGAATTCATGAAACGCTAATGGATTTGTCTACTGAGCCGAGCCTTGCTCAAGATGTTAGCGATATCAAGCCAGGATATTCTCGGTATATATTTAGAAAGCACTACGTCTTTTTTAAAAAAAGAGCCAACGATATTTTCATTGTGAGAATTCTGCATCAACAAATGAAGGTTCAACTACATCTAACAAGCTAATGCAGGTCAGCAATAATACTTAATTACTCTGTCTTCTCTTTAAATTCACACAAATCTTCGATAATACAGCTGCCGCATTTAGGTTTACGAGCAGTACACACATAGCGGCCATGCAGGATTAACCAGTGGTGTACATCGACCTTAAATTCTTTAGGTACCACTTTTTCTAGTTTTTGTTCTACAGCCACCACATCTTTACCCATGGCAAACTTAGTGCGGTTAGAAACGCGAAAGATATGGGTGTCTACAGCGATAGTCGGCCAGCCAAAGGCACAGTTTAAAACAACATTCGCAGTCTTTCTGCCAACACCCGGTAATGCTTCGAGCGCTTCACGATTTTCTGGGACTTCTGAGTTATGTTTATTGACCAGAATCTCACACATTTTATAGACATTATTGGCTTTCGAATTAAACAAACCAATGGTCTTGATGTAATCACGAAGGCCTTCAAGGCCTAAATCAAGAATCGCTTGAGGCGTGTTAGCAACAGGGAATAGCTTACGGGTTGCTTTATTAACACCCACATCTGTAGCTTGTGCTGATAAGGTAACCGCAACTAATAACTCAAACGGGCTTGAGTATTCAAGCTCTGTTTCTGGGTGCGGGTTTTGCTCACGTAGACGAGATAAGATCTCATAGCGTTTTTCTTTATTCATGGTGGCGTAAAGCACGCAGTGACGGTGCGTGCTCTCCTTTAAGTTAAACTTGTTACTCGGGCTCTTGGGCCTTTTTCTACTTCTGGAGTAACAACTTGCTTAGATTTTATTTGTGTATCAATGACATTTTTTGCAGCAATCAGTAAACCAAGTCCTAAAAAGGCACCCGGTGGTAAGATAGCTAATAAAAATTGGTTATCAAAACTGAATACTTCAATTCGAAGTGCAGCAGCCCATGGCCCTAATAATAAATCAGCACCATCAAACAGTGTACCTTGACCAATAAGTTCACGCATTGCCCCTAGCACCACTAAAACTAACATAAAGCCAAGTCCCATCATCAGTCCGTCAAAGGCTGAAAGTGGCACTGTATTTTTAGAGGCGAATGCTTCTGCGCGACCGATAATGGCACAGTTGGTAACAATAAGCGGAATAAAAATCCCCAGTGATTGATAAAGCCCAAATGTATAGGCATTCATCATTAGCTGCACTATGGTTACAAAGCCTGCGATGATCATCACAAAAACAGGAATACGAATATCTTTAGGCACCCAGTTACGCACAATTGAAACAGTGACGTTAGAACCAACCAGTACCAATAAAGTTGCTAAACCAAGGCCTAATGCATTGGTGATCGTAGAAGTAACAGCAAGTAGCGGGCATAAGCCTAATAACTGCACAAGGGCAGGGTTATTAGCCCACATACCATCTTTAAATAAGGCTTTAACTTGGCTCATTACTTGGCTCCTTGACAGGTGTTTGGCGCAGCAAACAGATTATCAAATTCAGCTTGGGCAAACAGCACAGCTTGTTTAACTGAGCCGACAACGGCACGCGGTGTAATGGTTGCGCCAGTAAATTGATCAAATTGGCCACCATCTTTTTTAACAGCCCAGCGGCTATCATCTTCACTCAGTACATTTTGGCCTTTGAAAAGGGTGATCCAGTCTGATTTTTTGACCTCAACTTTATCGCCAAGACCCGGTGTTTCTTCGTGCTTAGTTACACGAACACCCGCTATTTCACCATTGGCAAAAACCGCCGTTAATAAGTTGATATCGCCACTATAACCACTTGGTGTTACATGGCGCATCACTAAAGCATAAGGCTTATTGTCTTTGTAAGCACGATAAATAACTTGCTCTGGGCGTGGACCTAAGCGCTCATCGGTGATCACAACACAATCTTTGTATAGTTGATTGTCATAATGATGGGCATCAAGCACTTGCTGCAGCTGCTCTGCAAGTTGTTGCTTTTCTTGCTCTTCAATACGCTCAGCGGTCAGGCTATGAGTCAGGGCTACAGTGCCTGTGGTAATAAGCGCAAATGCTGTAAGAATAGCGCCGTTTTTAGTCATTGAGGAAAGGATCATTATTTCACCCCATGGCCGTAAGTACGTGGTTGCGTGTAGTAATCAATTAAAGGTACCGCCATATTTAACAGCAATACACTAAATGCCACAGCATCAGGATAACCACCGAAAGTACGAATTAAGTAAACAAGTAGACCAATTAACGCACCGTAAATCAAACGGCCTCTATTCGTTGTTGATGCAGAAACAGGATCGGTAGCAATAAAGAATGCCCCTAACATGGTCGCACCACTGAATAAGTGAAATACCACGCCCGGCTCTGTGCCCGGGGCTGCAATATAACCAATACCACTGCACACGGCTAATGAGGCTAAAAAGCTAACAGGGATATGCCAATTAATGATTTTAGCTTTTAATAAATAAAGACCACCTACTAAAAAGCCGAAGTTAACCCAGCCCCAACCAAGACCAAACCAGTCATTAAAAAGAGGCTTACTCATACTCTCAGCCACCGTTAGGTGATGGGCGACATCTGTTTTAACGGTATCAAGTGGTGTTGCCATGGTTGTGCCATCAATCGCTACACGTAACTGATCGACACTAAATCCAGCGCTGGTAAAACCATTGAAAATAACAGACAGCTGTTGTGAGAAGCTGATCGGAGATGCAAGTAAATCACTCACAGGTAACCAGCTGGTCATTTGCACCGGAAACGATACAAGTAGTAATACATAAGCTGCCATAGCAGGGTTAAATAAATTAAAGCCAAGGCCACCATAAAGCTGCTTTACAATAACAATGGCAAAGAGACAGCCAATTACGATAATCCACCAAGGTGCTAAAGGCGGAATACTCAACGCCAGTAATACGCCTGTTAACCACGCACTGCCATCACTGAGTGTTGGCCAAACTTTGCGTTTTCGAAGCAGTAATACAGCAGCTTCACAGGCACTAACAGTAATCAGCGCGAGAACAAGCTGAATTAACACAGCGCTACCAAAGAAGAAAACTTGCGCGATTAAGCCTGGAATACACGCAGCAATCACTGTCATCATTAATCGGCTTAATGATTTATGGCTATGATTATGCGGCGAACTCGCCATGGTTAGTTTCATGACTTATCGTTTCCTTCTTGTTGTAACTTTTTCGCTTTAGCTCTTGCAATGGCACGAGCGACCGCTGCTTTTTTCTTATCTTCGCTAGACTCAGGTTCATCAACCTGCGGCTTGGCATCTGCCTCAGCACTTGAATCATTAGTTTGCTGTGAAGAGTCGTCACTCTGCGCTTGCTCTTTAGCGACTTTTTTCGCTTTGGCGCGAGCGATAGCGGCAGCAACGGCGGCTTTTTTCTTATCTTCGCTTGATTCAGGAGCATCAGACTGCGGCTTAGCATCTGCCTCATCATTTGAATCATTTATTTGCTCTGAAGAATCGTCACTCTGTGCTTGCTCTTTAGCGGCTTTTTTGGCTTTAGCACGGGCGATAGCGGCTGCAACAGCGGCTTTTTTGTCATCAACTGGTGCGCTATCTTCTTCAGCTTCAGTTTGATTCTCAGCAGCTTGTGCTGCTTTTTTCGCTTTAGCACGGGCGATAGCAGCGGCAACAGCTGCTTTTTTGTCATCAACTGGCGCGCTATCTTCTTCAGCTTCAGCTTGATTTTCAGCAGCTTGCGCGGCTTTTTTCGCTTTAGCACGAGCGATTGCAGCAGCAACAGCGGCTTTTTTGTCATCAACAGGTGCGCTATCAGCTTCAGCTTGATTTTCAGCAGCTTGCGCTGCTTTTTTCGCTTTAGCACGAGCGATAGCAGCTGCAACAGCAGCTTTTTTGTCATCTTTTGGCGCAGCGTCAGTTTCAGCAGAAGCGTTTTCTTCTGTAGCTTGTGCGGCTTTTTTCGCTTTAGCGCGGGCAATAGCGGCAGCAACAGCAGACTTTTTATCGTCTTTATCGACGCCGTCTTCACCTTGCTCTAGTGCTTTTTGCTCTTTGTATTTACGTGCTTGTTCTTTACGCGCTGCACGTTCTTTAGCTACTTCAGAGTTATCAGGCTCAAGCTCAGCACCTTGCTTTTTCGCTTTCGCACGGGCAATAGCTGCAGCGACAGCTGACTTACTGTCTTTATCATCAGATTTAGATTTAACTCGGGCGAGTGCATCGGCCACTTTTTGTTTTTCGCCATCTGACTTAGCAGCCGGCTTACGTTTATGGCGGTTTTGACGCTCTTCTTGTTCGCGCTCTAAGCGCTCTTTACGTGCTTCAAAACGCTCTTTTGCTCGCTCTGCTTTGATTTGCTCTGCTTGTTGCTCTTTGATTTCAGCTTTAGCAACACGATAGTACTGCACCAAGGGGATTTCGCTTGGGCAAACATAAGCACAGGCGCCACATTCAATACAATCGAATAAATTGTGCTCGTTGAGTTTGTCGTATTCTTTAGACTTAGCAAACCATTGTAATTGCTGGGGTAACAATGAAGCAGGGCAGGCGTCAGCACAGGCACTACAACGAATACAGGCTTTTTCATCACCCGGCTCAGCAAGCTCTTGGTGATCTGGCGCTAAAATACAGTTCGTCGTTTTAACCACACCAATACGCACGGTTGGTAAGGTAAAGCCCATCATTGGACCGCCCATAACCACACGTTGCTGTGGAACCGGAGAAAAGCCTTGGCAGTCTAATAAATGTTTAATTTCAGTGCCTAGTAAAGCCCACACATTACCTTGTTTATGAATGGTGTTACCGGTTACCGTTACTACACGCTCTATAAGAGGCTTACCTTCATGTACGGCTTGATTTACCGCAAACAAAGTACCGACATTTTGCACCAACATACCAATATCGGCAGGAATACTACCACTTGGGACTTCTTTGCCCGTTAGCAGTTTAATTAGCTGTTTTTCACCGCCAGAAGGGTAAACCGTTGGCACTGTTTGCACTATGATGCTGTCGTTATGCTGTGCTGCGAGTTTCATGGCAGCAATAGCATCGGGCTTATTATCTTCAATACCAATAATTGTCAGCTGTGGACTTAACAGCTGCTGCATTAATTCAATACCGGCAATTATGCCATCGGCATGTTCGCGCATTAGCATGTCATCAGCGGTGATATAAGGTTCACACTCAACGGCATTAACAATTAAAAACTCGATGGCTTTACGGGTATCTGCTTTTACATAGGTTGGGAAACCTGCGCCGCCCATACCTGCGATACCACTTTGATGAATAATATCAACAAGCTCATCATGGGAAAGAGTTTTGGCATCAGTTACAGGATTAAGCTCGCACCAGTTATCATCACCATCAGGTTCAATAATAACGCTAAGTTCAGGCAACGCCGACGGGTGAGCAGAGGGCATTGGGCAAATATCGCTGATCAACCCTGATGTTGGCGCGTGCACAGGCACAGACCAATTGCCGCTTGGTTTAGTTAATGCTTGGCCTTTTAAAACCTGCTGGCCTTTTTCAACAATAAGTTTGCCGTTAGCACCAATGTGTTGTTTTAGAGATACAACGAGCTTGTCTGGTAGTGGCAGCCTTGCAATGGCTTGTGTTGTTGATTGCAGCTTTTGACCCGGTGGGTGAATGCCCCCAGGTATAGACCACACTTTGCCTTGTTTAATTTGATCTATTAACTTTTCCATCTGTGCTCCTAATCTACCTGAGTCACAGGGATTGCGTTTAATTGCCATTTCCAGGTTTGTTTGGTTTCTTTTACAGGCAGCATATCAATACAGTCTACAGGGCATGGTTCAACACATAAGTCACAACCGGTACATTCATCGATTAATACAGTGTGCATTTGGCGAGTTGCGCCAACGATGGCATCAACAGGGCAGGCTTGAATACATTTGGTACAGCCAATACATTCATCTTCACGGATATAGGCAACTGTTTTAACAGGATCTGCTTGCTCACCGCCTGCCAGCGGTTTTGCTTCTACACCCATTAAATCAGCGAGTTTTTTTACCGTGGCTTCGCCGCCTGGCGGGCACTTATTGATTTCGTCACCATTGGCAATTGCTTCTGCATAGGGACGACAGCCAGGGTAGCCACATTGGCCACACTGTGTTTGCGGTAAAATGGTATCAATTTGGTCAACAATAGGGTTACTCTCAACGCGAAAACGCACGGCGGCAAAACCTAAAATTAAACCAAATATTAGCGCTAATGAACCTAACGCTATCAAAGCATAAAACAAGGTCATATTAAAACTTCACTAATCCTGTAAAACCCATAAAGGCCATCGACATAAGGCCTGCGGTGATCATCGCAATTGAAGCGCCCTTAAAAGGAGCAGGGACATCAGCCGCAGCTAAACGCTCACGTAATGCGGCAAACAGTATTAACACCATAGAGAAACCCACTGCGGCACCAAAGCCATACACGGCCGATTGTAAGAATGAGTGGTCTTCTTTGATATTAAGTAGGGCAACACCTAAAACAGCACAGTTAGTGGTAATAAGCGGTAAGAAAATCCCTAATAAGCGATAAAGTGTCGGGCTGGTTTTTCTCACCACCATTTCGGTAAATTGCACGACAACAGCGATAACCAAAATAAAGCTCATGGTACGCAAAAATTCGATATCCAGCGGGATCAAAATATAATGATTCACCAGATAACTGGTCACGGAGGCAAGTGTAAGTACAAAGGTTGTGGCTAAAGACATACCAATCGCGGTATCTAACTTACCCGATACACCCATAAACGGGCATAAACCTAAGAATTGAACTAAAACGAAGTTGTTGACTAGCACAGTGCCAATCAATAACAAGACATACTCTGTCATGCGTGCCTCACGAGAATAAAAACGGCTCTATTATCCTTTTTTATGGGGGCCGACACAACACATGAGGGACGAATAGCTAAAATTAACAAAGCTGTTTACGATTAAAGTGTTAAAGCAAAGTTAATATACCCAATCCACCTCAAGATGCGAGTTTCAGTTGGAATTAAAAGCGATTTAGGCAAGGCATTGATTGCAAATAATAGTGGTTCTATTGTTAAAATCAATAACGCAGTATAAATCGCTTTTAAACCAACCCTTTGGGCGTTTCACAGGCACTTACTCTCATCGTTGTTACTTCTTAAAAGGGACTGCCATTGTTGCAAAGTAACGCCTTGATATTAAGCACCTGTGAAACGCTGAATTCTGCATCTTGAGGTGG
>NZ_JACDWV010000195.1:0-115072 GCF_016464105.1 Pseudoalteromonas sp. bablab_jr010 | reverse complement strand
GTGGAATGGTGTCGACTTCACCACTGTCACTGGCACTGCTGTTATTACCTGCTGCATCACTGATACTGGCACTGACTGTGTAGTTGCCATCGGCTAAGGCTTGCCCTGCTTCGGCGCTCCAATTACCTGAAGCATCAGTGGTGACTGTCACGGTATGGCTGATACCATCAGCATCGGTAAAGGTCACGGCGAGTGAGGTATTGGCTAAGTCTGAGGTGCCAGTGACCGTCGGCGTATTGTCGCTGGTCAGTGCTGGCGCATCAATGCTAATCGTTGGTGCCGTCACATCAATGGTGCCTGTTTCAGTATCGCTGCCTTCGTTACCCGCCGCGTCGCTCACGGTGGCCACCACGGTATAATCACCTTCAGCTAATGCCGTACTTGGCTCAACAGACCAACTGCCATCCGCTTGCACCGTCGCTGTCGCACTTTGTACATTACCGGCACTGTCAGTGATAGTAAGCAGCACTAAGCTGCCCACAGCCGCTCCGGTGGTTTGCCCACTAATGAGCGGTGTCACATCATTACTATCGGCCAAGGTATCAAGGCTAATCGTCGGTGCGGTAATGTCGATTTCACCAGTGGCACTATCGGTACCAGTATTACCTGCCGCATCTGAAACTTCTGCTTCAATAGTGTAATTACCCTCGGCAAGTACTTCAGTTGCAGCAACTGACCAGCTTCCGTCAGCACTAGTAATAGCAATTAAAGTTTGAATATTACCAGCACTGTCGGTAACCGTTAGTCTAACCTCAGTACCTGCAGGAACGCCTGAGCTTTGTCCTGAGAATACTGGGGTTGTATCATTTGTGATATTTTGAGGATCGATGAATACACTTGGTGCTGTGGTATCGATATTACCCGTTGCGGTGTCAGATCCTTGATTTCCTGCAGTATCTTGTACTGTAGCAACAACAGTAAATTCTCCTTCAGCAATTGCTACGCTTGGCTCAACAGACCAGCTGCCGTCCGCTTGAACAATCGCTGTCGCTGTTTGAACATTACCAGCACTATCGGTGATTTCTAAATTAACAAGTGTACCTGTTGCCACACCATTCGCTACACCACTGATCAGCGGTGTTACATCAGCACTATCTGACAATGGATCAACACTAATAGTAGGGGCTGTTAAATCAATTAAACCGGTTGCCGAGGTTGAAGCAGAGTTTCCAGCAACATCACTCACAGATGCTTCGACAGTGAAGCTTCCTTCAGCAATAATAACCTCAGCATCAACAAACCATGATCCATCAGCTAATGTGGTAGTAGTTAAAGTTTGGGTATTACCCGAACTATCTGTTATTAATAAAGTTACCTGCGTGCCTTGCGGTACACCTGTTGTTTGACCCGTTAGAGTAGGTGTAACGTCATTTGTATCAGCAATAGCATCAATGCTAATTGTAGGCGCAGATAAATCGATGATACCTAATTGAGAGTCGCTCGCTTCATTGCCTGCATTATCTACCACCTCAGCTAATACAGAATACTGTCCTTCAGCCAGCGCATTGCTAACTTCTGCTGACCATGAACCATCTTGCGAGATAACAACAGATGCTGTCTGAACGGCTCCTGCACTGTCAGTAATTGTGAGTGTTACGACACTACCAGCCGCCAAACCTGACGTCTGACCCGTAATGATCGGAGTTACATCGTTGCTATCTACTAAGGCATCAATACTGACTGTCGGCGCTGTTACATCAATTACGCCTTGAGCAGCAGCATCACTGGTCAAGCCATCAACTGTTACTGACGCATTAACAGTAAATGTGCCTTCACTTAAAGCTTGCTGTATCTCTACACTCCACTGACCATTCAGCACTGTTGCAGTAAGCTGTTGGCTGTTGTTATTACTGTCTTCAACAATTATAGTTATGACGCTGCCATTAGGGGCATCTGAGGTGCCACTTATAGCTGGCGTTGTGTCATTGGTTTCGTTGATTGCATCTATTGCAATGCTAGGCGCAGCACTATTTAAAATAAAGCTATTCGTTGCTTGGGCCTGATTGCCTGCAGCATCAGTTATTGACGCTGTAACATTGATGTTGCCATCGTCTAATTCTGCAGGCACATCCCCAGACCAACTGCCATCAGCATTAACGGTTGCGCTAAATTCATAGCTGTTAATACCATCTGAGACAACAACCGTAACGATACTACCCGCAGGCTCATTCGTTTGTCCGCTAATTGTAGGCGTTGTATCGTTGACCGTTCCCAAATTGTCAATCGTAATAATTGGAGCAGTGAGATCAACAACACCGTTTTGAGTGATTTGCGTTTGATTGCCAGATTCATCCTCTACACTTGCTGTCACCGTGAACGCCCCTTCAGCTAGAGGCGTAGTAGGGCTGATTGACCAGCTTCCGTCCGCAGCCACAACCGCAGAAAGCGTTTGTACCACGCCATCGCTGTCAGTAACGTTGACAGTAACAATACTGCCTGCAGTGACATCAGTTGTGCCTGTGATCAACGGCGTACTGTCATTAGTCAAAGGATCAAAATCTAACGTTAATAAAGGATTAATTCCATCGAACGTACCAACTTCAGTATCCGTGCCTGTATTACCTGCATTATCAGTGATGCTGGCTGTTACAGTAAATTCCCCTTGCGACACTGCACTTGTAACAGGCACTGCCCAATTTCCATCAGCATCAACAGTTGTCGTATAGGTTTGGCTATTATTTTGAGAGTCGACAACAGTAACTGTTACTGTATTACCTGCCGTCGCTCCTTGTGAGCTGCCTGAAATTAGAGGCGTACTGTCATTGATAGCGCCTATGGTATCTATGCTAATAAGCGGTGCAGTCGTATCAACCACTGCGGTGATCGAATCATTTGCGGTATTACCAAATTGGTCGGTAACAGTGGCATCAATCGTAAACTCACCCTCTGCAAGTTCATCTGATACATTGATACTCCAATCTCCATTTGCATCAACTGTTGTTGTAAATGTTTGGCTTGGACCCGAAGCAGGAATAATCACCACCGTGACCACATCACCTGCTGTTGCATTTAATGTTGAACCTGAAATACTGGGTGTTGTGTCGTTTGTTTCGCCTAACGCATCAATTAAGATAGTTAAAGATGAACTATCCACCGTACCCGTTTCTGAATCCGAGGCTTGATTACCAGCTAAGTCAGATACCGTAGCGGTAACCGTGTATTGCCCATCAGCAAGGCTGCCTGGTACGTCTGCACTAAATACACCATTATCATTAGTGATTGCAGTAAACGTCTGACTATTGCCATTTGCATCTGTGACAACTAAAGTGACCGGTGTGCCTGCTGCAACGCCTTGCACTGTACCTGAAATTGTAGGTGTGTTGTCAGCACTACTTCCTAAGTTATCAAGGCTTATAATTGGCGCGGTTAGATCAATGATCCCTGTCGTCGTATCTTGAGCTTGATTACCAGCAGGATCACTCACTGTTGCGGTAATTGTAAACTCACCCTCAGCCAACACTTGATTTGCACCAACTTGCCAGCTGCTATCTGCATTAACTGTGGTCGTCAGTATTTGCTGATTTCCATTACTATCAACGAGTATGATCGTAACAACCGAGCCAGCATCAACCCCTGATACAACACCTGAAATAATGGGTGTAACATCATTAGAATCGTTAAACTCATCAATTGTGATGGTAGGTGCAGTTAAATCAATCACACCCCTTTCAATGTCTTGTGCGCTATTTCCTGCTTCATCTTGAGTTTGCGCAACAACAGTGAACTCGCCTTCAGCTAGCTCTTGATCAATATTAATCGACCAGCTGCCATCGGCATTTGTAACAGTTGCAAATACTTGTGCACTCCCATTACTGTCGGTAACCGTGACTGTAACTGTGCTACCAGCATTTAACCCTTGTGTTGTGCCTGATATTGTCGGCGTGGTGTCATTACTATCAGCAATTGCATTAATATTAATAATTGGTGCAGTTAAATCTATTGTGCCAGTTGCTGTTGCTGAACTGGTGTTACCCGCTTCGTCGCTTGCGCTTGCAGTGACAGTATAATCTCCCTCAGCAAGCTCATTTAAAGTTTCGACTTGCCATACACCTTGTGCATTTGTGGTGGTTGTTATCGTTTGCACAACACCATTACTATCTGTAATGACTAACGTAACTGTCGTTCCTGCTGGTACATCTGCAACAGATCCTGAAATTAGTGGAGTTGTGTCATTAGTATCATTTAAAGGATTGATTGAAATAGTAGGATCGGTTAAATCAATGACCCCTATTTCTGTTGCTGTTGCTGTATTACCCACTTCATCGGTTACTGTCGCGGTGACTGTGAATTGACCTTCAGCCAATGCAGTACTTGCTTCAACAGTCCAATTACCGTTTGCATCGGTAATAACTTGTAAAGTTTCAGTCGCTCCATCACTTCCTGTAAATGTAACAGTAACGACTGCGCCTGGTTCAACATCTTGTGTTGAACCAGATACACTTGGAGTCGTGTCATTAGTATCAATAATGAAATTAATACTGACTGTTAAATCTACATTACCAATCGCGGTTGCTTGTGCTTCATTGCCTTGAGGATCTAATACCGATGCGACAACTGTAAAATCTCCTTCAGGTAAAGGTTCTGTCAATTGAATAGACCAACTTCCATCAGCTTGAGTGATTGCGAGTAAATTAATAACCCGCCCATCACTTGCTGTAATTGTCAGCGAAATTGTCGTTCCAGTAGCTACGCCATCGGTTTGCCCACTCAGCAATGGTGTTGTGTCATTACTATCAGCAATAGAATCAATTGTGATTGAAATAGGAGAAAATGCGACGGTACCTGTCGTATTTGCAGATGCTGAGTTACCCGCAGCATCACTAACGGTAGCAATTGCCGTAAAACTGCCTTCAGGCAAAGGGCTTATTGCATCAACACTATAACTGCCATCAGCAAGAACAAGCGCCGTCAACGTTTGCGACTGACCATTACTATCAACAACTTGTATTGTAACTTCGGTGCCCTCTGGCACCCCTTCAACTCGCCCGACAAAGGTTGGCGTTGTATCATTTGTATTGGCAATAGCTGTTAACGTTATGTCAGGAGCCGTCAAGTCAACAACCCCTTGGGTGTCAGCTTGGGCAGTATTTCCGGCTGCATCAGTTACGGATGCACTTACGTCAAAAATCCCTTCAGCAAGATCTGCGACAACATCTAAACTCCAATTCCCATCAGCATCGGTTACCGTTGTCAATGTTTGAACTTGACCATTAATATCAGTGACAACAACGGTAACAAGTGTGCCTTGTTGAACACCAACAACATTACCACTGATATTTGGCGTAGTGTCCTGCGTATCATCAATTGGCGTGATACTAATCACAGGCGCTGTATTATCAATAACACCTGTGGTCGTTGCTTGCGCCTCATTTCCAGCAATATCAACGGCTGTTGCAGTTACAGTAAACTCACCTTCAACAAGTGCATCAGGCACATCAACGATCCAACTACCATCTTCAGCAACAATTGCAGTTACGGTCTGCACTGTATTATCTGCGCCAGTGATCACGACAGTGATTTCACTACCAACAGTGACTCCACTTACCGTTCCTGAAATAGTTGGCGTGGTATCATTTGTTTCGCCGATGGTGTCAATACTTATAACGGGAGCAGTCAGATCGACTAGACCATTTTCACTATCACTGCCTTCATTGCCAGCCTCATCAACTGCCGATGCAACGACTGTATAAAGCCCCTCAGCAAGTGCTTCAGTCGTAATACTCCAACTTCCTTGATCATCTACTTGCGTCGCTATTACCTGAACTTGTCCTGCGCTGTCTGTAACAGTGATAGTGACAGTATCACCACTGCTGATACCAGACACTGTGCCAGTAATTAGTACATTTTGAATCGCTGAATCAGTAAGTGTATCAATCGTTACAACTGGCGCGACAGTATCAATACTTGCGCCAATATTATCTGATACAGGGTCACCATTTGGATCAAGAGCAACCACATCGACAGTGATTGGACCATCAGGTAATGGGTCAAGTGGTGGGGTTACAAAAGTACCATCTGGTTGGACCACAACAGTCACAACTTGGGTATTACCATTCGCGTCGGTTACTGTCACCGTGACCGTTTGTCCTACTAGGTTTTCAGATGTACCTGATATAACTGGTTGTGGATTATTAGTAAGACCTAATTCATTGACACTCAATGTTGCAATTAACTCATCACCTGGTACAACACCATCGGTTGTATCTCTAGGAGAGAAAATGCCAGTGTTATCAGCGTTAAAGCTGTCATCAAATGCTAAACTAGATGGATCGATACCTTCAGCGATACGTGCTAGCTCTACAAACGAGGTGCCTCCGCCAGATGCAGCACCACCGCCTCCACCAGCAGCCGTCGCCTCTAAATTATCTAAAATGTCTCCCCCCCCTTCAAGCGCATCTAAAAAATCACTGATATCAGTGCCTGTTTGTTGCTCTGGGGTTGGTTGATTGGGTTGATTTAAACTTGCAATGGCTTCGTCGATACTATCATCGAAAAGGGTATTCTCTGAGTTATCTTGCGTCTCTTTTGCTAGCAAGTCAGGGGTTATAGTCACTGATTTATTGGCAGGGATCGCCAACGACTCTCCTTGTACATCAATTAATATGGTCGAGTTATCTGCGGTAACAACAGTATCACCTACCGTTATCACATCGCCAACTGAGAGGGCTTTTATAGAACCATCCGCTTGCACTAAGCCTGCAGAACCTTGTACATCAATAACCAGTAATTGATTTGCGTCCATTTGCTTTTCCTCAAACTATGAGTAATACATTTGTATAACTTAAGCTTAGCCAGCAAGTAACACTTTGTTACTGGACTATGGTACAGGTGAACACTAAAAAACAGCACTATTTCACTAATATTCGAATAAACAAAACAATTAATAAAAAACTAAAAGCAACACAAAAGTATCATTTGCAGTATTTGAAATTGTTGGCTAAACCTTAACTTAGCGTGAATAAAATTTAGTCTAAAAAGAGGATCATATGGCTATAAGCAAGCAGTTCACTAGCAAAAAGCTCAGCGCTTTACTTATTTTAATGTTTGCAGCGAATGGAAGTGTATTCGACGCACAAGCAGAACAAACCTCTGTAATGCCTTTGCATTATGTATCTGATAAAGCAATTTCATCTAACCCAGAAGTACAACAAGCTTGGCATGCATTTAAAGCATCAATGTATGGCATTGATGCTGCTCGTTCAGGTTATTTACCAACCGTCGATGTATCAGCGAGTGCAGGTTATGAAAAACGTAACTACGGTATTGAAGATGAATACAACCGCAATACCGCAGAGCTCACATTGGGGCAAATGCTATACGATGGTTTTAGAACATCGAACACAGTTAAGCGCTTTGAACGAATTCAACTGATACGTTATTTTGAACTACTTGATCAAGCTGAAAAAATTGCACTTCAGGCAAGTATTGCTTACCTAGATGTGCAAAAGTTCACTGAGTTAGTTGAGCTTGCTGAAAATAACTTAAAAGAGCACGAGGCTGTCTATCAGCAAATAGAGCAAAGCGTTGGTGCTGGTGTTGCTAGAGCAGCAGATCTTGAACAAATTAATGGTCGCCTCTCGCTTGCGCAATCGAATGTTATGACAGAGTATGCAAACTTGCATGATGTAAGTGCTCGCTATTTACGCATTGTTGGAGAGCTGCCAACAAAAGGAACTGCAAAAGCAAGACTAAGTGATGATGCAATTCCCATCACCATCAATCAAGCACTTGATATAGCTTACAAAAGCAGCCCTAACTTTTACGCGTCTCTGTATAATATCGAAGCGCAAAAAGCGAATGCTGATTCACAACGCTCCGCATTTCATCCTAATGTAGATTTATCTGCACGCTACGGAATGCAAGATAGAGATGAGTTAGGTTTAAATGAAACTCGCTCTGAGGCAAGAGTTGGTATAGATATTCGCTACAATTTATACAATGGTGGCTTAGACAGTGCGAATCTTGATCAAGCCTATCAAGAGATTAATGTTGCTAAATATCAGCGCGACCAAACCTGTATTGAAATTAGACAAAACCTTCAAGTTGCTTATAACAATGTGCAGGTTTTACAAAATAAGATCCCTTCTCTTGCTAGTCATAAAGAGTCATCTAATAAAGTAAAATATGCCTATAAAGACCAGTTTGATATTGGCCAAAGAACGTTACTTGATGTGCTTGACGCTGAAAATGAAGCATTTCAATCAAATCGTTCTTATATCGCGGCTCTATATGACAGACAGTCAGCTATTTTAACTATGCTTGCGGAGATGGGTAAATTACTCGACACGCTCAACGTTACATCCGACAAGTTTCCAAAAATTACAGAGTTAACTGATGACCCAATTGCATTAAATGCAGACAGTATTTGTCCAAAATTTGATGTAGCTGCAACGATTGGCAGACAAGCATTCTTGCAGAAAAAAAAACAGCAAGATAATGCATATATGACAGTAACCGCTATGCCTAGCTACTTAACTATGCCGGCAACTACTGTCGAAACAGCTACGACATTTGCCGATGATGATAATGATGGTATCGCAAATGCGCAAGATGAATGCCCATCTACGCCTGCATTTACGGAGGTTGATGAAAAAGGCTGCACAAAGTATCGAAGCAACACGAGTAATGTAGAGATTGGCATTCCTTTTCTCGCAGACTCAAGTGTTGTGCGCCCTCAGTATATGCAGGAAATAGCTCGACTTGCTGATTTCTTAAAAGAACACCCCAACAAAAATGTTGAAATTCAAGGGCATGCTTCCCTTGAAGGACCAGCCCTTTACAATAGAAAGCTCTCTGAAGAACGCGCATCTTCGGTTGCTGAGATATTAATCCAGCAATACGGTATTGCCCCAAACAGAGTGAAATCGCTTGGTTATGGTGTTGATCAACCAAGAATAAATGAGATTTCAGTTAGAGCAAATGCTGCAAATCGTCGCATTGAAGCAGTGATAACCGACGCAGGTAGCCGCCCAGCAGTCATGAAAGATGGCTGGTCGTAAAGCTCATGGTGAATTTAATACCAATTCGCTTAATTTAGTATTTTTGCACATTGGTATAAGTATGGATATTGTATGCAAGAAACTGATGCTCAAGATCATGGTGGCAGCCTTGTTGACTGTTTAGAAACGCTATGCCGCTATCATGATCGAGAATTTTCTCGTGAAACATTATTAAGCGGTTTACCCCTTGAGAACGGCTTATTGACTCCGTCAGGTTTTTCACGTGCCGCTAAACGTATAGGCTTTAAAACTAAAATTGTTCACAAACCCCTATGCGACCTTAATACAGCTTTGTTACCTGCGGTGTTAATCCTAAAAGGTAATAAAGCCTGTGTAATTACTGAGCTTGATATCGAAAACGACAGCGCTGAGGTCATCTACCCTGAATTAAATGACTCTGCCGTTAAAATCAGTATTACAAAACTTGCTGATAGCAGCACAGCAATGGTTATTTATGCACAGCCCGAATTCGCTTTTGACGCACGCTCCCCTGTACTACAAAAATTAGCTAAAGATGGCTGGTTTTGGGGAGTCATCAAAGAGTGCCGAAGTTTATACAAAGATGTAGTCGTTTCTGCCATTGCATTAGGCGTATTATCAATTGCGATGCCGCTTTTTGTTATGAATGTGTATGACCGAGTTGTACCCAATCATGCAGTAGAAACCCTATGGGTGCTGGCAAGCGGTGTTTTAATTGCACTCACCGCAGATTTTATTTTACGGTTAGTTCGAAGTTACTTTGTGGAGCTGGCAGCAAGTCGTATTGATGTCAAAGTTTCAGCTGTCATTATGGAACGCGTACTTGGCATGAAACTAAAAAACCGCCCCGCTTCTGCAGGTTCGTTTGCAAGTAATATTCAATCATTTGAAGCGGTCAGAGGCTTCTTTAGCTCTATGACCCTTATTGCGCTTGTCGATTTACCTTTTGTTTTACTCTATTTAATCGTAATCGCGATCATTGGCGTCGAATTGAGCTTACCAATAATCGTCGGGGCTTTGATATTGCTCTGTTACGCATTAGCAGCCCACCGAAAGCTTGAAAGCCTCTCAGAGCAAACAATGAAAGCAAGCTCTATGCGCAATGCAATTTTAGTTGAAAGCTTAACTAATATTGAAGATGTAAAAAGCTTTCATAGTGAGTGTAAAACTCAGTCCAATTGGGAGAAATCAACAATTTACATTGCTCGCGTTAACGCGCAAAGCCGCTTAATTTCATCTTCTATCAGCAATGCAGGTTCATGGGTTCAGCAATGTGTTGGGGTCATAATTATGATGGTTGGCGTACATCTCATTATTTCCGGTGACCTCACTCAAGGAGGGCTCATTGCAGCCTACTTACTTTCGTCGCGTACTATGGCTCCAATTACCCAATCTGCTGCTGTGCTAGCTCAGTTTCATCATGCCGCAATTGCAATGCATTCACTCAATGAAATTATGGATAATGAAGTTGAACGCCCTGCCGGCAAGCACTGGCTAAGTCACCCAGTACTACTGGGTGATATTGAATTTAATGATGTTCGGTTTAAGTACTCTCAAGAAAGCAATGAAGCATTAAGTGGTGTTAGCTTTAAAATAAAGTCTGGTGAAAAAGTAGCGATTCTTGGTCGCAATGGCTCTGGTAAAAGCACAATTGAAAAATTAATTCTCGGCCTATATGAACCAACTTCTGGCAGTATCTTAATAGATAATAATGATATCCATCAGATCGATCCTGCCGAGTTACGACATAACATTGGCTATGTACCACAAACAATTTCTTTATTTTTTGGCACCCTTAAAGACAATATCACCCTTAGTGCATGGCATGCTAAAGACGAGCAAATTTTATCTGCGTGTCAACAAAGCCAATTATTTGAGTTAATAAACTCACACCCAGATGGTTTTGACCTACAAGTGGGTGAACAAGGCCGGCTACTTTCTGGCGGGCAGCGCCAAGCTGTTGGGATTGCACGTGCGCTTCTGAACAACCCGCCCATCTTACTGATGGATGAACCCACATCAGCACTTGATCACAATAGCGAAAGTAAAATTATTAACAATATCAAGCGCAACTGCCAAGAGAAGACCCTAATTGTCGTCACTCACAGAACCTCATTACTCGAGCTGGTAGACCGCATCATTGTACTTGATAACGGCAAAGTGGTTGCTGATGGCCCCAAGGCACAGGTGTTATTGGCTTTAAATAACCATACAGTAGGAAAAGTATCATGAGTAATAAAAACTTACCTATTGAACAGCGCTCATTTGAACATCTAAACAAGGTGCTGGAAAAGCAAAAAGCAAAACGTCCCTCTATTTTCTCTAAGCTTTTTTCCGGTTGGTTATCACCGCCAAATAGTCAAGACTGGGTCGTTGACGCACAATGGGAAAAAATGCAGCAACAACCAGCAAGTGCCCGATTACTGCTTTACATTATCTGTATCAGTATTGTTGCGCTTATTGTTTGGTCGGGATTTGCTCATCTCGATGAAGTAGCCAGAGGAGAAGGCCGTGTAATCCCATCTCACAAATTGCAAATAGTGCAGTCGTACGATGGTGGTATGGTCGAGCAGATATTTGTACGTGAAGGACAAGTTGTTAATGCAGGTGATGTTTTAATAAAAATTGATCCCACACGGTTTATTTCTTCATTTAGAGAAAACCAAGCTAAGGTACTGTCTTTGACTGCTAAAGTTGAGCGATTAAAAGCTCTTACGCAAAAAAAACCTCTGCTATTTACTGCCAGCTTGATAGAGCAAGCACCGGACGCGGTTCTACATGAACAAGCTATTTTTGAAAGCAGTAACAAAGAACTTGAGCAACAGGTTACCATTCATAAACGCCAATTAGAGCAGCGTCGACAAGATTATGCCGAAGCTAGGGCTGCATTACAGCAACACACGAATTCATTGAGTTTAGCTAACCGAGAGTTAGCAGTAACTCGCCCCCTACTTCGCACAGGTGCGGTATCAGACATAGATATAATTCGCTTAGAGCGCCAAATTGTTGAACATACAGGTGAAATAAATCGAACAAAAGCGGCAATAAATCGTAGCCTATCAGCTATAAATGAAGCAAAAAACAAAGTCACCGAAGTTGAGCTTGCCATGATAAATCGCTGGAGTAATGAGCTATCAGAAGCCTTACTCAGGCTTGATGCAATGAAAGAAACTGAGTCTGGACTTGCTGATAAAGTTGCACAAACGGAGATCCGCTCCCCCGTCAATGGAACGGTTCAACGCCTATTAGTCAACACAGTTGGCGGAGTACTCCAACCTGGCAGCGACGCAATTGAAATTATTCCACTCGATGATCAATTGGTTGTTGAAGCTAAAATTCTACCTAAAGACATTGCTTTTTTACGCCCAGGTCAAGCTGCAATGATTAAATTTAGTGCTTATGATTTTGCGATCTATGGCGGCTTAGAGGCTGAAGTTACTCATATCAGCGCTGATACGATTACAGATGACAGAGACAATACATTTTACTTAGTGCAGCTTAAAACAAATCGTAATCACTTTGCAGACAACCTAACCATCATTCCGGGAATGACTACACAAGTCGATATTATTACCGGTAAAAAAACGGTTCTTGAGTATTTATTCAAACCAATTTTGCGTGCAACGTCGCTGGCAATGAGTGAACGCTAGCGGGCTTTTTAATGGAGTAATCATGCGTCGCAGTATTTTTATTACACAAGATGATTTGCAATCGCCTCACTGGCTAAATGCATTTCCAAATTGCGTAATTCAGACAGCCTGTCCTAAGAAATTATTAGCAGACACATTAGTCTGGTTACTTGCAGACTCTGCGGATTGGCAAGTGCAGCTACAAAAATTAACCGCACAACGACTACCCGTGATTGTGATGACAACTCAGCTGGATATTCAACAACTGTGTGATGCACTGCAACTTGGTGCACGCGGATACATTGAAGCATTTGCAAACAAAACTGTCATCGAACAAGTTGCTGAAACCGTTAACGCCGGTGGAATTTGGCTTCCTGGGCAATTACTTTCAAACTTGGTTGGCGTGTTATCAGGACAAGCAATTAACTATCCGCATCAATGTGATCTGAGTTCTCTCACCAAGCGTGAAAAACAGGTTGTTGATGAAGTTATAAAAGGTGCAACCAACAAACAAGTCGCGCAAGTTTTAAATATTACTGAGCGCACTGTCAAAGAGCACATGAGCTCAATTTTTCATAAATTAAAGGTACGCGATCGAATGCAATTAATGCTTGCTGTGAAGGGTCATTAAACTGACTCTTCAACCGCAACAACACCATCAAAACCAAGCCCTTTTAAGGTTGATTGATCACTTGGGTTTTTAACCCCTTCAGCAACAACCTTAATCCCTAGCGAGTGAGCTAATGAGCATACCCCTCTCAAAAAGCTTTGGTTTGAGTCATTAAAACTAATGT
Organism: Pseudoalteromonas sp. bablab_jr010; assembly: GCF_016464105.1. Lineage (NCBI taxonomy): Bacteria > Pseudomonadati > Pseudomonadota > Gammaproteobacteria > Alteromonadales > Pseudoalteromonadaceae > Pseudoalteromonas > Pseudoalteromonas sp. bablab_jr010. The sequence continues at coordinate 101,671 of NZ_JACDWV010000195.1, read as the reverse complement.
TATGACAATAAACGCTATCTACCTTTATCATCTCAAGGCCAAGCTCTTGGATTTTAGTTAATTTTGTAAACTCAGCCCCAACGCGTTTTAACGCAACTTTTGCACCTATGCTATGCACCTGACTGCAAAAACGCCTGAATAACGGTAAATCTTTAATGGCAGTGTTTGCTCGTACCTCAAAGCAAATTCGCTTAGCAAGTTCAGGGTAAGCACACAATCCTGTCAAAATTGACGCTACGGCCATATCATCATGTAAGGTACCTGCTGAGAGCTCCATCCCCAGCAAGGCACCGTCTGTTAACTCACCATATTGCTTAATCATCAATTTCATTAGGCTCCAATCAAGCCGCGCTAATAATTGAAGTTTGTGCGCCCATTGATAGTAAAATCCTATTCCGTACTTCTCTCCTTTGAGCAATAAACTCAGTGAAATTTGTTGTTGTAGAAGAACGTCGCTGAACGAGGTAACGGGATATAATGCAATTTCTAGTTGGTTTTCTTTTAATGCTGATTCTATCGTTTCTCGCCAAAAATTAAGGTCATCATTTCTAAGCTCAGCAGTACCATCTACAGTAAAGTGGGCATTACAACCAGGCTTTGAAATCGCCACTTTTAATAAGCTATCAACCCGTTTTAACAGCGCTCCTCGCGTATCGTTGGTAGTAACTAAACTGCAACTATGAGATACAGCAAGATCCACCTGTGCGTACTGAGCAACTAATTGCTGATGAGACTGCAAAATATTGTCACTCAACAGTGTTAGATCACTCACATCAGAAAACAACACCAAAAAGTCGACATGCGACATTCGCGCAATATGGCTCTCTCTAAAGCTATCTTCATTAGACTCTAGAAATGCAACTAACGACTGCGAGAAAAGACGTAAAAACTCGACCATCTCTACACGTCCAACTTGCTCTGTTAGCTCCTCAAGATTAACCACCCTAAAAAGGAATAATGCGCCATGCCCTTGTGTATTATCTAAAAAGGTATCTAAGGTCGCATTAAAATACTCACGATTTGCAAGTCCAGTCAGGTCATCGTGCTGGCTCTTAAAACGCATTTCTTCAAGCCTTTGACGGTCTTCTTTCACAATGCGGCTAAAACGTGTAGATAGTAAGTTCATTGAAGAAACTAATTTGGCAAACTCGTATGTTCTAGGCACCTTTGATTTAATAAAGCGCTTTTCTCCTAACGCTATTGCTTGGCGCATTACATCGCTCAAAGGGCTTAAAATTTTCGATAAGAAGTAAGCGCTCGCTATACAAGCAACAACTGCAACAGCAAGAAAGCTAAAAAACAAATGCACCGAACTTTGCCAAAGCGCATCTTGTGTATGTTGACTATGACTTTCAACATATAAAGTACCATATTGCTGCCAACCATCACTGACAAGCGCAATGCCGGGTGCTACTTCAAGAGAATATAAATGGCGGAACCAGCTCGGTGCATCAAGCACTAACTCGCCCTTAAATGCACGTTTTATAATAGTCTCACCATTCGGATCTTTTAATTCAATACGTTGGTAATAACCTGTATCAAACGACGCCGAAAGAAGCAGTTCGATTTCCACCGGGTCCTTATCCATTTGACTCAACATTAGCGCTAATGAATTTGCATTATCTACATTTTTCATTTTAAGTTCGGCTGTAAAATAGTCTTTTGCCGAACTTGTACTAATCAGCAAACTGCTAATAAAGCCAATAATGATCACCACTAAAATGGCAATCCATAACTCTTGTTTCAAAGTAATGGTTTTTTTGCGTTTAAACGCTTTAATTATATTCACCATTTAACTCCTTCTTTACGAGTTTGCTCTAAAATATGTCGCCAACGTGATAGTCTCGCTGTCGGATCGGCTACGCTTTGTGCTGAATTGTTAGCCCAAAGGCCCTTACTGTTAAAGCTGAAAACAGGACTAAGATCGGTGCGCTTTGCAGCAGGCAACACTTTTACGATTAAGCTGTCTAAAATAAGTGGTTGTGCATTGGGTTGACTGTAATAACCCAACACCATGTGGGCTTGGGTCTTCCTAGTTCCAGGTAATTGCGCTTTAACATAAATCAATCGGAGCTTGGTATCGCTTATACCCAAAGCGCGTAAGCTGACGTACTTAGCAATAGCGTAATCTTCACAATCACCAAGCCCTGTTCCCATTGTTTCTAGTGGGGTTGCCCAATAATCATTTTGTTTCCATAGCTGGATATCAGTTTGATAACGTAAACTACGCGCAAAAAAATCATTAACGACCAAAATTTGCTGTTGTTCAGGAAGGTTTTGAGCATGCTGCAACATGCCTTGCCATTGCCTTGCGACAGTAACTCGAGTGGCGCCGTAGCGTTGCTGCATTTGTTGAATAAAGGTTGAAAACTCGATCACTAAGCGCTCAGCTAAAGCACCGCTAGTGACGCAAAATAGAATGACAATTAAAGAAGATAAAAAGCGGTAACGCCCAATAAAACGACAAGCAAAGATACAAGCCTTAGATAACATAAGGCATGCCTTGAAGATATTCAGCTTGAATGTAATCGTGTGTGTTACCCATTATGCTTTAATAAAAAAATATGATTTTTAAAGCATAGCACCCAAGCTGAAACTATGAGAATTTAAGCGCTAATAATACGTTACTTTTTTTACCTGCCGAGGTTTTACTTCGCCGATGTATAAATCGTGCACACGCTTCATATCGAGCTGCAATTCAGTTGCATAGGTATCGCCTACTGCATAAGTCTTGATCACCTGTGCACCTTTGATCACACCTTGTACTTGGCTTTGTAATTGATCATTATGTGCGATACTGTTTTGCACTGTGGTACCTGCGGAAATTTTTTGCCCGTAAACTTGCTCAGCAAGCTCTCGATACGCTTCAAGCTTTGAGGCTTTAATCGCAAGAAGGGTACGCTGCGATTCATTATTACCAGGTTGAGCACTAATAGGCGCATAACCCACGGCTTTTAGCACTGGGTAGCTATCTGGCTCAATGTAAGTGTATTCTACATGTTTATCAAAAATACTACTGCAGCCGGTTAATGCTGCGCAGGCAACCAGCCCACCGAATAATAATGCTCGCATGATTTATTTCCGCTTAAAACTCTTTGGCTACAAATATGCACGTTTAATGCCACTGTGGTACAGTCCTTGCTCGTTAAGGTTATTCATTGGTTTTAATGCTAGGTGTCAGCATGAAAAATAAAACAAGAGCCAACTTTAAGTGGTTCGCTTTAGCCTTTACAATTTTGTTTTCTAACAATAGCTTAGCGCAGTGGTTTGAATCTACAGGTCATGCTGTTATAAAAAATGGCGATACGAGCCAAGCCAAATCTGCCGCTATTAAAGACGCCATAACTCAGGCGTTAGTGTTTTCTGGCGCTCGAGTTAGCTCAGTACAAACCCTCGTTGACGGGGTTTTGACGCAAGATCAGCTAAAAATAAGCAGCCACGGTGAAATCCAAAAAATAGAACTGATCAGCGAAGACCGCCATAACGACACCTATGCTATAACGCTTCGCTTAGATATTTTTGCTCAAGCAGAAGAATGCCCAGCAAACCAATACACTAAATTTATTGCCGTGACACAAAGCCAACTGGCCAACCGCGAGCAAGCGCGCATGGGCCAAATTTTTGACGTAAACAAAGCTATTAGCGAACACCTCTATGCCAGCTTAAACAATACGCAAATGGCTGCAAAGCCAACAGCCTATTACAATATCCCACTGCGAGTAGATCATTTTTTCACTCAGCAATACGATTACAGTAATGCGCTACTTGAAGAGATCACTAGTCGCAGTAACTCGCAATATGTATTACTGAGCCGTATTCGTGACTTATCGGTTAACCATAAGATCAACAACGATTATGCATTTTGGCAAGATGACAGTTTCAAGCGTGCATACAAAGTAGATTACGTATTATTTGATGGCACCACTTACGAAAAGCTCTGGCAAAAAAGCTACCAAACAGAAGGCATTTGGCCGTATAAAAAGACTGAGATCATCGATGTATATAGCGACCGATTTTGGGCAACTGACTATGGCCAAGCTATCAGCGATATAAACCAAACCCTAACCTATGACTTACAAGCAGCCATGGCCTGCTTACCCACGCAAGGAAAAATACTGCATATCGAAAACGATAGGCTAATCATCAACTTGGGTAAGGCGCACGGGATTGAGCAAGGGCAAATTTTAAATATTGCCCATCATAATTACCTAACGGATGCTCAGGGTAATAAGCTTCCGCATAAAATCACCACACTTAACCAGGTAAAAGTAACTCAGCTTTATCAGCAATCAGCGGTAGCCATAAGTATTGATCAGCAACCACTACCAAACATTCAAATAAACGATATTGTTGAATTAGCTACTAGCGAGTAAATGAGCTTGTAGTCCCTTATGAGCATTTAGCCAGTCGGCTAATTGCTCAACGCCTGCTATATGTGGGTAATGCTTACGGGTTGCAATAACAACTTGGCGCTGCTGATTTGGTGTAATTGCTAAGTACTTTACTCCTTCACGTGGTGTACAAGCAAGCTTAGGAACAAAAGTTAACCCATCATCCATTGCCACCAGCGCGAGTAAGGTTTCAATACTATTGCCTTTATATTGATTTGACACCTCAACCCCTGCTGAAAAGCAAAATTGTTCTGCTTGATCTTTAAAGCAATGCCCTTCATTTAGCATCAATAAATCACAACCTTGTAATTGAGCCAGCGCAACCTCAGGGCATTTTGCTAATGCATGTTGTTCAGAAACCGCTACTAAAAAATCTTCTTTATAAAGCGGTGACACATGATAAGGCGCTAAATCAGCCACATCAGCAACAATGGCAATATCAATCTCACCATTATCAAGCGCTACAAGCGTTTGTGCTGTTTGCATTTCTATAAATGAAAACTGAGTTTCACTAAAGGCTTGCTTCATCGATGTTAGCAGCGTTGGCAGTAAATAAGGCGCAATGGTAGGAATAATACCGACATTTATTTTACCTTTAAGTGGGTCGTGTGAGCTGGTAGCTATTTCTTTAAGTACCTGTGTTTGCTCTAAAATAACTGTGATCTGTTTAAGTAGTTGCTCACCTTGCACAGTCAACGTAACCTGCTTAGTTGAACGGTCAAAAATAACAACACCCAACTCTTGCTCAAGCTTTTTGACCTGACCACTCAATGTCGGTTGGCTGACATAGCACGCATCGGCAGCTTTTCTGAAGTGCTTATATTGTGCAACCGCTTTTACGTATTCAAAGTCTTTTAAATTCATACCACACCATCAATAGTTTTTACCTATCATACTAACACAAACAAACGATTGGAGCTATCATAAATTAAATTGCATAATGGCACTCAACAAATCAAGAGGAATCAAAACAATGTTAAAGAATATCGAAGGCCAAAGAGTACCAAACGTTACATTCGCAACGCGTGTAGACGAGCAGTGGAAATCAATAACCACTGACGAAATTTTTAAAGGTAAAACGGTTGTGCTCTTTGCATTACCTGGTGCATTTACACCAACATGCTCATCAACTCACTTACCACGTTATAACGAGCTTGCAGCTGTATTTAAACAAAACGGCGTTGATGACATTGTTTGTATTTCTGTAAACGATACATTCGTAATGAATGCATGGGCTCAAAACCAAGAAGCGCAAAACATTACTCTATTACCAGATGGTAACGGTGAGTTTACCGACGGTATGGGTATGCTCGTTGATAAAAACGACTTAGGTTTTGGTAAACGCAGCTGGCGTTATTCTATGCTGGTAAAAGATGGCGTTATCGAAAAAATGTTTATCGAGCCACAAAAGCCTGGCGACCCGTTTGAAGTATCTGATGCAGATACCATGCTTGAATACATTAACCCAGCACAGGTAAAACCAGAATCAGTGAGCATTATTACTAAACCTAACTGCCCGTTCTGTACCAAAGCTAAAGCGCTACTAGAGGCGAAAGGTTATGTGTACGAAGAAATTGTATTAGGTCAACACGCTTCACTAACGAGTTTAAAAGCAATTTCAGGTCGTGAGACAGTGCCGCAAGTATTTATAGGCGGTGAGCACATTGGTGGCTCTGACGATTTAGAAAAACACTTTGCATAATTTTCAAGTTGGGGCTGCTCGTTGCAGCCCTTTATTATTTTAAAATCTCAACCCATTGATTAAATTACAAATTATACAACTGGTCTGCTCTCGCCATCACCCATATTTATATTCAAAATACCAACACCTTAGTTACCAAATTGTTACATAAAGCCAAGAATAAACTTAAAATGTCTGCAGCTACATTTACTCAAACCGTAACGAATTTAAGATGAATTAAGTGGAATATACAATGAAAAAACTATTACAAGGACTGATCCTATCCTTGCTATGTTTCGGTGGCCAAGCTCATGCTGCGTCAACTGGTACAATCGATTTACTCACCCACCCTGTTGGCATTATCTGCCTTGTTATTTTTATCTTTGCTTATGTGCTCGTCATACTCGAAGAAAAAATTCACTTACGCAAATCAAAACCCGTATTGGTTGCAGCCGGGATTATTTGGACCCTTATTGCTTGGCAATACAGTGCACAAGACTTATCTGATCTTAGCACCGACGCATTTCGCCATGCCTTGTTAGAGTTTTCAGAGTTAATGCTATTTTTGCTCGTTGCGATGACCTACATAAACGCCCTAGAAGAACGCCGTTTATTTGATGGTCTAAGAAGCTGGCTGGTTGCGAGGGGCTTTAGCTACAAACAATTATTTTGGATAAGTGGTGTACTGGCATTTTGTATTTCACCTGTAGCCGATAACTTAACAACCGCCCTACTTTTATGTGCTGTGGTAATGAAAGTTGCTGCAAATGATAACCGCTTTATTGCTATGTCATGCGTAAATATAGTGATTGCCGCTAATGCCGGCGGCGCATTCAGCCCATTTGGTGACATCACGACACTGATGGTTTGGCAAGCCGATGTTGTTGCCTTTACCGAGTTCTTTGTTTTATTTCTGCCAGCTTTAGTCAGCTATATCATTCCAGCCTTCGTTATGTCTTTATTTATCAATAACCGTCACCCTGATACGGCCGATGAAGATATTGAGCTTAAACGCGGTGCGCTTCGCATATTGTGCTTATTCTTACTGACAATTTTAACCGCCGTGGTGCTAAAAACCGCCTTTGGTTTACCGCCGGTTGTGGGCATGATGATGGGCCTTGGCTATTTACAGTTTTTTGGTTACTTCTTACGCGTGACACTCCCTGGCTCTCTTGCCAGAAAACGCGCGATGGCAGAGCGTGAAGGTGATAAAGAACGCTTATCACGCTTAGGTAACGTTGTTCCTTTTGATGTATTTAGCCGTGTATCGAGAGCAGAGTGGGACACGCTCTTGTTCTTTTATGGCATCGTTATTTGTGTTGGTGGCTTAGGGTTTATCGGCTACTTAGCGCTGCTTTCTGATTTACTTTATAACAACTGGTCTGCCACCGGTGCGAACATTATTCTTGGTTTAATGTCAGCGGTAGTCGATAACATTCCAGTGATGTTTGCAGTGCTGCAAATGATGCCTGATATGTCGCACGGTCAATGGTTGCTTATCACGCTAACAGCCGGAATTGGTGGTAGCCTGTTATCAATTGGCTCCGCGGCAGGGGTTGCACTCATGGGTCAAGCGCGAGGGATCTACACCTTTAATAGCCACTTAAAATGGTCGCCGGTCATTTTACTCGGTTACTTTGCTGGAGTATTAACTCATTTATACCTCAATACAGCCTACTTCGGCTAAGACTTAATAAAGTAAAAACCCTTATCACTTTGAGGGTTTTTACTTTAAATATTTCACAATGAGCAGTTTATAAACAACAGCGTCGTAATAAGCTGTGTTTTTGTCGTAAAAAGTCAAGATTAAGGCAGGCACTTTACTTTAGTCTAATAATTCACAAATAAGGTGAATTGAGGACACACATATGAGCCAAATGAATTCTGTTGCCATGCAAAATGGCAAGCTGCATGTAAAACAAATTGATATCCCTACACCTGGACCCGGCCAAGTACTGGTAAAAAGCCTAGCTTGCGGTATTTGCGGTTCTGATATTCATATTACCCGCCACACCAACGATGTATTCGATATCTATAAGAACCTTGGCATCATGGCTAAAGAGGCAGGCGATGACCAAGAAGTATTATTAGGCCATGAATATGCGGCAGAAATCGTTAGCTATGGCCCCAATACTAAAGGCGAATTAGCTAAAGGCACCCGCGTAACCTCAGTGCCTATTTTACTTTCTGCGGGCGGCGCTGGCGTAGGTGTAACCCCTGGGCTATATGGTGCCTATTCTGAATATTTTATTGTTGATGAAGCCTTGCTATTACCTATTCCTGATGCAGTTCCATCAGAAGCAGCAGCCATTACAGAACCACTTGCTGTTGGCTTGCACGCAGTGAACCGTGCACAAATGAATAATGACGATGTTGCCATTGTGGTTGGCTGTGGCCCAATTGGCCTTGCCGCGATTGCCGCGTTAAAGCTTCAAGGCGTAAAACACATCGTTGCCTCTGATCCACAAGAAAGTAAAAAACAAATTGCCCTTGAATTTGGCGCCACAGTATATGTTAACCCTATGGCGGATGATGAAGTTGCTACAGCCGCAGCACTTGCGGGTAACAACAAGGTGGTTATTTTTGAATGTGCTGGTGTAAGCCGCTTATTAAACGATTACATTTTACGTGCGCCAGCAAAAGCAAAAATCATTGTAACTGGTGTACATACCGCGCCACTAAACGTTAACTTTGCTTATGCCACAGTGAAAGAGTTAGACCTTATTTTCTCTTATTACTACCAGCCAGAAGAGTTTGCACAATCGCTTGAGAACATCGCGTCAGGCAAAATTGCATGGCAAAAAATGCGTACTGGTAAAGTCGGCATAGATGGCGTACAAGGTGCATTTGATACCTTATTTAAACCAAACGACCATATCAAAATCATCATTGAACCATGGCGCACAGGCGAGCTTGAAAAAGTAACGGGTTAATTTTAATGAGGCTATTAAAAAATTAATAGCCTCATTTTAGAGCTAAAATCTATAAGCGTTCAACTTACTATCAAAAACTAAGCCATCAGTCTCCTCACCTCTACCGCCATTTAAAACAGTTGTAAAAAATGATTTAACTACATCATTTGTCTTTTCATAGAACAGGCCATGGGTTTTCCCTACATTTGGGCCGCCAGTAAAGTCAAAATAAAAAGCATTTGAAGCGACCAAATTCCTAGCAGTTCTTCCTAACCGATCTTTTTGAAAATTCGCATCAGACCATTTTAGGACCCAATCATTTTCATTGATCGTAATATAAACTCGTTTTCCAGCTTCTATATTATTTACCCAATGTTGATGACCTGCGTTATCAACATCAGCTTGGCACAATACAACGTTATCAAACATTCTTGTTTCAGCTTCGTATAAAGCGTTGATAACGTAATTCTGAAACAAGAAATTCCCCAAACTGTATGTCATAAAGGTAAATTTAATATCACATGCCTCAAGGGCCTCTTTATTGAACGGCTCTTTCATGTAATGACCTAGCTTTTCCAACGTAGCATCCAAAGCACCAACTGACGCCTGTGCATTCCTCTTAGCGCTTCGGTATTCTTTTGTCTTAAAACCTCCAGGATTAGAGGGCCAAGAAAAAACAACAACCTCAACCCCATGCTCTTTTTCTAATGCTAATGACTTTTCTAAGTTCTTATAAAAGCTTTGATTAAAGCCATGTACAAAAAAAACGCAGTTTTTACCTGAAGAAGTGAGCCGTTCACGAACTTCTGCAAATGCTTTTTTAGAGGGAATATTATTCTCTGTGATTTTAGATGGCTCAGTGACTAGTCGCACTTGCCATACTCCCTCTACTTTATCTGCATGAGCGAGCCTAACTTCATTAGGTCCTTTAGCGTTTGCGTAGTCACCAAAAGCATTGTGATCGCCTACGCCACTTTTAAAGTTTGATTTATTTATGTTTCTATTCGTAATAATCAACATATCAATATCCTTATTCTGTTTTTAGCCATAGGAAGTAGTTAGAACCTGTCACTTTTATAGGCGGGGTTAAAACTAATCTGCAAAATAATGATTAGTTTAGATTTCAATCAAACAGCAAGAAAAACAGTAAAGAACACGACAAACGTATTGTTTTTTAATATTGAAAATAGACATAGTGTTGAGTAAGTGAAATGCTGGCAGCACTAAAAAACGACTTGATAAGAAGACTGTTCGAATGAAGAAATCTGTATTATTTAATAGAACACTCAAATTTATCGGATATTGATTTAGGCAATCGATTTGGAACTTTAATGCTACAAATTTGCTTCAAAGAAGAACATGACTAACTTATTGATTTTATTGGTAGCCCCTACAGGAATCGAACCTGTAACTGCCCCTTAGGAGGGGGCCGTTATATCCATTTAACTAAGAGGCCACTTAAAAAGCTGAGGTAAAGCTACAGAAAATTATAACGGTCTAAGGCTTTGGTAATCAAGAAATTAATCCAACCGGCTTTAGAGCAAGCCGATCGGTAAAATAATGAGGCTAGTTAACGCGAGCAGTTGCTGATTTGATTGACTCATTCTTTAGCACAAAATAAGGGATCACTTTTTGTGCGCTGGCAATAACCAGCTTTGAGTTTAGATTAATTACTCGCGCATTCACTTCAACACCATTAGGGCGATATATCAGCGTGCCTGTAAGTACATGGCTGGCGATGCGACGCTCGGCTAGCTCTTCTACATCACGCGACATAACAAAATCACCACGCGAGGTCACACTAATGATATCCATCGCTTTAAAATCAACAACGCCAAAGCCGAATTTTTGCAGCTGGTGCATCATTGTTTCAGAGAGTTGATTACCAAGTTGAGAGCTGTTTTTTAGGCTCGCATCTAAATCAACAAAGCTAGTAATGGCTATTCCTAACTCGCTTTCTTGTTGCATGGTATCCACTAATTCAAGGGCCATTTGCTCGACATAATTAACAACGGTTTTATGATGTTGATAAGGCACAAATAAACGATGGTTAGCGTTATCCTGCTGCATATCTTTTTGCTCAAGCGCTTGCAGCATAGCAACATAATCGACTTGAGTACTTGCTGATGCAGGTGCACTTTGAGCGGTATTTTGCGGCTCTGCTGATTGCTCTGGCAGCAATTGGCAGCCAGAAATCGCGAGCGTTAACGATGCGAAGATAAAACCTTTCATAGCTTACTCACTTGCTTGTTTAAGTGTAATACCATCACTACGGTTGGTGCTATCAAGGGCATCAACCACTGATTGTGGTATAAAGCCTTGCGCTGACCCTACAACTGCTTTGCTTGCTAAACCAACAATGCGGGCATTAACGAGCACACCACTTTGATGATTAACCAAAGTACCCGCCAATACATAATTGAAGTTTTGATCTTGGCTTAGCTCTAAATAATCACGACTGAAAACATAGTCACCACTTGGCGTGACACGCATATAATCAGTGGTTTTAAAATCAATGACAGGTACACCAAATGCATGAAGCTCATGAATGAAACTTTCAGCAATTTGATTACCTAGCAAATTCGTTGAGTTGTAATCTGCATCAAGGTATACAAAGCTTGAAACAGCAACCGGCGTGTTATCGCTAACATATTGCAAGTTTTCAACTAAGTCCTGCATGATGCCACGCACATAGTGATTAATATTTTTGCGCGTTGGTGCAGCGGTAAAGGTGCTGTTATTCATCACCGCCTGATTGGTTTGAAACACACTGTAGTTACTATGCGGCGCGGCAACTTCTCTTTGCGCAGCTAATTGAGGATCATTATCGTGTTGTGTTACATCACCAGTTAACATTGACGAGCAACCAAAGCCAAAAGGCAAACATAAAGTTAAAATTAAACGTTTCATTAAATGAGTTCCTCTTAATATTCGCTTCGATACAACTGGCCATCACGTTGCTGAACTTTTTCAGCGCCCCACATCACATTGATAGGGATCTCGGTGCTTGCTGCTGACACTATTCGCAGATCTTTGGTATTTACCAATCGGGCGTTAACTATGTAGGCATGTTGTTGCCGCGTCAGTGTGCCGGTAATAACAAAGTCAATATTCTGACGTTGACGCAAGGTATTTACATCACGACTAAGTACACTATCGGCCGATTGCTGCAAATTTAAAGTCTTTTCTAATCGATACTCTATGGTATGAAAACCAAGCTGAGTAAATTGCGTTAATAAACTTTCTTGAATTTGCTGACTCAAACCACTGCCCTGATCTTCTGCTAAATCAGTACCTAAGCCATCAGCCATATAGAAACTGGTCACAGCAATACGTGCATTGCCTTTGTAAGGGCCTTGAATACGGCTCAGCTGACTACTTAGATCAGCAACGTATTGATGCACCGTATAAGGTGCCATCGGCGATTTTGGGGTTTCTCTAGGGGGCGCTTTTTGTGGCTTTTCAGTTAAGCTACAACCCACCAACACTAAAAAAACTGAATAAAATAACAGGCGCATAATTGCCATCCTCACTAAACTTAGTAAGTATAAAGCAATAATTATGCCTAAGTATTATTGTTGATGGGATAAATCAAGCGGATTTTGCACATAGTGCGATACCAAGCATGCCACCCCGACAGATGCTAACTTTTTACAATCATTAGCAGCTTGCTGCTTTTGTTGATATGCACCAATTTTCAAGCGATGGAAAGTGCTGCCATTTACAGTTACTGACTCTACATTAGCAATAAACTGACCATGAAATAGTGCCGGCGCTTGTTTTTTAATTTCAGCAAGGCGAGCTGTTAGTCGAGGTAATTCTGTTACGGAAGCAAGCTGTAGTGCAAACTTAGCTTCAGGCTCCGCAATAAACTGAGGGGCGGTTACTGATGACTTTTTAGTATTTACAGGCTCAGCTTGCTGCGTATTTAACAAAGTAAGTTGTTCAGTGAGTAAGGTTAACTCACTTTCAATTGTCAGCAAGCGCTCAAGCTCTGGCTTCATTGCTTGGAATTGCTGATGCGACTGCCTTAGCTCCATAAGCTCTTGCTGGCTAATTTTCACTAAGTTTTCTTCACTCACTTGTGGCTCTGATACGCTTTGGCAACCAAAGATAGGAGTAACCAGTAAAACTAACCATACTTTCTTCAGATTTTGAAAAATACTAAAAACCATAATTTGCTCCTTGCAAGTGTTGGACATGCTGTTCTGTTACATGGCATTTAATTGCTTGTGATATTAGCTGCACACATTGCTGCTCAAGCTCGTTTGCAGATTGTGCGTCAAAGCCAACCGCAAGCGTGTAGTGCGCATTTGCTTTATCGTGAATATAAAAAGCGTTTTTTAACCCTTGCTGTAACAAACGCTGTTTCACCAATGAGTAATACACCTTTAATATTTTCAGTGAATTAAACTTGCCAATACTCGCTATATATCCCTGGCGCTTTTCGAGTGGCCGCAAAGTAATGTCAACTCCCACCAGCACATCACCTTTGGGCGATAACTGTATTTTATGTGTTTGAGTACTAGTCAGTGATTTTTGTCCTTGGTACTGCTTATCTACAATCGCCTGATACTTACCGGGCTTAATATCAGTAAACAAGTAATAGCCATCATAAGCCGCTTGCGTAGTTGCTACATCATTACCTTGCTCATCCACTAAAGTAATTTGGGCATAAGGTTGAACATTAGCTCCTTGCTCTGTCTGCTGATAAACAGTGCCTTCTATTTCGCTGGCATTATTTACTGGGTAATCCATGTACTCAACAAAGCCTGCTCGTGGTGTTATGGAGAAACCATCGTGGGCGGGGATCATAAAAGGGTCAGCAAAACTGTCACGATCGAGCACTATATCTGTTGTGCGGTTAGCTGGCATAGCAGAAAGAATCGCGATCCCTTGTTCATCAGTAATCGCTTGGCGATAATTTTGTAAGCCTTTTACTTTAACACCCGCCAAGCCCTTCTCAGTACTGTCTTTAATACCATTATCATTTTCATCTAAAAACACATTAACCATTAAGCTACCTGTATTGGTCAACGTTCTGTTGCTCATAAATGGTTGATTATATTGGCTATCAAAACCAAAGCTAAATCGGCTATTTAAGCGAATTTGCCATTGGTCATTACTATCGTAATTAACATTACTGCTTAAGTTAATCCTGTCATTTTGCCACGTTAGTCCTAATTCTGCAGACTGAACATCGTAATCTAGAGAGTCCCTTATAGTTAACTCTGCTTGGAGACTCGGGCCTAAACTTCGGCTAAATTCAGCTTCATAACTTGCTATCTCACTCACTGGAGAAAGTCGATAATTAACACCAAACCGACTGTACACTCTGCCTAGTCGTGTTTGTAAACGCGTCATACCATCTACACTTTCTTGCCCGGCGCTTGGGTCTTGCCATTGCAATAAATTATTTATTGAGACGTTTGCATAGCTGTAATTTAAACGGTTATAAATTTGCTTTAAATCACCACTTTGTGCGTGTTGAACTAAAAAGTTGTTTTGATAATTAAGACGCCCAAAGTTGTTTTGCATCAGCTCACCAGACATATCAAATTGATAGCTTTTCAGCGTTATATCTCGACCATTCTGGTTATCAGTACGGTTCGTTGCGCTGAATAGCAAAGACTGATCAGCCAGTTTAGTTCTTGTTGTTAATTCAAATTCTCTTTGTTGTTGATTGTTTTCTTCATATTCCAGATTAACTAATAACCTATCTAACAAGCTGAGATTCGTTCCTAGAGCAACATGGTATAACTCATCTTGCTCTTGCTTTTGCGCCATAAAGCCTGAGTACATAGCAACGTTATCACTCAATCCATATTGGTATCGCCCTGCAGCAACCCAGCCCTTGTTTGCACTATTACTGTAATTACCTAATAACTGCTTGCCTTGCTCTGAAACAGATAACTCATAGACTGCTTCCCCTTGTTCAAGCTGCGTACCATCAATGTAGTAATATTCTGTTTTTCGCTCTACTTGCCCTTGCGGACCATAAAAAATCAACTCAAAGTTATTTTCACCAAACAGTAAATCAACGTCAGCAAAAACATAGCGCCCATCCGCCAAGCTCAATTGCTGCTCAATTAAAATACCATTGCGGTATAATTCAACATCCCAACCTGGCTGTACTACACCAGTTAGATTCACTCGATTATTATTAACTGCTTGCCCAAGTTGATAATTCGAAATTTTAACTCCGCGCCCGTACTGGTTGTTATAACGGCTGCCAACTTGCGTAGCTGTGACATCACCTACCTCAATAAGACTTGCAGCAAGTGGACCTAACAGCTGATTATTCACATCTTGCTTGGAGAAAGTTAGTCTTGAGTTATTCAATAAATCACTTTCACGGCCCGATAAAAAGTATTCCATAGTAAGGTATGCAAAATCTTGCGAGCCAAGTAATGAGTAACTTGCCTGACTACCATCATTATCTTGGGTATAGTTCAATTGTAAGTCAGCCACAGGGACAGATAAGGCCTGATATGGGCTTGGTTTCCAAGGTAAAGTTGCTTGCTTTTGAGTACTATAGCTTTGTAGTTGTTTTTTATGTCGCTGCGCTTGGGCGACAACCGGATAAACAGACTCAGTTTCAATATACAGCTCTAAGCTTGCGTAATCAGAGCGATGCTGAAATTCTAAAGCCTCAGCGAGTACTGCTGCCTCTATATAAATATCATCATCAACACTAATTTGTTGTTCTGTAAGCTGCCACTTTTTTGTATCTGTAATCAACTGTTTTTGAGCTGTTAATTGAAAGGTTTTATTGGTGTTAATGAACCAACCTTCGGCCCTCTCGGCTGATATATCGACATTAATTGCAAGCTGTAAAATATCAACTAGCCCCGAAACGCCAAGCAATATGTCTTGATCAGACTTAAGGGCAAACAACTCACCTAAATAATTTTCATTTAAATAAATTGAAAATAGCAAAAATTCCCCAGTGGCAATTCGTTGCTGAGCGTCTAAGGTATCTGCAGAATGATTAACAGCAGGTATATGCTTAGATTGTGGAGCGTAAAGCTGTTCGCCATTTAGCTTAGCTCTTATGGCATTGACTCTAGCTAGTACATCCTCTGTACTCACAGTCGAATTAGCAACGCTGATAGGACTTAATAGTATAAGCCCTATCGCAAATAAGCGATTCATAAATGTTTTCGCATTAATCCTTAATGTCGAATAGGCAATGAATATGAGCCAAAATCGACGCCTTCATACTCATCGGCACCTTGATATTTAAGCTCAATGTTCCCTTGTTTTGGCAACTGTTTACCAGAGAATAAATCTAACAACACAGTCGCTTGTTCAATTTCAGGGTATAGGCTTAGATTCCCGATTTCTGCGATTTTTTCTTGTTTACCTGCAGAATTAGTAACATACGCGCTAAGTCGACCGTAACTACTAAAACCTTGTTGTTCAGTTAATTTAACGGCAATTTTTGGTTTTTTGTTTACCGAATCTTCAACTATTTCTGCAGTTTGAAATGCAACTTTTGGCAGCTCACCTTGTTCACGATATACAACTGGAATACTAAAACTCAAAATCATATTCACTTTAAGTCCAGCCTTAGCTGCCTTATCTTCATTTGGTAAGGCTTGAAATAGTAAATGGGAACGATATTCCCCTTTAGCCAAATCCTTAGGCTTTCTAATTGCTATTTTAATCGTTTGCCTTTCGCCAGGTGCTAAGCGAATTTGCTTTGGTGATAAGCGTGCCATAGGAGAAAGGCTCGTGGTTACTGGCTCACTCAATGTTTGATAGCCCCCACCAGGTAGCGCTAATTTTTCGCTCCATACCACGCGGTATGTACGGTACTCTTCTGAGCTATTAATGACGGTGACTTTTGCGCTTCGTTGGCGCTCATCAAATGAAACCCGCGTTGGTGAAATAAGTAAGTTTGCCGTTGCATATTGACTGAAAAAAACAAAAAGAAGTCCACATAAAAGACGTTTTGCGAACATATCTATCCTTAGTAATCGACTGATATTTCTAAATAAGTTGTAGAAGAATACTGACCATCAGCGTATGGTTTAGCGCTACGGTCTGTCGTTAAAATACCGCCAATAAATACTTTTGCTTCACCAAATTCATTGGTAATCACATATTTAGGAAAACCATTAAGGCGTACAGAAAATCCAGCACTCGAGTTGCCATCGATATCATGTGTTAAGTCAACTGGGGCAACTAGATTCATAGTTAGCTGAGTTCTAGCTGGAAAGTCAGTAAGTAATAATTCTGCAGGGCGGCCATTTTTAAGAACATAAACCGAGCCCTGCGTATTGATACTGCCATCATCTTTGACGATTACAGAGCTGGTATTTGTATTAGCTAGAATAACTAGAGTACCAAAATCAAGCGCTTGTTGCTCTGTGCTCGCAGCCTGTAAGGGTGTTGAGAACACACAAAATAAAACAGTAGCTAAAAGCAAAAAGCGCATGACTAATTACCTAGTATTATTAGTAAGCAACTTCTAATTGGAAAGTGCCGGTATACTCAACATCACGATAAGGCTCAGATGACGCCGAATTTGAGGTAGATAAATTGGCACCAATGTTAAACTCAACACTGCCGTCTGCATCTGCTGTTAAATTTGGGCTGCCTGGAAGGTAATAAGCATTTGCATTTGGGCCTGAAGTAATAAAATACTTCCATTCATCAACAATAAAGTTTGGCTCATTTAAACCTTGTCCATCAGAAGCTAAAGTATTAGCAGTAGGATCAGTAATCGACAAACGCGCATTTGGCACCGCTTCCGATACCGTAAATGAAGCAGGAGACCCTTGCTCAATAATTGAAATAATCGCAGGAGATGCATCTGTTCTTGTTGAAACAGGGCTTGCATCAGGTTCTGGGTTAATTGTTAAAACAGCTTGCGCAGCACCTGAAGGATCGGCTACGGCACGAATAGTACCAAAATTTAGATCATTCCCTTTTGTTAAAACAACTGAGTTTTGAACCTTTACTGTTGCACTGAAAGATTCAGTAGTGGCATAAGAATAAAAAGCAGAAAATGCTAATGAGCATGCAATTAAAGAAAGAGGTAATTTCATATTAAGTCCTTATAAATAAATGGCTAAGCCATTTTGCTGTATCTTAAGCTTTATCGACCTCTAGAACAAATACTTTAAGGTTAATCCCCTAATTTCCAAGAGGAAAGATACTTATAGCATCTCCCCAATAAAAGGGGCTGTCACACAAGTTTGCCCCATTCTTTTGGCTATCTCACAAAAAGCTGTCGCCTGAGTATAATTTGCAAATGGACCTGCTCGTAATCCATACAAGGTTACCCCTTTTTGCTCACGAGTTTTAAAGCGAAAATCTAGGTCATTTAAAACAGCAGGATAATCACGTTTAAGGTTCAAGACCTGATGTCTGACCTTTTTCGGCGTTAAATATAAACCTAATTGCACACCTGCTTCTGCTGCTTTGTTTGCAGCAATAATCGTTTCTAATGAGTCGATTGATGATGATTGCTGAGATTGTATTTGCTCACTTTGGTGATAGATCACATCATTTTGCGGCTCAAATGCCGATGGTTGTGCAGTTAAATCACTATTAGCCGAAAGTACCTCGATTAACAACGCAAGGTCTTTTTCCATTGCAGCAAGACGTTCAATGCTAGGCTGTTGATTTTGCCACTCGGCAGCAAATTGCTGTACCTGCTGTTCAGTATAAACAGGCTGGCTTTGTTCTTGGCTCATCATACATGCTGTTAAAGCAGTTAAGCAGATGGTTAACAATAAATATTTAGAGAAAATAGAAAAATGCATGGTGACGTCAATTCTAAAAAACAGACTTAAATCTTAGCAATAAAAATGCCACCTTTAGAGTGAATATTTGACGCTAAAAATAAATTCGATTATCTGTGTATTTACTAACCCAACAATCAATACCTTGTCGCTTAATAGCCGCGCAGTCAGCTTTCGCATTTTTTAAATACTTATAGCCTCCAAACTTTAAGCGGTAGAAAGTTCTATCATGCACGTCTGCAACTTCAACATTCAAAATTGGTTTACCTTGAAAAATACTAGGCGCTTGTTTTGCCATTTTATGAAAGGTGACTTCTATTGCGGTCTCAGAGCTAACTGATGCTAACTGTAACGCAAAAGTATAATTAGGTTTTGTAGGTGCTAATATAGCAGCAGTGGCTAGGGTATTTTTTTGTGTAGCCGTTGATTGAAGCTCAGAACTAGTTTTTACATTAATTTGAAAAATAGGATCGATTAAGCGAAGTGCAAAACTTTGCATAGAATTAACGGTAGAGCTTAGCAGCAGCTCATTACTGCAACCAGAAACAGTTAATAACACCATTAGGTATATACTGCAGCGAAAAGGCTTGAAGTAATCTTTCATAATCAGGATTCTTAAACGTACCGTTAAAAAATTGCTTCTTACTTTGAAGAAGACTATCTGTTAGTACTTACCTGTACATCAAAAGCTAAAAGATAATTTAAGATATTGAAAATAAACACTAACATTATGTTTTTATTATAATTTCAGTTTAGTGCTTTAATTCGCTGCAAATCATGTTGTTAGTAAAAAGTAGCTTTATAACATAAACAATTTGCAGCAAAATTATTAATGCTTTTCATTACTCAGTTAACTAACTGAATTAGAGCAATTAATCACCATACTCATCTTAACAACCCTATAAGACAAAGGTATATCAGAAAAGTCCCTAATTTGTTAATAATCAACAATTGTCAGCTGCTTGTAAATAACAAAAAAGTGCCATATAGGCACTTTTTTAACATAATTTATTACTAAGTAAATAGAATTGGTTATTTAACCAACGACTTTATGAAGTCGCTCAATTCATCTTTGAATTCCTCACGTCGTAAAGCAAATTCAACGATGGCTTTTAAATAACCAATTTTGCTACCACAGTCATGGCTTTTACCTTTCATAGAGTATGCATCAACCGTTTCTTTTTCCATTAGCATGGCTATGGCATCTGTTAATTGAATTTCATCACCTGCCCCAGCTGGAGTTTTTGCAAGTAATGGCCAAATATTTTTGCTCAGTACATAGCGACCCACAACAGCAAGATTTGATGGAGCTTGATCAATAGGAGGCTTTTCAACCATATTCAAAATTGCGGCGCTTTCACCTTGATTGATTGTTACATCACCTAAGTCTACTACACCGAACTTGTCTACTTCGTTTTGCGGCACAGGCTCAACCATAATTTGGCTCTCACCGGTGGTTTCAAAACGCTGGATCATTTCAGCTAAGTTATCTTTTTTAAGATCGCTCGCAACATCATCGATGATAACATCCGGTAAGATAACAACAAACGGTTCATTACCTATAATAGGCGCCGCACAATTTATCGCATGACCAAGGCCTTTCGCTTCACCTTGACGAACGTGGATAATAGTCACATCTTTCGGGCAGATTGACTGTACTTCAGCAAGTAACTGACGTTTCACACGCTTTTCAAGTGTGGCTTCTAACTCAAAACTGGTATCAAAGTGGTTTTCAATTGAGTTTTTACTTGAATGCGTTACTAAAACAATTTCTTTAATTCCTGCTGATATTGCTTCATTTACAACGTACTGAATCAACGGGCGATCAACAATAGGAAGCATTTCTTTAGGGATTGCTTTTGTTGCAGGTAACATACGCGTGCCAAGACCAGCAACTGGGATCACTGCTTTCATTGATTTCTCCTTAAATTTTATTGTTCTTAAACTGAAAACGGATACTTAATTGCATCGTGACACTGATAACCTACTACTTCAAAATCATCTTTTGTAACCCAGCTTTCAATGTCTTCTAATGATTTAATATTTGGGTTTATTTTTAATTCTGGCGACGCGAAAGGCTCTCGCTTAAGTTGTACATCACGCATCAATTCAAGTTGGTTTTCATAAATATGCGCATTCGCTATTTTATGATACGCCTTACCCGGTTTATGTCCGGTTATTTGTGCAACTAAAGCAAGTAACACAAAACATTGAATTTGATTAAAGTTCAGACCCAGCGGCACATCACAGCTACGTTGGTATGATGTTAAGTATAAAGTATCGCCCAACAAAGAAAAGGTGTGCGTGTGCATACAAGGGCGTAAACAACCTAGCTCAAATTCACCTGGATTATAAAAAGTGACGATTTCACCGCGATCATCAATTCCTTTCGATAAGTTATCGATAACTTTTTTAAGCTGATCAAGGTGGCTACCATCAGGGCGTTGCCAACTGCGCCCTTGAACACCATACACACGGCCCATATCATCCTCACCACGACGATGCGGATTTTCAAGCCACGCTTTGTTCTCGTTCGCGTTGGCATTCCAAGTCATACAGCCGATATCACGAAACTGTGCAGCGCTGTCGTAACCACGTAAATAACCCAGTAACTCCGCTATCGCCGCTTTGTAAAAGCTCTTTCGCGTGGTGATGAGCGGAAACTTGTTATTTGCCACATCATATTCAAGATCGGCATTAATTACGGTTAAACATTTGGTTCCTGTGCGTTTGTTCTCAACCCACACACCTTCGTCAACAATACGCTGACATAAATCTAAATACTGTTTCATTGATTTGCTCTTGTTATGCTTTGCTTGCCACGCTTTGCTGCGGCTTTTTATAGGCCCATATTAACAAACCAAGGCCACCAATTACCATCGGCAATGACAGTATTTGACCCATAGAGATAACGCCTGCAAATAAACCTAAATGAGCATCTGGTTCACGGAAGTATTCAACAATAAACCTAAACGTACCATAGCCAAGTAAGAACACCCCAGCAACACTTCCCGCTGGACGAGGCTTTTTGATAAACCATTGTAAGATTAAGAACAGCACTAGGCCTTCTAAAAAGGCTTCGTATAATTGGGATGGGTGACGAGGCTCTGGGCCACCTGTAGGAAAAACAAATGCCCAAGGTACATCTGTCACTCGGCCCCATAGTTCGCCATTAATAAAGTTACCAATACGTCCGGCTAATAAACCAAGCGGCACAAGTGGCACTACAAAGTCACCTACCTCAAACAATGATTTTTTACGGGTCCAAGCAAAGATTGCAATAGCTGTAATGACACCCAGGGTGCCACCATGGAACGACATACCACCTTGGTCAATTCTGAATAAATACAGTGGGTTTTCGATAAAGTAGCTGAACTGATAAAACAATACATAACCAATACGGCCACCGAGTATAACCCCGAGCATGCCGTAAAATAATAAGTCACTGACTTGTTCTTTTGTCCAACCTGAGTTTGGTTTTGCTGCTTGGCGATTAGCAAGCCACATCGCCAAAGCAAAACCAATTAAATACATTAAACCGTACCAACGTACGCTGAGCGGGCCTACCGAAAAAATAACCGGATCGATATCTGGAAATTGAAGAGCCATAAAAATTAAAACCTTTAACTAAACACCATTTTAAGCGCAATTATGACAAGTAATAGCGCGAATACTTTTTTTATTGTTGCCACAGGCAAGTAATGCGTGGCTTTGGCACCTATAGGCGCAATGAGCGACGAGGTAACCACAATCCCGACTAACGCAGGTAAATACACAAATCCGGCAAATCCATCACTGAAAGATGTTAATTGCCAGCCGGCAGATACGTAACCCACCGAGCCAAACAGCGCAATGACAATACCACAAGCAGCAGCACAACCAATGGCCTTTTTAATATCAACGGAAAAATAATGCAGTAGCGGCACAATAAGCGCCCCACCACCAATACCAATTAGTCCTGAAAGTGCCCCCATTATGGCACATAAAAAGCCAAGAATAGGCCCTGATGGAAGCGGCTTTTCACTGGCGGCTTTTTTTCGTGTCGATAACACCATTCTAAGTGCGATAAACACCACGCTACCGGCAAAAACAAAGCGCAGCAGCTGCTCAGGAATAAAGCTTGCTGCAAAGCCACTGATCAATGCGCCTAGGCCAACGCCAGTCATAACCCAAGGAGCAATTTCCCATGGCACGTTAGCATTACGATGATGAGCAAAGGCTGAAGACGTCGAGGTAAAAATAATGGATGCTAACGAGGTTGCTATCGCGATAACTAATACATGGCTTGGGTCGGCAACATTAAACGACACTAATAGCGCACTAAGTACTGGCACGATTATAAGACCGCCACCAATGCCTAATAAGCCTGCTAAAAATCCAACCACACTGCCCAAAATTGCGCAGTACACCATTAAAAGTATTACATCATGCATAGCACACTCATATATTCAATTTGTTATATACATATACTAAACTAATATATATACCCAAACCACCTCAAGATGCGAGTTTCAGTTGGAATTAAAAGCGATTTAGGCAAGGCATTGATTGCAAGTAATAGTGGTTCTATTGTTAAAATCAATAACGCAGTATAAATCGCTTTTAAACCAACCCTTTGGGCGTTTCACAGGCACTTACTCTCATCGTTGTGACTTCTTAAAAGGGACTGCCATTGTTGCAAAGTAACGCCTTGATATTAAGCACCTGTGAAACGCTGAATTCTACATCTTGAGGTGGCTTGGGTATAAGTGCTTCATAGCACAATTTTCCCTCATGATTGACCTTGGCTTGGGGTGTAAAATAGCTCACCGAGTTGATGTTCAATCATAAAGTTACGCGTTAACCTAAGTACATGTTTTGCAGTGGGTTGTAATAAGCATTCTGCAAGTAACTTTTCCATATCACTGACATTTAATCGCCTAAGCACAAACTTAATTTTACTAATCGAAGCAAAGTTCATACTCAAGCTTCGATAACCCATTGCAATAAGCAGTAATGCGCCTTCTGGATCGCCGCCTAACTCACCACACAAGCTAAATGGCAGCTCATGTTGCTGACACTCCTGTGCTATTTTTAACAACACTCTAAGAACACTTGGGTGATAAGGATTAAATAGCTCAGCAACGCGGGCATTAGAGCGGTCAACTGCCAGCATATACTGGGTTAAATCGTTGCTACCTACAGAGCAAAAATCGACTTTTTGCGACCACTCTTCAAGCATAAATACACTCGAAGGTACTTCTAACATCACCCCGATTTCAGGGCGCTCAATGGCTTGTTCGGGGTATTGCTCACTTAACTCAAAATAGGCTTGTTCGAGCAGCTTTAAAGATTCATCGACTTCTTCTGAGCCACTGATCATCGGCAGCATAATTTTTAAATTCCCCAAACCAATGTTGGCTTTTAACATCGCCTTGAGTTGATCTAAAAATAGCTCGGGGTGATCTAAGGTCACACGAATACCACGCCAACCTAAAAATGGGTTTTCTTCGGTTATATTGAAGTAATCTAAAACTTTATCACCACCAATATCGAGTGTACGCATCACCACAGGATTAGGGTGGTAACTCGTTAGCACTTCGCGATACCAGTTTTCTTGTTCTGACTGTGAAGGAAATTGGCCTTTTTGCATAAACCAGGCTTCGGTGCGATAAAGACCTACCCCATCGCAAAATGGCTTATTGTCATGCTCGGTATTTAATTCAAGACCCGCGTTTAGTAACAAGCTAATGTGTTCGCCATCTTTAGTGACGGCATCTAGGTTTTGCTCTGCAACAAAACGGTCGTTCAATAAGGCTTCTTGATATTTAAGCTGGCTGTATTCCTCTTGCAGCATTTGTGAAGGAGAAATATATAAACGCCCTGCATAGGCGTCTAATATCATTTGCTTGCTTTCAAACTGCAATAACGGCACATCTTCAATGCCCCAAATTGCTGGGATCCCCATAGCACGAGTTAAAATTGAAGCATGGCTATTTGCTGCACCATTAACACTTACAACCCCAGCAAGGTGCCCTTTAGGTACTTCAGCAAGCATCGCAGGAGTTAATGTACCAGCAATTAAAATAGTGTCTTTAGGGTAAGGTTTTGCCGCATGCTCAGTATTAACTAAATGATGCAAGACCCGTAAACCAATATCTTTAACATCAACAGCGCGCTCTTTAATATAAGGGTCTTGCATGGCATTGAATTGAGTCACCAATTTCTCAATAACAATTTTCAGAGCACTTTTGGCGTTCCATCCTTGTTTTAATTGCGCTTCAACATTTTGACCAAGGCTTTTGGCATCGAGTAACTGCTGATAAACATCAAATACAGCAAGTGCCTCTTGCGGAATAGAGTCACTCAGTGTCATAGATAAGGTATTAAACTCGTTACGCGTTGCAGCAACCGCTTGTGTAAATAGTTTGCGCTGGGTGCTCACATCGTCGTCTTTTTGCAGTTCTATAGAGCTAAAGTCAAGTTTAGGGATCACTACAAAGGCTTCACCTATGGCAATACCCGGCGCACTTGATACCCCTTTTAATACTGAGGTTTGGTGTGAAAACTCATCGACCCGTAATATTTCTTTTATTTCTGCATGCGCTAACTGAGAAGCTAACTGGGCCGAGAGCGTAATTAAGAATGACTCTTCGTCAGGGCTAAAAACACGGGCTAGTTTTTGTTGAACAACAATAACGCCTAAAACCTTTTTCTGATGCACGACTGGCACTGATAAAAACGCGTTGTAGCCTTCTTCATTAACTTCAGGTGAGAGTTTAAAACGAGGGTGAGATTTAGCAAAAGCTATATTAATGGGCTCTTCACGCTGAGCAACAAGGCCAACGAGACCTTCGGTAAAGCCTATACGAAACTTACCCACGGCATCTGGGTTGAGGCCTTGGGTGGCCATCAATACAAAGTTATCTTGGCTATAATCGGCAAAATAAATCGAGCAGCACTGTGTTTGCATGGCATCTTTTACCATTTGCACAAAACACCCCAGCGCACTGTTTAAGTCCGCCTGTTGCGACACTGCCTCAGCAATTGATCTGAGCGTGGCTAACATGATGCTGCTCCTTTGATTTAAATAAGGTTGCCCTTATCGTTTATGTCGCCAATGATCTTTGTGTTGCTCTCGTTTATTAAACGGCATTGCAAACGGAGCAAACTCTTTCATTACTCGACGATATACATCGCGCTTAAACGAAACAACTTGCCTAACCGGATACCAATAACTCACCCATCGCCAATCATCAAACTCGGGGTGATGAGTTTTAAGTAAATTTACATCTTCATCTTTACAACGAAGTTTCAGTAAAAACCATTTTTGTTTTTGCCCAATGCACACAGGACTTGAGTCTCTGCGAATTAAACGCTTGGGTAATTTATAGCGTAACCAATGTTTAGAACTTGCGACGATCTCAACGTCTTCAGGAAGCAAGCCCACTTCTTCGTGTAATTCTCTGTACATGGTTTGCTCTGCTGTTTCGCCGTCATCCACACCACCTTGGGGAAATTGCCAAGAGTGCTGACCATAGCGACGAGCCCAAAATACTTGTCCCTGATTATTGCAAATTACAATTCCGACATTGGCACGAAAACCTTCGGCATCAATCACCTTAGTGCCTCATTTGTAAGTCGATTTTTATTGATTGTTCCACATAACCTGCGATACAGCAAACACTTTACACCTAAGCCTAAATTAGATTGAAAAATTATTTTTTAACAAACATGTTTAATCAAGGTGTTACGAAGTAATTATCATAAAAATGTGCCGTTTGATTAAAATAACCATTTACAACCGTATTTTCATCACCTTACCCACAGCTTGTGCATAACTTTTGTAAATCATGCCTAAATTGCAAACAAATCCACAATCCACAGTTTAAATATACACTTTCTCCACAGAAACTGTGGATAAACATGTTTATATATCTGTATTTATACAAACAACTGATTAATTAATGAAATGGAAACACCGTACAAAAACAGTAAAATAGATAAATATCAATTAGTTAGGGTATGGCACCTCAAAATAAAACTGATTATTTTTAGCCCACACTTAACGTGCGCAAAAAACACCCAAACACAAAGATATCCACTAAGGCGCGCATTTGCTATCATGAACCGGATAAATAGACAATCAAATAAACGCCTTATGCGACCTATAAAACCAGCCTCAGTAAACGAATTAATGCAACGTGTTGATGCTATAGCCGGCCTCACCTTAGGGCAATTAGCTGAGCAATATCAATTTAAAACCCCTGACGATTTACTACGTGAAAAAGGCTGGACCGGGCAACTTATTGAATATGTACTTGGCGCAACGGCAGGTTCAAAACCAACACCTGATTTTGAAGAGTTAGGTATTGAGCTAAAAACCTTACCTATTTCATTTAAAGGCAAACCTCTCGAAACAACCTTTGTTTCGGTCACACCACTATTAAATGTGACAGGAATGACTTGGCAGCAAAGCACGGTTCGTAAAAAGTTGAATCATGTTTTATGGCTACCGATTTTAGGCGAACGTGAGATACTGCCTTTTCACCGTACCATAGGCAGTGGCTTTTTATGGCAGCCAAGTGCAGAGCAAGATGCCCTTTTACAGCGTGATTGGGAAGAACAAATGGAGCTAATCGCCCTTGGGCGCGTAGATGAAATTTCGGGTCATTTAGGTGATGTAATGCAAATAAGGCCAAAAGCAGCCAATAGCAAAGCACTGACTGATGCAATTGGCCCGAATGGCCAGATAGTACAAACCTTACCTCGCGGTTTTTATCTAAAAACCAGCTTTACCGGCGAGATCCTAAAACAACAATTTCAGCTATGAATTCCAAATAGAAGCTCTTAACCAGAATGGTTTTTCTCTGAACCATAGAGTACAAATCCATTTTTCACCATCAATTACTGGTTTTCCAGAATGTACTGAACTTTTATCAACTTTAGTATCAAGCATATTGTTAAATTGAATTAACTGACCTGCTTTCGCTGATACTTCTAATTCCCAAAACTTAAAGGCAGTCTCCCCACCTTTAAACCCCTCATTAAGGTTTAAAATGATTGTTTTTTTTCGTTGCCCAAAAAAGTCTATTTCTTTTTGGGCTGCACTATTGCTCGGGGTGATAAAGTCATAGTGCCATTTATACTGCTGTCCTTTTTTATATCGATAAATGATAGCTGGTTCAGCATACTTCAAATCAAAAATATTATTAATACACATATATCTTTGAATAAGTGCCGTGAAAAAATCATTGACTGGTAAAGTAACAATATGTTGATCATTATTTCGAATTGAATCTACTTTCTGATGCTTTTGTTGTTCCGAATAAAGTTTAGCATCAGTTAATTTTTCTTTGGCAAATCCAATCACTTTTTGTAGGGCTTCATCATTCATTTTACTGTCGAGTAAGTTAACTCGAGAATCACCAAGATTTTGCGATACAGGAAGGGGTAACAACATTTGAATTAGTTGAGTCAGCTCTTCAGTTAACAACTCATTAATCTCAGGGACTTTACTAACTAGATGAGGCGAGGCTTTCAATAGCTGACACTTTTGAAACTGCAATTTAGGCCAATACTCAAACAACAATTCAAGTTCATTTAAATTATGATACTTTGCAATTAGAAGGCAGTTAATCAATTCATCATGTAGCAAAGAAGATGATATAGCATGGTAAAACCAAGCTCTCGCAAAGTCTTTATTTTTAACCGCGTAATCAATTATGGCCGAATTTTCAACTATTTTGCCATTGAACCGCGCTTCTAATAATTCAAAAATTAACTTGCCAGCCACATTACCCTCAGATTAAATAGAACAAAACACAATAATCTTTAAAACATTATCATTTTTATATTGATTACAAAAGCTTGCTGTTACTACTTAAAGTTTACGCTATAAAAAAACCTCCCGAAGGAGGTTTTTAAGGTCTTGATGAGCTAAAAGCCAGATTACTGACCTTTAACCTCTTTAAGACCATTGTAAGGTGCTTTCTCACCTAATACTTCTTCAATGCGAAGTAATTGGTTGTACTTAGCAATACGGTCAGAACGGCTTAATGAACCCGTTTTGATTTGACCCGCTGCAGTACCTACTGCTAAATCAGCAATTGTCGCATCTTCAGTTTCACCTGAACGGTGTGAGATAACAGCTGTGAAGCCAGCGTCTTTAGCCATTTTGATAGCAGCAAGCGTTTCAGTTAATGAACCGATTTGGTTGAACTTGATTAGGATTGAGTTAGCAATACCGTTATCAATACCACGCTTTAAGATCTTTGTGTTAGTTACGAAAAGATCATCACCTACTAATTGTACTTTGTCGCCAATTAGTTGTGTTTGGTGTGCGAAACCATCCCAATCAGACTCATCTAAGCCGTCTTCAATTGAAACAATTGGGTATTGCTCTGTAAGGCCTTTAAGGAAGTGGTTGAATTCTTCAGAAGTGAATTTTTTACCTTCGCCTTTAAGGTCGTAGATATTTGCTTCTTTGTCGTAGAACTCAGATGCCGCACAGTCTAGAGCTAGAGTGATATCTTTACCAAGCTCATAACCTGCATTTGCAACAGCGACCTTGATTGCAGCAAGTGCCGCTTCGTTTGATTCAAGGTTAGGAGCAAAACCACCTTCATCACCTACTGATGTAGAGTGACCTTCAGCTTTAAGTACTTTTGCTAGGCTGTGGAAAACTTCAGCGCCCATGCGCAACGCTTCACGGAAGTTTGTAGCGCCAACTGGCTGGATCATGAACTCTTGAATATCAACAGAGTTATCAGCGTGCTCACCACCATTGATGATGTTCATCATAGGTAATGGCATTGAGTAAACACCTGGCGTGCCGTTTAGGTCTGCAATGTGCTCATAAAGCTCAACGCCTTTTGAGTTTGCAGCCGCTTTAGCTGTTGCTAAAGACACAGCTAAGATAGCGTTAGCACCTAGTTTTTCTTTGTTTTCAGTACCATCTAAGTCAAGCATTACTTGGTCAACCGCTTTTTGGTCAACTGCGTTTTGGCCTTTAAGAGCTTCAGCGATTTCGTTATTGATATAGCCTACTGCTTTTAAAACACCTTTACCTAGGTAACGTGTTTTATCACCATCACGTAATTCAAGCGCTTCGCGAGTACCTGTTGATGCACCAGATGGTGCTGCAGCACGGCCCCATGAACCATCAGCTAAATGTACATCAGCTTCAACAGTTGGGTTACCACGCGAGTCCATGATTTCGCGACCAATCACTTTTACGATTTCTGACATCTTGATTCCTCTTTTCCCGAAAATGGTGAGTTAGTGCCAATTTTATTAATTATCCTTAATGCCATTGGCTTATTAAAACAAATAAGCCGTGCATAAAGCACGGCCTATTTAAATTACGATGACGCTTTTTGGTGAGTATGTGCAGCTGCAACAAACCCTTCAAATAGCGGGTGACCATCACGTGGTGTTGACGTGAATTCCGGGTGGAATTGCGCGGCAATAAACCAAGGGTGATCTTTATTCTCGATAATTTCGACTAGTTTCTTATCTTCAGATAAACCAGTGAAACTTAAGCCTGCTTTTTCAAGCTGCTCTACAAAGTGGTTATTCACTTCGTAACGGTGACGGTGACGCTCTACAATCTCGTCACTACCGTATACTTCACTTACTTTAGAACCCGGTGTTAAGTGACACTTCTGTGCACCTAAACGCATAGTACCACCTAGGTCAGATTGCTCATCACGGATTTCAACGTTACCGTCAGCATCTTGCCATTCTGTGATCAAACCAACAACTGGGTGTGCTGATTTAGCATTAAACTCTGTTGAGTTTGCATCTTCAAGGCCTGCAACGTTACGCGCATATTCAATAAGCGCTACTTGCATACCTAAACAAATGCCTAAGTAAGGAACTTTGTTTTCACGTGCATATTTAGCCGCTAAGATCTTACCTTCAACACCACGGCCGCCGAAGCCACCTGGTACTAAGATAGCATCAAGGTGAGACAGTAACTCAGTACCTTTGCTTTCTAAGTCTTGTGAATCAACATATTCGATGTTCACAGTTAAACGGTTTTTCAGACCCGCATGCTTTAATGCTTCGTTTACTGATTTATATGCATCTGGTAGTTCTATGTACTTACCAACCATACCAATTGTCACTTCACCTGTCGGGTTAGACTCTTGATATAACACTTGTTCCCATTCAGATAAATCTGCTTCTGGGCACTCAAGGTAGAAACGACGACAAACGAAGTTATCTAATTCTTGTGACTTAAGTAACGCAGGGATCTTATAGATGCTTTCTACGTCTGGTAATGAAATAACGGCTTTCTCTTCAACGTTAGTGAAAAGTGCAATCTTCGCACGCTCGTTATTTGGTAATTTACGATCAGAACGACAGATCAAGATATCAGGTTGGATACCAATCGAACGTAATTCTTTTACTGAATGTTGTGTTGGCTTAGTTTTAACTTCACCTGCAGGGCCTAAGAATGGCACTAGCGTTAGGTGGATAAACAATGCGCGCTCACGGCCAATTTCAGTGCCAAGCTGACGAATTGCTTCTAAGAATGGTTGTGACTCGATGTCACCAACTGTACCGCCAATTTCAACGATTGCTACATCGCGACCTTCAGCACCGTCGTATACACGTTGCTTAATGTCGTTTGTGATGTGTGGAATAACCTGAATTGTTGCACCAAGGTACTCACCACGACGCTCACGTCGTAATACATCTTCATAAACACGACCTTGTGTGAAGTTGTTGCGGCTAGTCATCTTGGTACGGATGAAACGCTCATAGTGACCTAAGTCAAGGTCAGTCTCTGCACCGTCTTCAGTTACAAATACTTCACCGTGTTGAATTGGGCTCATAGTGCCTGGGTCAACGTTAATGTAAGGATCCAGCTTTAAAATAGTCACGTTAAGACCACGTGCTTCTAAAATAGCGGCTAATGACGCTGCTGCAATACCCTTACCCAACGAAGAAACAACCCCGCCAGTTACGAAGATAAATTTTGTACTCATGCGAACCCTAGAATATCAGGAATTAAAAGGAATAATATAGAATCAAGACGGGGCGATATTGTAGCAAAGGGACTGCTATCAATCCAGATAAAATTAGCAAATAAGTGCACAAAAAACGAGCTTGGTTACGCTGTACCCAAGCCGTATCATAACTTACTTAGTTTGCCTGCTTTTTAATGGCTTCCCATGCGTTGTCCATTTCTTCGAGGCTAGCCGTCTCTAAACTTTGACCACGTTCACCTAAGTAAGCAGCCACTTTTTCAAAGCGTGACGCGAACTTAGCATTGGCACTTCGTAATAATTGCTCAGGGTCACGTTTAATATGGCGGGCTACATTTACCGTTGCAAAAAGTAAATCACCCAGCTCCTCTGCACTATGATCAGAGTTAGGATCATGAGCCAGTGCTTCTTTAACTTCGTCTACTTCTTCAGCAACTTTATCGAGTGCCCCATGATAACTTGGCCAATCAAACCCTAGGCTTGCTACGCGCTGTTGAATCTTCTTCGCTTTTGATAACCCCGGCATAGCATCAGGAATATCTTGCCATAAACTCATTTGTGGAGAGGCGGTTTTTTCTGCTCGCTCTTGTGCTTTAATAGCTTGCCACTGCGCCGAAAGCTCAGCGTCCGACAGCTCACTTTGCTTTGCAAAGACATGGGGATGACGACGAACTAATTTATCATTAAGCGTATTAGCCACATCGGCAAAATCAAATAAGCCCTGCTCTTTAGCAAGTTGAGCATAAAAAATAACTTGAAAAAGTAAATCGCCAAGCTCACTTTTAAGCTCAGTGAGTTCACCTTTTTCAATGCAGTCTGCTACTTCGTAAGCTTCTTCAAGGGTATGCGGTACAATCGATTTAAAGTCTTGTTTTAAATCCCACGGGCACCCAGATTCTGGGTCCCGTAGTTTGGCCATAATTGCAAGCGATTGCTCAATTGCCTGTTTATTACTCATTACGAATGACCACGCTTTGCATCATGCACACCTTCGATTTGGTGTAGCTTAGACAATAAGCGGTTAGTACTCGATAGGTCATGCACTTCAACCTGCATTGAAAACAGCGCAAGTTGCTTATCTTCAATTGTGTTGACGTTCATGTTCAGCACATTCACTTTTTCGTTTGCAAGCACTGAGCTGATATCTCGAATAAGACCTGAGCGGTCAGTGGCTTCAACTTTAATCGTTAATGAGTAAGAGCCATTAATGTCGTCTGACCAACTTACTGATATCACCCGCTCAGGATGCTTCTGGCGAAGTTTCTCAAACGAATCACAATCCTCTCGGTGAACTGCAATCCCTCGGCCTTGCGTAATGTAGCCGATGATTTCATCACCCGGCACGGGTCGGCAGCATTTAGCAACATGGCTCATTAAGCTACCTACCCCATCAACAACAATACCGTTCTTATCGCCAGTGACACTTTTTGGTTTTTTAAACTTAATTTGTGGTTCGTCATGCTCACGGTCACTAATAAAGTTTAATAACTGGTTTAAGCGAACATCCCCAGCACCTACCGCAACCATAAGGTCGTCAAGGCCTTTAAGGTTAAAACGCTCAATTGCTGGCGCTAGATCTTTGGTCGATAAATCCAGCTTTTGCAGCTCAGTTTCAAGAATCTCTTTACCGGCACTTAAGTTTTTATCGCGATCAAGCTGCTTAAACCAATGATGGATTTTAGAACGAGCTCGTGATGACTTGATATAACCAAGCGATGGGTTTAACCAATCACGGCTTGGATTAGGCTGCTTTTGAGTTAAAATTTCAACCTGATCACCGGTACTTAATTGATGAGTAAAGGGTACGATTTTGCCGAACACTTTTGCACCAATACAGCGATGCCCTACGTTTGAGTGAATGTAATAAGCAAAATCAAGTGGTGTTGCACCTAGCGGTAAATCGAAAATATCACCCTTAGGCGTAAACACATAAACGCGGTCTTCTACTACTTGGTTTTTAAGCTCTTCCGCTAGGTCACTGCCATCAACGACTTCTTCTTGCCATTGCAGTAACTTACGTAACCAGCTAATTTTTTGCTCGTAGCCTGAACCACGCCCTGGCAATGCACCTTCTTTGTACATCCAATGCGCAGCAACACCTAGCTCAGCATCTTGGTGCATTTCGCTCGTACGAATTTGAATTTCAACGGTTTTACCTTCAGGGCCAAATACCACGGTATGGATTGACTGATAACCGTTTTGTTTAGGTGTTGCGATGTAATCATCAAATTCTTTATTTAAATGGCGCCAGTTAGTATGAACGATACCTAACGCCGCGTAACAATCTTGCAGGCGCTCTACCACTATGCGCATAGCGCGAATGTCAAAAAGCTGGTCGAACTCA
This sequence comes from Pseudoalteromonas sp. bablab_jr010, assembly GCF_016464105.1. NCBI lineage: Bacteria > Pseudomonadati > Pseudomonadota > Gammaproteobacteria > Alteromonadales > Pseudoalteromonadaceae > Pseudoalteromonas > Pseudoalteromonas sp. bablab_jr010. The sequence continues at coordinate 67,611 of NZ_JACDWV010000195.1, read as the reverse complement.
TAGTTCTTCTGTGCCATTTTTTTATAGATGCTGTAGATATGCTTAGGGCGACCATACACCTCACCTTCAATACCCGCCTCAGCCAAGCGTGCTTTAACTAAAGCAACCATGTTCTCCATGTAAGCTTCACGGGCAAGGCGCTTATCATCTAGCTGTTTAGCGATATTTTTATAGGTATCTGGATGCAGATAACGGAACGACAGGTCTTCAAGTTCCCACTTAAGCTGGCCAATCCCTAAACGGTTAGCAAGGGGGGCAAAAATGTCGCGAGTTTCTTTAGCGGCAATAACGCGCTCTTCTTCACTGGCGTCTTTAACATCACGCAAGTGGCACACTTGCTCTGCCAGTTTAATCACTACAGCCCGCACATCTTCAACCATGGCTAATAACATGCGGCGGATATTATCAATTTGTACAGTGCCTTTCCCTTGGTGGGCTAAGGTACTGATGGTCGCCATTTGGCTTACGCCTGTTAGTAATAATGCAACGTGGTTACCCAGCTTTTCAGTGACTGTCTCTATCGAGATTTTTTCAGCTAAAAAATAAGGCGTTAAAAAAGCAGTAGCAAGGGAATCTGCGTCTAAATTTAGCTCAGCTAAAATTTCCACCATTTCAATGGCTGTGTTTTCACGTTTTGCATCATCGCAATGCAGGCACAGTTGGTGAGCCTGCTCTAATAAGGTATGTTTGTCTTCTGTTAGCGCTAACAGCTCGATACGGCTGGCAAAATCACTCGGCTTAGTTAGCTGATGTGACTGTCTAGTGGCTACCATGTGCGCTTTACCTCCTGTGAAATAACGCCATCGTTTCAATATGCCCGGTATGCGGGAACATATTCATAAGCCCAATTTTTTCAATGCTAAAGCCTGCTTGTAAAATAATTGCACTGTCACGGGCTAAAGTAACAGGATCACAAGAGACGTATAAAATCGTTTTAAACTGAGTAAGTGGTAACTGCTCTAAAATAGCCATTGCACCAGTACGTGATGGATCAAGTACTAACACGTCAAGTTCGGCACTAAACCAAGCAGCTGATTGCAGTGATTTTGTTAAATCAAAACAATAAAAATCGGTATTCGACAATGAGTTAGTTTGCGCATTTTGTTTTGCTAATGCAACCGCAGAATCGACCCCTTCAACACCAATAACATATTTAGCATACTTTGCAATCAATAATGAAAAGTTACCAATGCCACAAAACAAATCCAATACCTGCTCATGACCTTGTAAATCAAGCCACTGTTTTGCTTGATGCAGCATAGCTTGGTTTACTTGCGGGTTAACTTGAATAAAGTTTTCAAGGCCAAACTCAAAGCGTAAATCATAAGCCGGTATCTGGTAGTACGGCATTGGATGGTCACTGTGATCAATTTCGCCACTGTGTGACTGCCACACAACACGCCAGCTATATTCATCACACGCTGCGACTACAATGGCTTTTAACTCTGCGTTAATGGCTTTGGTATGCCTAATAACCACAAAGGCCGCGTTATCAGCTTCACATAATTGTAAGTGACTAATGCTACTCAGACCTGAATGGCTGTTGATAAGAACATCAAAAACTGAAAAAACGTCTTTAAAAGTGCCGCTCAGCACATCACAGTTTTCTATGCTCACTAATTGTTTAGAACCTTGAGCCCGATACCCTACTCGCATTTTCTTTGCGGCTTTGTCGTGCATTACGGCAATGCGCGCAGAGCGACGATAATGGTGCTCTTCACTAAGCAGAGGTGCTTGCCAATTTAAGTCATCAGCTTTGGCAAACTTGCTAAACAGCTGGCTAACCGCAGCTTGCTTCTCAACCAATTGCTGCTCTGCATCAAGGTGCTGTAGCTGACAACCACCACAAACCTGATAATGCTGGCAAAAAGGAGTAACCCTATGCGCTGAGGCTGATAGCACTTTTTTACAATCAGCACTGGCAAAACGTGCCTTATCTTCAATCAATAACGCTTTTACTTCTTCACCCGGCAAAGCACCATTAACAAAACAGACTTTATTCCCCTGCTTAGCAACGCCCCGCCCTTGGTGATCCATAGCAGTGACATTCAGGGTTAGCATTTTTTGCGAAACGGATTTCTTTTTGGCTTTGAAAATCTGTGCCATTGGGCAACACCTTAATTATTGATAAAGCGGGAGTAAGTATATACTCTTAAACAACGATAATAATGATAACAACATTCTTTATGACTAAATTTGGCTTACGTGACTCAGTCTTAACCCTTACACTTATACCGACTGTGATCATAGGCTTGTTGCTGGGCGGTTATTTTACAATAAATCGTTACATTGAGCTCGATGAAATTTTGTATCAACAGGGCGTGACTATTATTGAGCCCCTCGCCATTGCTGTTGAGCAACCGCTATTAAAGCGTGATAAAGCCTTATTAACTCGCTTAGTTAGTCATACGCACAACAAACACTCCCCTGCTATCCAATCAATTGCTATTTTTGATGAAAACAATGAGTTAGTGATTTTTAGTAAATACCAAAGTGAGTTCAAAGAAATTGTTAGCAGCAATGCAAACAACATGGATGGCATCCAAGTACAAAATTCTGAGCACTATTTAACATTCTCCACTGCCATAATTAATCATAGCCGCCAAGACACGATTTGGAATCATCACAGCTATCAAGCATCACTTGGTACTGTGGTGATCATGCTTAACAAACAACAAGCCATTATTGGCCAGCAACGGGCATTATTGGTCAGTGGCGTAGTGATATTACTCGCGCTCATACTTGCTATCGTATTAGCGTTTAGACTAACTCGCATGTTTATACAGCCTCTTAATAAGTTAGTACTAGCTACCGACAAGCTTATTGAAGGTAAAGTAGACACTGGACTTGATCAAAAAATGTTTGGTGAGTTTGAGTTATTACGCACAGGTTTAAATACCATTGCAGAAACCATGGTCGTGCAACGTGATGAGATGCAAAAGCACATTGACCAAGCAACCTCAGATTATCGCGAAACACTCGAACAATACGAAACCCAAAATATTCAGTTAAGTATTGCTAAAAAAGACGCGCAAGATGCGAACCGAGTAAAATCAGACTTTTTAGCTAAAATGAGTCACGAATTACGCACACCTTTGAATGGTGTAATTGGTTTTACACGCCAGCTTTATAAGACTCCGCTAAATAAGCATCAAAAAGATTATCTTGATACCATTGAACTGTCGGCAAATAGTTTACTTACCATTATCAGCGATATTTTAGACTTTTCGAAATTAGAAGCCGGAGCCATGGAGCTTGAGTCAATGCAATTCCAGCTCCGTGACAATATTAATGAAGTTATGACCTTGTTGGCACCAAGTGCTCACGAAAAACAACTTGAACTATCAATATTTATCCACCCACAAGTACCCGACAACTTAACTGGCGACCCGACCCGCTTTAAACAAATTTTAATCAACCTGTTAAGTAATGCCATTAAGTTTACTGAAAAAGGCTCAATCAAAGTTGATGTTGGCTATCGCTTATTAGATGAAGAACGCGCCTCTATTTTAGTGTCTGTCACCGACACTGGTGTAGGCATCCCAATGGATAAACAAGATGCGTTATTTACCCCATTTGGCCAGGCTGACTCTAGTATCACCCGTAAATTTGGTGGCACAGGTCTTGGGCTAATCATCACTAAGCATATTGTTGAAGCGATGAATGGCCGCATCACCCTAAACTCAGCACCTGGTAATGGTACCTGCTTTACGTTCAATGCCGTATTCAGAACGCCAAGTAACTCAATTACCAGTGACTTACCGACTCAGTCACTAATTAATAAGCGTATTCTTTACCTTGAACCTCACGAGCATACACACCAAGCGACTCTGTCATTGCTTAATGAGTGGCAAGCACGAGTAACTGCCTGCTTAGATGAAGAAAGTTTCTTAGCTGAGATTAACAAAGACTTCAGTTACGATATTTGTATTATCGGTCATACAGCTGCAATTGATGATATGCAACAGCTCAAGAGTTATGTAAAAGCCGTTCGCCCTGTCACTGACTATCTTTACCTTATGCTCAATACAGTTTCGCATAATATGCGCGAAGCCTTTATTGGCAGCGGAGCAGATGCGTGCTTAAGCAAACCACTTAACCACCGTAAATTATGCGAAGTGCTTGCTGCACCTTATCGCCTTGATCACCCTGTACATAACATTGAACAAGGCGATGAAAAACTATTACCGCTAAAAGTACTGGTTGTAGACGATAACGATGCCAACCTTAAACTTATTTGCACCTTGCTTGATGAACAAATAGAACTGATAGATACCGCACACAACGGTTCACAAGCTTACAGCTTAAGTAAAAGCCACAAATATGACTTAATCTTCATGGACATCCAAATGCCAATTATGGATGGTATTACCGCATGTAAACTTATTCGCGAGTCATCTCTTAATGAAGATACCCCTATCATTGCTGTAACCGCTCACGCCCTAGCGGGTGAAAAAGAACAGCTACTTAAGGATGGTTTTAAAGGCTATTTAACCAAACCTATTGATGAGGACATGCTAAAACAAATAATTAGCGATCATAGTCCACAATCACCGATTAACCGTGAACGCAACAAAGTTGCAGCAATTAACTCAGAGCCTCCATTTGAAAGTGCCCGCTTAGATTGGCAGTTAGCACTACAACGTGCTGGCGGTAAAGAAGAGCTAGCACTAGAAATGCTCAATATGTTATTACTCAGCGTGCCGGAAACCTTGCGTCTGCTCAATGAAGCTATAGAAAAAGAAGATTGTGAACATGTGCTTAGCATTGTGCACAAGTTCCATGGCGCATGTTGTTACACTGGTGTGCCAAAACTTAAATCCCTCGCCGAAACACTCGAGACAGCACTAAAAGGTGATTGCGATTTAAATTACATTGAGCCTGAATTGTTTGAGCTTGTTGATGAGCTAAATAATTTGTTGAGCGATGCTGGAATGCTTGAGCAGCAACGATAAAAAACACTCAATAAATTCTATAAAGGAATATTAATGAAAAACTATTTAATGCTAGCTGGCAGTTTGTTTGTCTTTGGTTGCGCATCAACCTCAGACAAACCAGTAAAATTAGAGTATGCGGATTTAGCTGTTAGCTATAATGAAATGGAGTCAGCAAAATGGCAACAGCTTGAACGCTTTCCTGCCAGATATCCAAAAAAAGCAGTCATCCAAGCAAAAGAAGGTTGCGCAACTATTGAGTACGTCATTACGCCACAAAATGAGATTAGAGATATTCAGGTAGTTGCCTCAACTAACCCTGTATTTGCAGATGCAGCAAAAGATGTAATCACTAATTGGCACTGGAATGAGCTGGCGAAAAATATTACTGATAAAGCAGTGAAAACCCAAACTCGCTTTGACTTTTGTTTTGACACACCTGAGCAACCTTGCAAAGAGCTAAAACCTAACTATTCATGCCCTAGTTCCGATATTATTTATTCCACGGGTACACGCGTAGTGAAGTATTAAAGGGAGCTTGCTTTGTATTTTATTTTACTTATCGTCTTTAGCGCTATTTCACTCACTTGGTTTTTCCTTTGCTATAAAAAACTAAGTATTGAAGCTAATAATTACGTAAAAACCAATTACACTGAACAGTGGCAAGCATACGAGAGTAAAGCCCGCTTAATGAAAGCAAAACCTGACTCAATGGTTATTCATTCAATTAAGAAAGGTGAATTGTCGGCAATAGATGATGATGTTTTGAAAAGCTTTAAGAAAAAGCATCAATATTTAGTGGTCCTACTCTGCCTTTCCCCTTGGCTATCTTCATTGCTTGCACAATTTATTGTTTATCTGAGTAAATAAAAAACGCGGTGGATATCACATCCACCGCGCTCAGTATTCAAATTTGCTGGCTCTTATTAAAGGCGTCAGCTTAAAGTCTTGCTTCAATCATTAAACGTTTCATATCGCTGACTGCTTTTTCTAAACCATCAATCGCTGCACGGGCAATAATCGCATGACCAATGTTTAACTCATAAATTTCTGGCATTGCCGCAATGGGTTTTACATTGTGGTAATGAAGACCATGGCCGGCATTTACGATTAAACCTAGGCTATCGGCATATTGTACGCCGCTACGAATACGCTCAAGCTCAGTGTGAAGTTCTTCGTCATTTTCAGCATCAGCATAAGCACCGGTGTGAATTTCAACGTATGGAGCATTACACGCTTTTGCAGCGTCAAGTTGTGCGTTGTCGGCATCAATGAATAACGAAACCTTAATTCCTGCTGCTGTTAGCTTTTCTGTTGCTGCTTTTACTTTTTCAAAATTACCCACAACATCAAGACCACCCTCTGTGGTAAGCTCTTCACGCTTTTCAGGCACTAAACAAACATAAGCAGGTTTCACTTCAAGGGCGATGTCGATCATTTCATCGGTCACTGCAATTTCAAGATTCATACGTGTTTGAATCGTTTTTGCCATCACATATACGTCGCGATCTTGAATATGACGACGGTCTTCACGCAAATGAATGGTGATACCATCTGCACCAGCATGCTCTGCAACAGCTGCAGCATGCGCAGGATCTGGGTAACTCGTGCCACGCGCTTGGCGTAAAGTGGCAATGTGATCAACGTTTACACCAAGAAGAATATCTTTCATTTTTTTACCTGTTTAAAACAACGATTCAAGGCTGAACATCAGCCTACTTAATAAATAACTCACGGCTTTTTAATGGCTTTTTACCAAGTAAAGGCTTGAGTAGGTATCGACTTAATTGCTTTGCCATATATAACACATCAGGGGCGCTAAAGTCATGAGCTGCTATGGCATTTAATTGCTTTCCTGAAAAACCACTATGGGGGTCGTCATGCAGTAAAAAACCGTATTCAGCAAAGTACTGGTAATTTGCTGCATCGTTAATTTCATCACCTTCGGCATCAACACTAAAATCAACGCCATAACCAAGCATTTCAAGTAACTGAAACTCATAAGAGCGAAGCACCGCTTGCAGGTTTTTAGTGGTTGATAATTCACCTAGATGCTGTTTATAAAGATGATAAACACTTTCCATCGGCTCATTGATAGGTACGATACGATTGGTTAATTCGTTCATATAGAAGCCGCAATAAAGCTCGGTACCCTGCAACATAGTTTGCCGGCCATGGGGTTCAAAACGATTAATGTATTTTAAATCAGACTTGCCGTTATATTGTACGAGCAGAGATTGGAAAGGTTGTAATTGTGCTTTATATTTAGTGGCCTGGCGACCACTAACACGGGCCAGCATTCTCAGCTGACCTACGCCTTCTACCAGCATATCGAGCATGACTTGCGAGTCGCTAAATGGACGTCGGTGCAGCAAGTATGCTGTGTAGAATTCGCTATCCATGGCGTGTAAGACTTTACTTAGTCTTCACCATAGCCAAGGCTACGTAGCGCACGCTCATCGTCGGCCCAGCCAGACTTCACTTTTACCCAAAGTTCTAAAAACACTTTGTTATCAAGCATATCTTCAAGGTCTTTACGAGCTTCACGGCCAATAACTTTCAGCTTTTCGCCTTTATTGCCGATCACCATACGCTTTTGCGTTTCACGCTCAACGAGGATCAAACCATTAATTTGCCAAACACCGTTTTCTTGCCATTTAAACTGCTCGATCTCTACTGTGACTGAATATGGTAACTCATCACCCATAAAGCGCATCAGCTTTTCACGGATCACTTCAGCCGCCATAAAGCGCATTGAACGGTCTGTTACGTAATCTTCAGGGAAGTAAAACTCACAAAGCGGTAAGCGCTTTTTCACTTCATCTTTGATTAAATCAATATTTTTACCTTGCTTTGCAGAGACCGGCATAATAGCCACAAAATCAAATTTACCACCTAAAAACTGCATGTGCGGTAGCACTAAATCACGGTCTTTAACTTGGTCAATTTTATTCATAACTAATAACACTGGGCGACCGCTCTGACGAACTTTATTTAGTACCATCTCATCGTCTTCGTTCCAGTGTGTGCCTTCAACCACAAAGATGATCAGTTCGACATCGCCAATTGAGCTTGATGCAGCACGGTTCATTAAACGGTTAATAGCGCGTTTTTCTTCTACGTGTAAGCCTGGTGTATCCACATAAACAGCTTGGTATTTACCTTCGGTATGAATACCCATGATACGGTGTCGTGTGGTTTGTGGCTTACGCGAGGTAATAGACACCTTTTGCTCAACAATATAGTTAAGTAAGGTTGATTTACCTACATTTGGGCGGCCAACAATGGCAACCATACCGCAGTGCGTGTCTAGCTCTGCAGGTTCTTTGCTAATTAAATCATCAAGATTCATTTTTAAGTATCTTTAAGGCTTTTTCAGCGGCTTTTTGCTCAGCTTTACGACGTGAGCTACCTACTGAGATAATGCTATCCATCCCTTCAACAATACATTCAACCGTGAATGTTTGATTGTGCGCTTGGCCTTTTGTATCAATTACAGTGTAGCCAGGTAACGATAATTTGCGCGCTTGTAAGTATTCTTGAAGTAATGTTTTCGGATCTTTTTGATTTAAGCCCGGCGAAATTGCATCAAGACGCGACTCGTACCAGCTTAAAATTAACTCACCACATTGTTCAATGTTTGAGTCTAAGAACACCGCACCAATAATCGCCTCAACGGCATCAGCAAGGGTTGATTCACGGCGAAAACCACCGCTTTTAAGCTCGCCTGGACCTAAGCGTAAGTAATCGCCTAAGCCAAACTCTAGGCCAAATTCAGCCAACGTTTGACCACGAACTAGGGTCGAACGCATGCGGCTTAAATCACCTTCGCGTGCTTTTGGAAATTTAGTGTAAAGCGCATTCGCAATCACAAAGCTCAAAATCGAATCGCCCAAAAACTCTAAGCGCTCGTTATGTTGGCCTTTATGACTGCGGTGCGTCATTGCCTGCTCAAGCAAAGCTTGATCAGTAAATGTATAACCTATTTTGTTGTATAACTCTGTTACGTTTTTTTTCATCGTTACTGAATATTACCTAGGCGTTCAAAACGAACACCAGTTGGAACCCAGCCTGGTAAAAAGTCATCTGGGCCATTCTCAAATTCAAAACTCATCCATATAAAGACGGCTTTACCTACCAAGTTTTCTTTAGGTACAAAGCCCCAAAAGCGACTGTCTTGGCTATTATCACGGTTATCACCCATCATGAAATAATGATCGGCAGGAACAACCCACTCATCAGAGCGTGTACCTGGTTGTTGATAATAACGGCCTTTCATTTCAGGAGCTTGCGGGTTAATTAAAATATTATGATTCAATGTGCTTAGGTTTTCTTCTAAGCGCACTAAATTCATCGAACCCTGCTTGAACTCGTCACTATTGAGGATTTCCATATCAATTTTGTTGTATTCATTACACAGCAAATCACCTTGCTGCGTTTCACCTTCGGCACATTTTGGCTGAATATAAAGGTGCTTATTGCGATAAACAATTTTATCGCCCGGTAAACCAATCGTACGTTTAATGTAATCTACACGCTCGTCTAATGGGTATTTAAATACCACAATATCACCACGTTCAGGTTCATCAACATCAACTAACTGGCTGCGCCAAATTGGGTCTTTGATGCCATATGAGTACTTCTGTACCAAAATGAAGTCACCCACTAATAGGGTTGGCATCATTGAGCCAGATGGAATTTGAAACGGTTCAAAAATGAAAGAGCGAAAAATCGTGATCGCTGCAATCATCGGAAAAATTGACTTAGCCGTTTCAGTGATACTTGGCTCAGGCGCAATTAATGCGGCGGTTTCTTCGTCTAGTTCACCACCTGCTGCATTTTGAGCAAGGGCAATGCGTTGCTGACGCTTTGGCGCATACATAAAGTGGTCAATTAACCAAATTAATCCTGAGCCTAGCGTTAACAACACTAAGAAAATAGAAAAGTAACCCGCCATGCATTAATTCCTTTATTTACTTCTAATTATTTACCAACTTTAAGGATAGCTAAGAATGCATCTTGAGGTACTTCAACGTTACCTAGTTGCTTCATTCGCTTTTTACCTTCTTTTTGTTTTTGTAGCAGTTTCTTCTTACGGCTCACGTCACCACCGTAACATTTTGCGATTACGTTTTTACGTAATTGCTTAACTGTTGTACGGGCAATAACATGCTGACCAATCGCTGCTTGAATCGCAATATCAAACTGCTGACGTGGAATTAAGTCTTTCAGTGCTTCAGCTAACTGACGACCACGTGATTGTGCAATATCACGGTGAACAATAATCGCTAACGCATCAACACGCTCACCATTAATTAATACGTCAACACGTACCATGTCTGAAGCTTGGAAATGCTTGAAGTTATAATCAAGCGATGCAAAACCACGGCTTGTTGATTTTAACTTATCAAAGAAGTCCATGACTACTTCAGCCATCGGTAATTCGTACGTCACCGCAACTTGCTTACCATGGTAGCTCATTTTAGTTTGCATACCACGCTTTTCAACACAAAGCGTAATTACGTTACCTAAAAACTCTTGCGGAACTAATATGTTAGCTTCAACAATTGGCTCACGGATTTCAAGAATATTATTCACTGGCGGTAAGTCAGACGGGTTATCTATCTGTTTAGTTCCGTCTTTAGTCTCTACTTCGTAGATTACTGTTGGCGCAGTGGTAATAAGATCAATGTCGTATTCACGCTCAAGACGCTCTTGAATGATTTCCATGTGTAGCATACCTAAGAAGCCACAACGGAAACCAAAGCCTAGTGCTGTTGAGTTTTCTGGCTCGAAGAATAACGACGCATCGTTCAAGCTTAATTTATCAAGCGCATCACGGAATGACTCATAGTCATCTGATGAAATTGGGAACATACCTGCATAAACCTGCGGTTTAATGCGTTGGAAGCCCGGTAAACGCTCAGGCGCAGAATTACGTTGTAAAGTGATGGTATCACCTACAGGTGCACCATGGATTTCTTTAATACCCGCAATAACAAAGCCTACCTCACCGGTTTTTAAGATACCCGTGTTAGTTTGTTTTGGTGTGAAAATACCCACTTTATCTGCGATATGAACTTGATCATTCGACATGATCTTAATTTTATCGCCCGAGCGTAATTCACCATGTTTGATACGTACTAGTGATACAACGCCTTGGTATGGGTCAAACCATGAATCAATAATAAGCGCTTGTAGTGGCTTGTCTTTGTCACCTTCTGGCGGCGGAATATCTTTAACAATAATTTCGAGTACTTCTTCAATACCAATACCCGTTTTAGCACTACATTGCACTGCATCTAGGGCATCGATACCAATGATGTCTTCAATTTCTTCTGCTACACGAAGTGGATCGGCTTGTGGTAAGTCGATTTTATTTAGAACTGGAATAACTTCTAAGTCCATTTCGATTGCTGTGTAGCAGTTAGCTAAAGTTTGAGCTTCTACACCTTGACCCGCATCAACAACTAAAAGTGCACCTTCACAGGCTGCAAGTGAACGTGATACTTCGTATGTGAAGTCAACGTGTCCTGGCGTGTCGATAAAGTTTAACTGGTATGTTTCGCCGTCTTTAGCTTTATAATTTAGCGTTACACTTTGCGCTTTGATGGTAATACCACGCTCACGCTCTATGTCCATTGAGTCTAACACCTGCTGCTGCATTTCACGGTCTGTTAAACCACCACAAACTTGGATAAGACGGTCAGAGAGAGTCGATTTACCATGGTCAATATGGGCGATGATCGAAAAATTACGGATATGCTTCATAAACTGGATTCTAAACTTCTATATAAAATGGACTAAGTGTATAAAGCGACAATTTTACATTTAATTGGCTTTAATCACCATCTATTTGAGTGAAAGGAATAGTAATTGGGTGAATTTTTATTACTTTAATATCATGCTTCAGGCTCTTAACCCTTGATTTTGCTATCGCATAGCCCGTCAAACCACCAATCACGGCGGCTAAAATTTGCCAGCCTTCGGCAAGCGAAAAAGCCGAAAATGCGATTAAAGCAAACCCTAAACTAAACAAAAGGGGTAGCATGTAAACAGCCATAGCGTGTTTAACTAAGTGGCTATCATCGAGTGCTAAAGTTACTTTTTGCCCTACTTGGAGCTCTTTTTCGAAGGTATAAGGAAAGGTTTTTTTAGCTGTTCCAAACAGCTTTGCAAAAACTTGCGAACCACAACGACCATTACAGCCGGCACAGGCTTGCTTTTGTTCTGCTTCTAAATTCGCTGTCGTGCCTTTAACTGACACGACAGTGAGTGTTTGTTCAATCATGATTTAAAGAGGTCGCGCTACCGACTCAGCTATAGCTTTGGCTGTCATAGCTGGGATATTACCAACAACCGATACATCAAAGCTACCACCATTGTGCACATACACAGTCGTTGCACCTGAGGTTAAAGCGCCGCTTGCACGCTTTCCAGGTAACGGTCTTTGAATAAAAACAGACACTTCAACAAACCCATCTGAATATAAATAATAGTCAGCAAGTTCATTATTTAAATCAAGTTTATGGCGATCTGACTTTAATAACTTAAAGCCATCAGGGAGCCAACCAATTTTCCAATCATTCGCTGCGCCGTCACCATCGCTGGCTAAATCGTTAGTCGCCAACACCGCAGGAAAGTCACGGTTTTGCATTTCAACTAACATAGGTGCTGGCTGCTCTGTTACGCTGATATGAGTTAACTGTAACTGCTCAAGCATTTCACCTTTGTGATTCACATAGGCAGATTTAAGCAACAACGATGACTCAGTATCTAGCCAAATCCAATAGTTATATTTGTATTCATCTTTTGATTCGATACGCACTAACTGTGCTGAGCGCCCTGCAATACGGCCTTTTCCGCCAAGCACAAAATCATAGTGAGCGCTTAGTCGATTAATATCTTTAAAAAGTACTTCAGGAATTGGCCCGGCTATAGAGTCTGTTTTCACTGAATAAGGCTCAGAATGAGGCTCAAAATAGGTCACTTGATCGTCAACGCGCACCATTTCTAGGCCAGCGCCATTGAGTAAACTTAAATGCTCAAGCTCAATATCGCCTTGTTTTGCATGTAACCAGCGATAGGGTTCCATGGCTTGGCCTTTTACAACCACAAATGATGCGTCAAAGTTGCGAGTATGAACGGCCATAGCCATATCATTTAATAAAGTCTTGGCGGGATTTTCGTCGCTGGCAATGGCTGGAGCCGTTAATACCAGCGACAAAATAAAAGTAAAAACTTTCATTTAATTAGTTTTTTTCCTCGTCTGCATTTTCTGCAGTTTGCGATTTTTCTAGCGAATATGCAACACGTGCTTGACGTTGGTGCTCAAGCACTAATGCACCAATACGCTGTTGTTGTAACTCACGTAAACCTTGCTCTGCATTTTCTAATGCAGGTTGCTCAGATGAGTAACTAACAGGAGAAGCCATACCGGTTAATGGTACAGTTTGTAATGTTGGGATGTCATTTTGTGGCACTTCACTGTTTTGTGGCAAAGTTTGTACGCCCACAATAGCAAACATGGCAACACTAGCAGCAATGGCCACTTGGGCAAATGGACGACGCCAATTAAATGCTACTACGTTATCAGTGCCTGTTGCCGCCACGATTTCTTCGCTTTTTGGTGCCGTTGTTTTATTCGCGAAATCTGCGTAAACAGGTTCTTGCTCTAGTGATTCAGCCACTGCATCTGCAATGTCAAAATTAAAAGCGTTGTTATTTGCCTCAGCACGCATTACATCACCAATCAATGCGTAACGACCAAATGTAGACACATCGTCGTTTGTGATCGCTTGATCAGTTAACTGCTGCTCGCCGTCAAGTAACGCGGACAACTGCTCATTATCCAACTTGTTAACGTCTGCTTTTGTCATACTAAGACTCACCTATTAATGGATTCAATTTATTATCAATCGCCTCACGGGCACGGAAAATACGTGAACGCACCGTTCCCACAGGGCAATCCATAACCACGGCTATTTCTTCATAGCTCATACCTTCAATTTCACGAAGGGTAATCGCGGTTTTTAGATCTTCAGGCAAACTATCAATCGTATTAAAAATTACAGCACGTACTTCGTCACTTAATAACAGGTTTTCTGGCGATGCGTTTGAACGCATTGCATCTGCACTGTCATAAAATTCTGCTTCTTCGGCATCAACATCGTTAGCTGGGGGTTTGCGGCCCTGCGCAACTAAGTAATTTTTAGCACAATTTACGGCGATACGGTACAACCAAGTATAAAAGGCGCTATCACCTCTAAAGTTAGGTAAAGCACGGTAGGCTTTAATAAAAGCTTCCTGTGCGACATCAGCAACATCACCTTGGTTCGATACATAACGTGAAATCAAACCTGCAATTTTATTCTGATATTTTCTAACTAATAGGTTGAAGGCGTTTTTATCTCCTTGCTGGACCCTTTTAACTAGCGCTAAATCCAAATCCTGCTCGCTCATTCGAGCCGGTACTCCTCTGTTTGATTCTTGCTTGCTATTCATATACTCGCCATTGTTTACACAAACTCTGACTGCACCATGAATATAAAAGTTCAGTTTAAAATGATTTTTTTATAAAATAGCACGCAAATAAATTGAGTCATACCAATCTTATTACACGACAACCTCAATAACTGCTTAAGAATCAACGGTTATCTAAATTAAACTCACAATTTAAAACAGCTAACAATAAACTGTTTATGTGACGATAAAACTAATAAGATTGGTATAACGTATTAAAATGACTAATAGTGTTAAAGCAAATATGGTACATATACGTATACCACATAAAAATTTATTTGCTCAAACTTTTGACACTACTAGCCGAGCATTGTAACCGCAAAGACCACAGACATGAACCAAAATAAACATCACATTACTGATGTCGCTATCATTGGCAGCGGCGCCGCTGGCCTATCTCTTGCCTTATCACTTGCTAATCACTGTAAGGTGACAGTACTTAGTAAAGGCGCATTAACTGAGGGTTCTACCTTATATGCTCAAGGTGGTATTGCAGCAGTATTTGATAAAAAGAATGACAGCATTGAATCTCATGTTGAAGATACTCTCGATGCAGGCGGCGGATTATGTGACCGTGATGCGGTTCACTACACAGCGAGCAATGCTAAAAAATGTTTAAAGTGGCTTATTGAGCAAGGCGTACCTTTTGATATGGAATTCGATTCAAAAGGTAAAGAGCGTTTTCATTTAACTCGCGAAGGTGGTCACAGTCATCGCCGTATTTTACATGCCGCCGATGCCACTGGCCGAGCAGTGCAAACAACCTTAATTAGCCAAGTACAAGCCCACCCTAACATCACCTTGTTAGAAAATTACAATGCCATTGATTTAATCACAGATAAAAGCTTAGCCAAAAAAGGCAAGCATGTTCACGGCTTGTATGTTTGGAACTGTGTTGATAAAAAAGTTGAAACTATCGCTGCCAAGTTCGTATCACTGGCAACAGGTGGCGCAAGTAAAGTGTACTTATATACTTCTAACCCAGATGTATCAAGTGGTGATGGTATCGCAATGGCATGGCGTGCGGGGTGCCGTGTAGCCAATATGGAATTTAACCAATTCCACCCAACAAGTTTGTATCACCCAGAGCTGCAAAACTTTTTGATCACCGAAGCAATGCGCGGTGAAGGTGCGTATTTAAAACGCCCTGATGGCACTCGCTTTATGAAAGACTTTGATGAGCGCGAAGAACTTGCCCCTCGCGATATTGTTGCTCGTGCTATCGATTTTGAAATGAAACGCCTTGGTGCGAACTGTGTGTACCTTGATATTAGCCACAAAGATAAAGATTTTATCATTGAGCACTTCCCAACTATCTACGCTAAATGTTTAAGTGTTGGCCTCGACATTACCAAAGAAGCTATTCCTGTGGTGCCTGCTGCACACTATACCTGCGGCGGTGTTATGACCGACTTTAATGGCCGTACAGATTTAGATAACTTATATGCGGTTGGCGAAGTAGCTTACACAGGCTTACACGGTGCTAATCGTATGGCGAGCAACTCACTACTTGAGTGCATTGTATTTGCCCATGCTGCCGCGAAAGATATTCTGAGCAAAATCGATGCAAGCCCTGCCCTTGAAGCCTTACCATTATGGGATGAAAGTCGCGTAACTAACTCAGACGAAGAAATCGTTATTACCCACA
This sequence comes from Pseudoalteromonas sp. bablab_jr010, assembly GCF_016464105.1. NCBI lineage: Bacteria > Pseudomonadati > Pseudomonadota > Gammaproteobacteria > Alteromonadales > Pseudoalteromonadaceae > Pseudoalteromonas > Pseudoalteromonas sp. bablab_jr010. The sequence goes on along the minus strand of NZ_JACDWV010000195.1, from coordinate 51,507 downwards.
ACTGGCATGAGCTAAGGTTATTTATGTGGGATTACGTGGGTATTGTACGCTCAACAAAACGTTTAGAACGTGCGCTTCACCGCGTTGAATTACTGCAGCAAGAAATTCACGACTATTACGCAAACTTTAGGGTGACAAATAACTTATTAGAACTTCGAAACCTAGTACAGGTTGCAGAGCTTATTATTCGCAGCGCCCTTGAGCGTAAAGAAAGTCGTGGTCTTCATTACACGATTGATTACCCAGAGCAAAACGAAAATCCAACACCGACAATTTTAACGCCTAAGTCGGTTGCTGCACTGCAATAATTGCACGCTTTAAGCGCGAGAAACTTTCTTCATCAACACTGGCTGAGCTTATAATCAGCCAGTGTGATTGATAAAACCCAGCCAACCTCAGCACTACAAAATTAGCAAACACATAACTTTTAGCCGTTATTTGGCCTTGTACTTTCAGTCTGTCGTTTGCAAATCTAAGCTCTGCTTGCTCTAAAATTATAAAACCCTTTTCAGGTTGTGCTTGTTGGACTTTTTTAAAACTAAGAATGGCTAAGAAAAAGCACGCAAAGCAAACCAACAGCTGAGCGATAACATGCTGATAAGCAAAACATAAAATAATGGCTGTTAAGCAAAAAAAGACCACAAAGGGTTTGTGGTCGGGGGTGTTATTTGTAACGGTAAACCTATACACGAACTCGGTCTAAAATTAACGCAACCATGCCGTTTAGCTCAGGGTCTTTACACTCTTCATGACCCATAAACCATGCAAATAAATCAGGATCATCGCACTCAAGTAAGCGTTGAAAAACGGCTTGCTGTTCTTTTGATAGTGAGTCAAACGCTTCTTCAACGAATGGCATAAATAAAACATCTAGTTCTAACATACCGCGACGGCATGCCCAACGAATACGTTCTTTACTGTGAATTTCAGTCATTTTAAACCTCGCACTTATTTGTCTGCAGTTTACCAAATTGCTATCGAATAAACAGCTATTTAAATTGCTACCCTAACTAAGTTATCATTAGCGCTCATTCATATCGTAAAGAAGGTTTTTATGTCGACTGTTTACGCATGTCCTTTATCTTATTCACTTATCAGCCTAACTGGCAAAGATAAGTTGTCTTACCTTCACGGACAAATTACGCAAGATATCAACAAATTAACTGATGATAACTTCCTTTGGGCTGGCCACTGTAATGCAAAAGGCAAGCTTTGGGGTGTATTTAGGTTGTTTTCACACCTTGATAGCTATTACCTTGCAGGGTCAAAGCCTGAGGTAGAGCAATCGCTAGTCGAGTTAAAAAAATACGCCGTTTTTTCGCAAGTAGAAATTCAGCAATCTGAAAAACCGCTAATTGGCTTACTAGGTGATGACCTAACAGCGACACTAGAAACCTTAGCAATTAATTTTGACAGTGAGCACAGCGCAGTCGATTTTGCTGGCGGTAAAGCGTTAAAGCTTGCAGATAACCGCGTATTGCTTATGGTCAACGAAGAATTTAGCTTACCTGATAACGTCACAGCTCTTGATGATGACGCGTTATGGCAACAGGCAGCTATTGCCGCAGGCGAGCCGTCATTAAACAGCGACGCTATTGGCGAATACGTACCGCAAATGGTTAACTTGCAAGCGCTTGGTGGTATCAGTTTCAGAAAAGGTTGCTACACAGGGCAAGAAACTGTCGCCCGTATGAAATACCTAGGCAAAAATAAACGTGCTATGTACATAGTTTCGGGCAAAGCTGAAGGCTTACTTGACGAGCTTGAACTAGAAACACAAATGGGCGAAAACTGGCGCCGTGCTGGCAAGCTTATTAGCCAAAGTTTTAATCAACAAACGCAAACCTTAATGGGCCTTGTTGTGCTTCCGAACGATAATGAAGCTGGCCAAATTTTGCGAGCTAAACACCTCCCTCAGGTAGAGTTATCTATTCAAGCTCTGCCTTACTCTCTCGAAGATGAATAAATAGGAATGACTATGATCGTAGCAGCAAACAAAGTGGTAAAAATGCATTATTCAGTATTGGATAATAACAAAAACACCATCGACAACTCTTTCGATGGCGAGCCACTGGTGTTTATCGTTGGCACGGGTTTCTTAATTCCAGGCCTCGAAAATGCGCTATTAGGTAAAGAAGCGGGCGACACATTCAGCGTAACTGTTGAGCCAGAGCAAGGCTATGGTGAGCGTCACGATGACCTAATGCAAGCAGTACCAAAATCAATGTTTGAAGGTATGGAAATTGAAGTGGGTATGCAGTTCCGCGCTACGACTGACGCTGGCGACCAATCAGTGATGATCATCGAAATTCAAGACGAAGACGTTATTGTAGATGGTAACCACCCACTTTCAGGTATTACCCTTCATTTTGATGTTGAAGTACTTGAAGTACGCGATGCAACTGAAGAAGAATTAGCACATGGTCATGTGCACGGTGAAGGTGGTTGTGGTCACAGCCACTAAACCATTACTATAAAAAAAAGCGCCACTGGCGCTTTTCTTATATCTGTTCGACTACTTCTTCTGTATCCACAGAAGCGTCTGTCACAGGTTCAGCAATATGTTCTCTAAGCGCAGCCAGTAAACCTTCTTGGTCATTGGTTCCTAAGCGATAGTACGTGCCGTCTTTCATTGCCAATTCAACAGCACTAAATCCAGATACACTGTAAACCCAGCCATCATGGGTGATACGCAGACCAATACCATGACGAAATGAATTACTTACCGCTCGAACAGATTCAATCTCATCAAAAGTCACGGTTTTTCCAAATACACCCGGACCGAATGCCCAGCTTACTGTTTTATCGCTCACCTTAATCGTTAAACCATGAAACAAAAAGGCCACCAGCACTAAGATAGCGCTAAACACCATAAGAGGAATATCTGCACCAATTAAGTTCCAAGCTAAGGCAATGAAGGCGCCAATCCAGCCTAAGATAACAAAAATAAAAATAGCGTACTGTTTATGTTGATACATTCTGAAGTATTCTCTTAAAAGCTATAAACAAAGGTTGCACTCAGCTCAGAGTCGTACTTGAGCTTATCTTCCTCTGGTTTTGAGTTATAGCGATACATGTAAGTAAATTTGAGTGATACATCACCCATAATTTTGCTGATCAGGGATGTTTCTGACTTTAAACGCGAGTTTAACCCTGACAATGATTGTTCATAACTGACATCTTGATTAAAGCGAGTGCGAGCAGAAACCGTACGCTCCCACTGCAGCGCTAGACGAAGCAGATAACCGGTTTTTGTTTCATCTTCTTCTGTTGCAGTCTCTTGATCAGCCACCGAGCGGTATAAACCAGGGCCCACATCGATATCGACTTTATTCTTGCTGCCTTGGTAAATGCGGTTACCGTAACCCGTCGCTATGGTGCTCTTAAACTCAAGACCACTAAACTTATCTCGCTCATAGTCACCGTAAATGAAAAATGACTCATTTTTCACATTTAGCTTATAGTTACCTTGGCCTGATACAAAAATACGGTCAGCAGAAACTTCTTCATCACCGGTTTCTTCATTACGGTCACGTTTGTATAAAGTATCGAGCTTAAATTGGTTACGCCACTTTTCGAAATCTTGGTAAAGGTTACCTTTAAGTTTGAAACTAGTTGAGTTGGTATTACCGCGGCTTACCATAAAACCAAACTCCATATCTCCGTACAGCAACTCGCCTTTATGAATTTTATGGATTTCTTCTTCTGATAATTGCCCGTACTCATGAAAGTCTTCAAACGGATCAACAGCAAAAGCCTGCCAACTGCAAACTAGCAGGGCGGGCAAAATAATTCGTTTTATTGAATTAAAACAACTAAAAGTAGAGTCAAACATCGGCTGGAGAGTTATTCGCTATCTTTCCAAAGAATGTGGCAAAACGGTGCATCTTTGTCTCGGCTAATTAAAATTTTCGCAAACAAGATATCTTGATTGTCGAATTCAAGTCCTACTAAGACTTGCACAAATAGCTCAGGTTCAATTTCTAGTGCAACAAAATCTTGCCACTGCTCGTCAGGCTCACCTTCTTCAATAAAGCCAAGCTCTTCTCTGTGCTCGTTAAAATCAGCAATATCTTGCTCGCTTAAATTATCAGGTGCTAACTCTAAAAAGATATCATAAGCCTGATGAGTTACTTCTTCTTCACTGTATAAGCGTGGACCAGCCATTCCTTAAACCTCTGCACATGTGTATCGCTTTGAATCTGGCTATGATAACAAACCTCTTTTGAGTTTTACCAAAAAAAAAGCCAGGTTGCCCTGACTTTTTTGTAATTAATAACAGATTTTACTCCGCACTTGCTGTGCCTTTTATCTTTTCGCGCATTGATTGCACGAGCGTATAAAATAGCGGAACAAGTAAGGTGCCAAAAATGGTTGCAGCTAACATCCCGAATAACACGGTAATACCGAGCGATATTCGACTGCCAGCCCCTGCGCCACTTGCAAACACCAGCGGTAATACGCCAAGTACAAACGACAATGCCGTCATCAATACGGCCCTAAAGCGTAATCTTGCCGCATTAAGAGCCGCTTCAAAAATACCTTTACCTGCCGCACGCTCTTCCATAGCAAATTCAACAATCAAAATAGCGGTTTTGGTGGATAGGCCAATCAGTAGCACTAAACCAACCTGCGCATAGATGTTGTTTTCCATACCAATCACATACAGCGCAAGCATGGCACCAAATAACGCCAACGGTACCGCTGCAATGACCGAAAACGGAATTGTCCAGCTTTCGTATTGCGCAACCAAGAATAGATACACGAATACCACCGCTAAGCCAAATAAGATTGGCGCCATATTACCCGCTTCAATCTCTTGTTTAGACTGCCCAGCCCACTCATACACATAGCCTGTAGGTAATTGCTCAGCTAGCTCTTGCATTGCTTTAATGGCATCACCACTGGCATAACCCGCTGCAGGTTGTCCGCTAATGCTTGCACTACGATATAAGTTAAAGTGCGTTAAGCTTGTAGGGCCTAAAATTGGCTCCAGCTTAGCCAATGTAGTGAGCGGCACCATTGCTCCCTCATCATTACGTACATAGTAGTACTGTAAGTCTGCTGGGTTTTGACGAAAACGGCTTTCCGCCTGCATGATAACGCGGTAAGTACGGCTAAATTGGTTAAAGTCATTTATGTATAACGAGCCAAGTTGCGCCTGCAAGGTTAAGAAAATATCGCTAAGCGCCACCCCTTGAGCTTTTGCCTTATTACGGTCAATTTCAAGGAAATACTGTGGCACATTTGCTCTAAATGTACTGTAAACATTTGACAGCTCTGGACGCTGGTTCGCTTCATAAATTAAGCCATTTAACACTTGTGCAAGTTCAGCAGGCTCGCGTCCTTCACTGTCTTGTAACCTAAACTCAAAGCCTGCGCTTGTGCCAAGTCCAGGTATTGAAGGCGGATTAAAGGCCATGATTTGCGCATCTGGCATCGCCCAAAACTGCCCCATCAGGCGCGTAAGTACTGCACGTAAGCCAAGCTCTGGGCTGGTACGCTCTTCCCAATCCTTGAGTACCACAATACCAAGCGCATTATTAGAACCCGCACCACCGAGTAATGAAAAGCCAGAAACCGCAATAAAGTCAGTTGCCGCTGGTTCATTTTTTACAATCTCGCCCAGCTTATGCATTACATCTTGGGTACGACCGCTAGCTGCCGCATCTGGTAATTGCACATCAACAAAAAGAAAGCCTTGGTCTTCTGCTGGTACAAAGCCTGTAGGCACTGTTTTTACTAGCCAACCTGCAGCCGCAAAAATAACCACCGCAAACAATGCCATTCTCGCGGTACGTTTGAGGATAAAGTTAATAACTTTACTGTAGCCATTGGTCGAACGAGTAATGATATTTTCGAATGGGGCTAACCACTTAATCGGCTTCATGGCTTTTTCATTTAACAATAAAGCACACAATGCAGGGCTTAATGTCAGTGCGTTTAAAGAAGAAATGAGTACCGCAAATGAAATCGTCACCGAGAACTGTTTATAAAGCTCCCCGGTTATTCCCGGCATAAAGCCTACTGGCACAAACACCGCAAGCAATACTAAGGTCGTTGCCACGATTGGCCCCGATACCTGCTCCATCGCTTTGGTAACCGCTTCTTTAATTGGCAGCTTTTCTTCTTTTAGTATTCGCTCAACGTTTTCAATAACGATAATGGCATCATCGACCACGATACCTATTGCAAGTACTAAACCAAACAAGGTGATTAAGTTGATGGAGTAATCCATCATCATCATAAACGCGAAAGTCCCCACCAAAGATACCGGAATAGCCACCGTTGGAATGAGCGTAGCGCGCCAATTTTGTAAGAATAAAAATACCACTAAAATAACCAAGCCAACCGCTTGGACAAGGGTGACGACCACTTCATCAATCGAGCGATTGATGAACTCTGTGGTGTCATAAGGAATTGAGTACTCAACACCATCAGGTAGCTGTTTAGCCAGCTCAGCCATACGGGCTTTTACATCAGCAGCTACTTGCGTCGCATTCGCTTCTGTAAGCTGATAAATAACGATGAATGCAGTGTCTTGCTGGTTTAATTTTGCTGTTGTGCTGTAGCTTGCTGCACCTAATTCAATACGGGCAATATCATTTAAGCGCACAAAGTTACCATCTTTGCTCGAGCGGATAATGGTTTGGCCAAACTCTTCAGGGGTTTTTAAGCGCCCTTTAGCCTGAATCGAATACTCAAATTGCTGACTCGGTGCTGAGGGTGCAGCACCCAGCTTACCCGCGGCTACGATGGTATTTTGCTCTTGCAGTGCCGCTTGAACTTCTGACACAGTTAAACCTAAAGATGCCATTCGATCTGGGCGTAACCACAAGCGCATTGAATAGGTTTGCTCCCCCATTACTTCAGCAGAGGCAACCCCATTAATACGGCCAAGTGGCTCGGTTAAGTAATTGGTTGCATAGTTACTTAAGAAAATAGCGTCGATATTTTCTTGATTAGAGTACAGGTTGATACCGAGAAGCATCGAACTCGACTTTTTCTTAACCGATACACCTTGGCGTTTAACTTCTTCAGGTAACCCTGCTTCAGCAAGTGCCACACGGTTTTGTACGTTAACTTGGGCTATATCTGTGTCTGTACCGACTTTAAAGTAAACAGTTATGTTGGCCGTGCCGTTATTCGACGATGTTGATTCGATATACATCATATCTTCAACGCCATTAACTTGCTCTTCTATGGGCCGGATCACCGACTCTTCAACAATTTGCGCACTTGCACCCGGGTAATTAGCACTAATTTGTACTTGCGGAGGGGTTATTTGCGGGTACATATTCACTGGCAGCAAGGCCATTGAAATTAAACCCGCAATGGTAATAACAATCGAAATTACCAAGGCAAATTTTGGGCGAGATATAAAGGTTTTACTGATCATATCTCACTCCTAAGAGTTAGCTTTGCTAGAAATAGTGCCGGTTGTTTCATCGACATTTTTTTCAACAGCTTTCACTTCAGCGCCTTGGCGTACCTTTTGTAAACCTTCAATAATGACTTTTTCACCCGCCTCTAAACCAGACTCAACCACCCACATTGCATTAATACGACGACCCAGCTTAACAATCCGCATAGCCACTTTATTTTCGTCATCAACAACGAGTACAAACTTTCCTTGCTGGTTTTCTTGCACTGCAACTTGAGGAATGAGTGCCAAGTCTTGTTTATTCGTACTTTCAACGATTAAAGTGACGAATAGACCCGGCATAACGATGCCATCAGGGTTATCAAAAGCGGCTCTTAGCTCAACCGTGCCTGTATTGCGGTTAATTTTGGTATCTGCAAAATCAAGTTCGCCTTTATCAGCAAAAGTTGAGTTGTTTGGTAAACGCAAAGTTAAGTCGATAGGCACATCACGAGGGTCTTTATCTGAAGGTGCTTGATTATTTTGGCGATAAGAGATGTAGTCAGCTTCTTCAACCTGAAAACTTACATAAATTGGGTCAACATCGGTCAGCTCTGCAAGCTCATTGGATGATGGCCCAACAATATTACCCACATCATAGTTCACTTTACCGATGCGCCCTGCAAACGGTGCGCGTATCTCAGTATAGCTTAAATTAAGTTTTGCTTTTTCAAGCTCAGCTTCCGCGGCTTTTACAGCTGCTGTAGCCTGTTCAAAATTTGTGGTGAGTTTATCGAGGTCTGATTGTGAAATAAAACCTTGCGCAGCCACATCTTTACCACGTTTTAAATCTCTTTCAGCGGCGCCCGCTGCGGCAATTTTACTTTTTAAATCAGCTTCAACTTCTGCAACAGTTGAGCGATACTCAGATGGGTCAATACGTAATAAAAGCTGATCTTTCTCAACCGATGAGCCTTCATTAAAGTGGCGTTCAATGAGTTCCCCCTCAACTCGGGCTCTAATCGCAACCTCTTGGAATGCTTCAGTACGCGCGACAAACTCTCGGTAATTACCAACTTCCTGTGTGACGACATTAAATACTGATACGGCCGGTGGCGGCGTAGTTTGTTGTTGTGCTTTATCATCTGAACAGCCAACTAATGTAGTTGTTAATGCGACAGAAATTGCAGCAAAAGCCAAAGAACGAGATGATTGTTTAGTTATGCGAGCTGTTTTGCCCATCAGCATATATTTACTCCTAGTAGCGCGACTTAAAACTAAGTCTAGTCGTGTCATGAGATTTTGCGAAAGTATCTAACTAATCACAAAACAAAGCTAGCTGCGAACTAGCACCTTTGTTTTAAAAATATACACCAATTTGTAACTAAATATATGACAAGGTTACCCATTTTTGGAAAATATAATGATTACTTGCGACACATCAGCAATTCTTTACTTAGATGTAATTAACTCGTAAGCTCTAACAAACAGGTCAGAGGAGTCACCATGATAAAACTAGAAATAAAACAACAAGTCGCATGGGTTAGCCTTGCTCGTCCCGAGAAACAAAATGCACTCAGTTTTGCTATGTTCGTTGAGCTTTCAAACGTAATCAAAGAAATTAAACGTGATCGCAGCTTGCGTGCGGTGGTTATCTCTGGAGAAGGTGAGCATTTTTGCTCTGGACTGGATGTTGCTGCAGTGATGAAAAAGCCAAGCAATATCATCAAGCTTTTATTCAAATGGTTACCAGGAAACCAAAATCTAGCGCAAAAAGTGGTGCTAGGTTGGCAAGACTTAAGTATTCCGGTGATAGCAAAAGTAACCGGACACTGCTTTGGTGGCGGTATGCAAATCGCACTCGGCGCTGATTATCGCATCGTCGATAAAAACGCTAAATTAGCGATCATGGAAGCCCGGTGGGGCTTATGCCCTGATATGGGGGCTAACGTGGTGCTTGCAGGTTTAATGAAGCGTGACCAAGCACTTTGGTTGGCAAGTCATGCAGGTCCTGTCTCAGCTGAAGACGCTAAAGAATATGGCTTAGTTACACAACTTACTGATGACGTTGATAAACAAACCGATGCTGTACTAGAAACCCTCATGGCGCGCTCGCCAGATACCCTTGCTGCAATTAAACGAATCACACAGCAAAGCTTTCGCTCACAGCAGCGCAAGATTCTCGCTAAAGAAACCTGGAGTCAAATTCGCTTACTGATGAATCCAAATACTAAAAAAGCGATTGCAAAAGCGAAAGGCGCAGAGGATATCAAGTTTAATAATGCCAAATCATGGTAAGCTAAAGTCGCATAGTACAACTGACAAGGGTATGATGTAGTTGTACTTTATTCGCAATTATCCTGACTTATGAAATACCTTATCAGTAGCGTTATTATTCTTACCTGCTTAGCCGTTGCAAAGTTTTTAACGGCTTTGCTTCAAAGCTCATTCCCTGCTCCATTACTCGGTATGGTGTTACTGCTCGTGCTACTGTTAACAGGCCTCGTTAAAGAACAGCATTTAAAACCAACAGCCAGCCCTTTACTTAATTACATGCCGTTGTTTTTCATCCCTGCAGGGGTTGGTATTATTGAACATCTGGGTTTAATTTCACAGAACTGGCCTTTATTACTGACTATTTTTATAGTCGTGCCGCTGAGTAGTGTTTTAATCATAGGCGCTGTTATCGCCTATTTTAAGGGCCGTGAAAATGACAGTTAGTTTATGGTGGCTCAGCGTCCCGCTTATTATTGTACTTTTCTTAGTACTGCGATTTTTAAACGCGAAAACCCAGCATGCCACTGCTAAAGCGCTTAGTAACCCTGTGTGCTGGGCAATTGTATTAATTGCAGCGTTGTTAGTGGCACTGAAGCTCCCCTATGAGCCTTTTGCCGAGCACAGTAAAGTTCTAAGCTGGTTGCTTGAGCCTGCCATTGTGGCATTGGCTTTACCGCTTTATCAGCAATTTATCCATGTCAAAAAGAACCTGCTGCTAATTCTCATAAGTTGTAGTTTAGGGGTGATCAATGCCACCTTTGTCGCGTCGCTTATTTGTTATTTTTTTGCAGCCCCAGCACAGTTAAGCGCATCTTTAGCAAGTTTATCTGTAACAACCCCCATCACCTTGTTAGTAACAGAGTCGCTAGGCGGCATACCTTCTTTAGCGGCAGCCATGGTGATTTTTATTGGCGTACTTGGGGCAATATTTGGTAATTTGATTTTCTCGCTGATAAATATTCGCAATGCCCAAGCAAAAGGTGTTGCTATTGGTACTGCTTGCCATGCCATTGGCACAGCATCACTGATTAGTGATCAGCCAAAAGCCGGTGCCTTTGCCTCTGTGGCGATGGCATTAAGTGCGCTTCTCAGCGCGATAATAGTGCCGATACTCTATCCTGTTATTCAGCATGTTCTGGTATAGTCAGAATTCGCAGTAACCTTGTTAGGAAAACACATGATTGACTCAGAAATTCAGCAAGTCGAAAAATACTACAATCTGATTATGGAATATTTGGTCACCTACAGTATGCAAATTTTAGGTGCTATCTTAATTCTATTTATTGGCCTATGGATTGCGCAAAAAGTATCGAAAATGGTTGCTGGCCTCATGCAGCGTCACAATATCGATATTACCCTCACCAACTTTGTCAGCAATGTCATCAAAGTATTGCTGATCATTATGTTCTTAGTTATTGCCCTTGGCAAAATTGGCATTAGCGTGACCCCATTTGTCGCTGCCATTGGTGCCGCATCTTTAGGTGCTGGTTTAGCAATGCAAGGCATGCTTTCAAACTACGGTGCGGGCCTTGCTATCATTGCAACAAGACCCTTTGTCGTTGGCGATACCATCGAAGTAAAAGGCGTCAGTGGGCAAGTTAAAACCATTGAACTTGGTCACACTATTCTGATTAACGAAGAAAAAGTCGAAATCACCATTCCTAACAAACATATTGTTGGCGAAATTATACATAACTCGTTTAGCTATTCGTTAGTTAAAGGTGAAATAGACATCGCTTATGATGCCAATGCAGACCTTGCAATTGAGCTTATCGAAAAGGTGCTAAACGATCATGAGCTAGTTAGTGATTCTCCTCATGCACAAGTCGGTATCGAGCGCTTTGCTGAGAGCGGTGTTACCTTGAGCTATCGCTTTTGGGTGCCAACCACCAAAATTATTGAGACTAAATTAGCGGTGAACCGCAATGTATTTAAAGTAATTCAAGAGGCGGATATCGAAATACCTTTCCCACAACGAATTGTTACCCTCAACCAAACTAATGATAAAGGCGCTTAAAGCGCCTTTTTTGCAGCTCGTCGACAGAGATTGTGTTTACTCAAAAGATTGTAGTACAATTTAAATGATAACAATTACTATCATCAATTAACGTCGGGCTATTTTTACCATGAGTAAACGTCTTTGGTTCCAACTACATGGTTGGTTTTCGCTCCCAGTATGGGTGCTATTTTGCTTTATTTGCGTCACAGGCACTGTATCTGTGATAAGCCATGAGCTTACTTGGCTGACCAACAGTGAAGCACGTGCAAACAACCCAAATGATTTACCAGCACTTGGTGTTGATCAAGTTATTAATAGCGTTGAAAAAGCCTACCCGACTGCCGATGTAATGAGTGTACTCAATTATGAGCCTTACTTGGTAAATGCGGTTATTTTCACTGATACCGACAAACCTTACGCTGTGGCTTACGTCAATCAATACACTGGCGAAGTACAAGCGGTTAATGAAACGATCTCATTCATTGAATTTATGCGTACCCTGCACGGCTGGCTATTCTTCCCTTGGCAAGAGGGTTACAGCGTAGGTTACTATCTTGTCAGCGCCATGGCTTTTGTTATTTTAGGTGCACTAGTAACAGGCTTAGTGATTTATAAAAACTTTTGGCGTGCATTTAGTCAGCCAAAACTACGTTTTAACCAAGGCAAAAAAACCTTCCTAAAAGATTTACATACCCTAAGTGGCGTTTGGTCAATTTGGTTTATGGCAGTAATGGCACTCACAGGCCTGTGGTATTTAGTGCAAGCCATCATGTGGCATAACGAAATAGACATAGAAGAGCATGCACCGCTCGTGGCGGTTTCAACTTTGCCTGCGAATAAACAAACACCGCCAACCGATTTAAAAGCGGCACTGGCTATTACCAAAGAGAAATTCCCAGATTTCAAACCTAGTTATGTGATGCTGCCAGAGCATAACCGCGGCATGTTTAATATCATGGGCAGTGGCGATACTATTTTCTACGATAACTACGCTTACTCAACTTCAATCAATCCTTGGACGGGTGAAATTGCAGCAAGTAAAAGCCCAGAAACCATGTCGGGATTACTTACCCTTTCGCATATCGCCGATCCGCTGCATTACGGTAATATTGGCGGTCTGTGGACAAAGGTTATTTGGTTTATCTTTGGTTTGATTTTAAGTGGTATGTCGATCACTGGTTTTATGATGTACGCCGCAAAATTAGTAAATAACAAACCTGTAAAAGCGCGCCAATCAGCGCCAGTGAATAACGTTCAGGAGGCAAACTAATGGCTCGTTTACAAGCAACTTGGTGGCAACGTAAAAAGTATGTTTTACATGCTGTGGTACTGGCTTTACCTGTATGGTTTATTTATCAGTCATTAAACCCTCAGTTTCCTGCACTTTGGCAAGAGCAACAAGCGGGCGAATTTAAAATCGCCCCGATGCCGCTAAATGAAGATGCCCCGTACTCACACCACAATGAGTATGTGAAGGATTTCTTTATCGCCTTTAATCAAGGTGACATAAGCAATGTTCGACAGGCGTATTTAAATATTGGCCAAGCGCCTTTAGCACTAACGGAGTTTGCTAAAGATGAAGAAGGCATAATGCATGGCACCAATCATGGTCAGCACGCCCACGCAATAGCTCCTAAAACCATATCAGCAGATGATAAACTGTGGATCACCATCCAAACTTGGCAAGGCCAACTGCATACCCTCAAATGGGATATTCCCAGCCAGTTTATTACTCAATAACATCCGAAAAGCCACTCACTGAGTGGCTTTTTTGTATCTCAGCTAAACACTAAAGTCCCTTCCAAAACAGTTGAAGGTAAAATTTTTGTTAATTATTTTCACCATTAACCTTTACAAAGGTAATAATATAATAAAGTATTATAAATAGTTTTCATTTGCACCATTACTCTTAATTAATTGGTGTTGATCAAAACTCATCCAAGGAGCAGAACACACAAGGAAAGCTCAATAACAATGATTTGGAGACACAATGATACTTTCAAAAAAAGCCCTAGCTGCACTCAGCTTGGCAACAACACTCATACTGCCCAATGCTTATGCGATTGATAATGGCGTATACACCATTAAATCAAAGTACAGTGCTAAATTTGTTGAAGTAGCCAGCGCGCAAACCAACGATGGTGCGAATGTTAGTCAGTGGGCTGACACTAATCACGACACCCAGCGCTGGTTAATCACTAACATAGGTGGCAGCAACTATTCGGTTATTAACTTAAACAGTGGTAAAGCCCTCGAAGTGTTTGACTTCTCGACTGCTGATGGCGGTAATGTGGTGCAATATGAGTATGCTGATGTTGCCAGCCAACACTGGCAAATTAATGATGAAGGTAGCGGCTATTACAGCTTCATTAACGATCACAGTGGTAAGGCACTCGACCTTTATGCTTTTGATGGCAACGATGGCGCAAATATTAGCCAGTGGAGCTACAACGGCAGCGATGCACAGCAGTGGCAGCTAACCAAGCTTGCTAATGTTGAATCAACCCCTTGGGATCCATCCACAACCAATGGCGCAGCAGATCACTGGCCACTTACTGGTAATTTAGTCACCCACGATCCTACCCTTGGCTATGAAAATGGCACTTGGTGGGTTTTTCAAACAGGCCCTGGTATCTACGGTAAATATTCAAGTAACGGTGTAGATTGGAATGATGCGCAACCGATTTTCTCAAATGGTTTAAGCTGGTGGAGCAACTATGTGCCAGATCATGATGGAATTGATGTCTGGGCGCCTGAATTAAAAAGCTACAATGGTCGTAGCTGGCTTTATTATTCGATTTCGACCTTTGGTTCACGTGTTAGCGCTATTGGCCTTACATCAGCAAGCAGTGTAGCAGCCGGTGATTGGCGTGATGATGGTTTAGTCATTAACACGACCAATAGCAATAATTATAACGCCATTGACCCTGATCTTGTGGTGGCAAAAGATGGTGCACCTTGGCTTGCCTTTGGTTCATGGAATTCGGGTATTAAACTAACGCGTATTAACCCAATGACCATGAAACCATTTGGTCAAATCTACTCTTTAGCAAGTCGCTCTGGTGGCATCGAAGCGCCTACCATAGTGTATCGCCAAGGCTATTACTATTTGTTTGTTTCAGTTGGCAAATGCTGTGATGGCACGAATAGTACTTACCGTATTGCATATGGTCGCTCTAGTGACATTCGCGGCCCATACCTAGATAAAAATGGCACCGACATGCTAGCTAGCGGCGGTAGCATTCTAGATGCGGGTAACAGCCAATGGGTAGGTCCAGGGGGACAAGACATTTTAAATACCGATGTGATTGTTCGTCATGCCTATGATGCAGGTGACAATGGCACCCCTAAATTGCTCATCAGCACCCTGAATTGGGATGCAAACGGTTGGCCTAAATACTAGTTCTCCCCACTAAGCGCGTGCAAGCGCGCTTTTTACAATCTATCTAATATACTGCGAACAAATTCAGAATTAAGAATCTGAGTAACTGCTCCGCTACACCACAAATAGGCACGTTGAATCGGATAACCTTTAAAAATCCAACGCTTACGCACATGATTAAAGTCATGCAAATAATCCGCCTTTGCTTGCGGTAACGAGTCTTTGGCTAACTTCTGCCACGCCTTATAAACCCCACTCATATCGGCACCACGCATAAAACGCTGTAACCAGCGCGGAAAGCGTGCAAAGCGAATCGCTGACTGAAAATCAATAATATAAGGCTTGCCATCTTTTGAACAAATCACATTTCCCAAATTACGTAAATCCAGATGCACCACCCCGCGGCGATGCATTTTTGCTACCAAACGCTCAAACTCTTTAAAGAAATCACCCGGTAAATGCTGCTGTTGCAAGGCAAGCTGGCGAAGTGGCGTGCCTTCAATAAAATCATAAGCGATGGCAATTGATGACAAACGACAAAAGTTATCGACCACTCCGTCTACGTCTTGCAGGCGTGCCAGCCCCTTGTACTCTTGATTGATAAATAGCGGCGCGATGGTTTTTCTCACCCACCACGGGCTGTGCTGAAAGTCTTTAATAATTAGATCAAATTGCGCGTCTTTATAACGATAAACAATGGCATTGGCAAAGCGGCCTGTGTGAACAACCGACAAACCTTCTGGGCTAAATTGATGAGCTGGAAATTGAGCGTGAAGCTGCGCAAGCAAAGATGATTCAAACATAACAACCCGGACTTGTTAAAATTAAATGCCTAGGCAACTATATTATCAAAATGCATCTACAGCGACAATGTACCGCTTAGAGAAATTTATGCTTTTAAATTATGAATTGCTCTAAATAGTAAGCTTGCGAGTTGCTTTTGCTCATCATCAGAGAAGCCTGTGAGTGCTTTGCGATAGATATCATTTACAGTGGGTAAAATTTCCGGGTAGAGCTGTTGGCCTTTTTCTGTGAGGCATAAAAGAGTTGAACGGCGATCTTCAACTGACTGCTTCTTAGCAACTAAGCCCTTGTCTTCTAAACGAGAAAGTAATCGACTCATGGCACCACGGTCATACACCATGTGCTCACAAAGCTCAGCCAAGGTATTTACTTTACCGCGTGCAAGTAGCACAACCACGATGTACTGAGCCGAGGTTAGCTCTTTATCCTCTAACGCATTATCAAGATGAGTCACCAGATTTGAACGTAAATAAGAGACTAAGCGACCTAAGTCTTGCACGGGATCTAAATCTTCAATACAGCACTGGCCAATTGATGCAGGTTCTTTCATATTTCCTCTAAAGCGATGAATAGCAATTCATAGACAGTTAATCGGCAAAATAATTCAATCCTATTAGATTGCTTCAACGGCTATGAATAGTGTAGCGTGAAGAAACGTACTAACTGTCGGGGGCGTTATGCTAACTAAACAACATATTATCAAGTATTTATCTCTTACAATACTGCTACTTCTTTGTTGGCTAGAGCATTATAACCATTTCATTATGCGCTTTATCGACAGCGCCCTTGTACAATCAACCCTAGTGTATGCTTCATCTCGTACAGTTAATGCTGCTATATCGCTATTGCAATCAGCCGAAGTGGGCATTGGTATTGCCAGTATTCAACCTGCACAACTACTCGACCCAGTAAATGACCTAGCTGAATACATGTCGGATGCTATGCGCCTTGCAATAGGCTCGTTATTTTTACAGCGCATTTTATACACCATTTCTTCTGGGGTTATTTTTAGTGGTGTTTTTACTGTTTCGGTCGTCGCTTACTTTATCTGTGAATGGCGTAACTATTTACCTAACTTACGTCATAAGATTATGGCAAGCCTGATTTTAATTCGCTTTTTAGTGCCTGCGGTGGTGCTGACAACAGGCCTCGTCAGCCAGATATTCTTAGATGAGCAAATTAACCAGCAAAGTGAGCTGGTGAGCGAGAAAGTCGAGACAGTGAATAGCAGTGCAAATAATACCTCGGCCTTATCTGCCAAGCTAAAGGCCGAGGTCGATAGTGAAAAACAAACCATCTTCGACAAGCTCTCTATATTAAATGAGCAGCAGATTAAGAACCACCAGCAAGCGACAGAACTCAAAGTTAAGCTAACAGAGGTCGATACCCAAATAGAAGCGATTCAAGCAACTCGCAGCTTGTCTGAGCGACTGACCTTTACTGAGCTTGAACAAGCCAAGCCATTACTTGATAAAAAGCAGCAATTAACAGCGCAGTTTAATGCGGTACTAAACCAGCAAAGACAGCTGAACCTAGACAAAGACGCCTTAAACGAACAACTAGAAAACTTAAATGCATCACTTAACCAAGACCAATCATCGCAAGTGAGCAAAATTATCGATACCGTCACCTCTGGCATTAGCAACATGGTGGCAGCCGTCGAAGACTTATTCATCGACTTTTTGAATATCTTGTCTCTACTAATTTTAAAGCTGTTATTAATGCCGCTAATATTTTTATACCTATTTAACAAAGCCTTTAAGGCTATTTGGCAGCGCCGCTTTATGGATATGGTAATACAAACAAAGCAACTGGCTGTTAATCGCTGATATTTCAGCTAAAGTTATAAACCTAACTCGTTTTTAAAGGATATAAGTATGACTGAGCAACGCCACAATCACATTCCCCAAGAAGCTTTCGATTGGTACGATGAATACGCCCATGGCTTGATGGACCGCCGTACCTTTATGAAAAAGCTAGGTGGCTTAGTCGCCCTTGGTTATTCAATGGCAATGCTAAGTAGCGCTTTACTGCCAAACTACGCATTAGCTGAGCAAGTGTCCTTTAATGACCCTGATATCAAAGCCAGCTATAAAACCTTTGACTCGTTTAAAGGTCACGGCGAAGGTAAAGGTTATTTAGTCGAACCTGCTAATTTAACGGGTAAGCACCCATTAGTGTTAGTGATCCACGAAAACAGAGGCTTAAACCCTTATATTAAAGATGTTGCTCGTCGCCTTGCCAAAGCTGGATTTATTGCCTTTGCGCCAGATGCATTACACCCTCTTGGTGGCTACCCTGGCAATGACGATGAAGGTCGCGCCATGCAGCGCTCTATGGATAAAGAAAAAATCCAACAAGACTTTATTGCCGCAGCTGAATACATAAAAAGACACCCAAATAGTAATGGCAAACTCGGTGCGGTAGGCTTTTGCTTTGGTGGTTATATGGTTAACTACCTAGCAGCCGTTGATAGCAAACTAATCAATGCGGGCGTGCCCTATTACGGCACTCCAGCCGTTAAAGAACTCAGACAAAATATCAAAGCCCCGCTACTTGTACACTTAGCTGAATTTGATAAACGCGTTAATGCAACGTGGCCAGAATACGAGAGCGACTTAAAAGCACATCAAGTGCCTTACACTATGCATATGCATGAACAGGCAAATCATGGTTTTCATAACGACTCTACCTCTCGTTATGATGAAAAACAGGCGGAGCTGTCGTGGCAGCGCACATTGGCGTTTTTCAATGAGCAATTGATTTAAACAGAGCAATTTCATACACTCTCGAAAAAATTTTAGGCTAGAAAAGAGATGGAATCGCAAGTCAGTTATCGCTTTGACTCACAGCAAACCGCCAATCGGTTTTTAAACAAGCTTAAGCATTGGTCAGTGGCTAAGGTCACTGCGAGTCTTTGCCAAGGTGGTTATGGCGTGAAAATACGTTACGAAGTCGATAATAGTGGCTTTGATTACACCCTTGCAGAGCTTGATGATTTAGCGATGCAACACGAAGGCGAAGAGATTTAATACCCATATTCTAAGCATAAAAAAACGGCTAACAAAGGTTAGCCGTTTTATTAAAGCCGTACTATAAAACGCTACTTATAAATCAAAGCTACGTGAAATAGACGCGACAATACGCTCGTCTGCGGTATCCCAGTCTAGGCTGGTATTTTCGCCAGCAAGCTCAAAATCAAAACCTGCAAAGCTTGTTTGATAGGCTAAACGATAATGGTTGTATGACTTGTCATTACCATCCCAAGCAAACTTATTGCCATCTAATGAGTTAGATACATCAAAACTGGCACGAATTGCATGATTTGGGGCAATTTCAAAGGTATGCGCAAGCATAGAAATTACATGTCCAGCATCGGTACCGAAATAATCCCAAGCGTACCAAAAGTTAAGTTCTGTGAAACCCAGACTATTGGTGTAACCAAACTTTGCATAAGTCTCAAAATAATTACCGTCGCTTGAGTAATCTTCACCATGGTAAGAGTAATAAGCAATACCATAATCAACACTAAGGGCATCGTTTATCTCAACATAATTACCAAAATAAGCATCCCACTCAATGTCAGTACCTTCACCAAAATCTACATTTGAAGCCCAAGTACCTACATACATGCCTGAATCGGCAAAGGCGTAATCTAAACTACCTTGAATTGCAGGATCATTCTGAGTCTGGCTTACACCATTGAAGGTGTAATCTGATGTCAATGTAACCGTAGTCGATAAGTCAGCCATGGCTGATGTCGATAGTAATGCCAATGGCAACGCTGCTGCTAATACTGTTTGTCTTGTTGTCATGTTGGTTTCCCCTAGCTAACTGTTTCTATTTTTGTGTAATCTAATTTATTGTCTTTTGGTGAGCCTTCGATATTTTTCACTGTTTTTAACTTGCTGTAGCCAATAAACGCAGCACAGCCGAAAAATAATGCAATAACGAGCGCACCAACCCATTGGATCTGTAAAAAGTCGAACTTAAACAGCAGGGTTAACAATGAAAGCGCCACCACATTTAAGGCAATATAATTAAATTTACCTAAACGTTTCACCGTTAAGTTTAGGTTATCTGTGTATAAACGGATCAAAGAATCAAGTGAGTTGATCACAAACACCACACCAACAAACACCATAGCGATGTTTTTCAGGCCTGCTGTTGCAATACCCGCTTCATGGTATTGATACAAAACACTAAACCAGATAGCGATTGGAATAGACGGGAAAATCAACATAGCTGCCAGCACTTGGTAAGTTTTTAAACCACCCACAAAGCGCGAAGTAAATTGACCAATCATAATGCTCCAAGCAAACCACCAAAACAGGTAGAAGGCATGGTAATCATTTAGTGGTAATACAAACTCATTAATGTTGCCAAAGTAGCTGCCAATTAACGCAAGATTATCAACAAATGCTGATGTTTGTGCATCAGAACCCACAAAGGCACCGAACCACATAAATGCGATTAAAGCGATAAACAACCAAGTAGTAGAAATACTTAAAAAGCGTACATACTTAATGTCTGTGCTCGAATACACAGCAAAACAAATCGCTGCAAACACCATTAAGTAGAATGTCGGAATAATTGACTCACCATCACCAAGCGACGGCAAATACCAAGGTAAATTCGACAGCAGTAAAAATGCAGTAAATGCGCATGTACCAATAATAACGATGTTATTTATTAGTTTTACCCAAGCAATTTCAAAAAATTTTACTTTGGGTTCTATTACACAGAAATAAAAGCACGTAAGGAAATAAAATCCCCAGATCAAGAAGCCCCAAAAACCAAACTCGATGGCTAATGGATTGGCAAACGCATACTCTGGGCTTGCTTTTATGTCTGCATAACCTGCAAACTCTGTCAGTGGAAACATAATCAAGCCAACATCTAGGCCCGATGTAAATAAAATTGCAATGAACGTAAACGTTCTAACCGGTGTGACGCCAACACACCTTACCGTACCCCATTTAAATAAAATAACCGCAATTGCTAACAGGGTAAAAATGATGCCAGCACTAAGCCAAAAGGTCATAGTTACCCCCCCAAAATAAGTAATAATACTTCATTGTTTCTCCAGTTTTATTCCTCGCATTAACGCATCACAAACAACTCGTGATGCGCGCCACTGCAAGCCCCACAGCCGAAACTGCGGGTGGCCTTATTAGATCTCCGAACTACGCTGCGTTGATTGCCATTGTTTTTCCATAGCAACATCTGCAGTTGATGCCGATAACACAGGCTTACCTAAGATGTGGTCCGCCGCTTTTTCTGCCACCATAATGGTTGGCGCATTTAAATTACCGTTTGGAACGGTTGGGAAAATAGATGAATCTACAACCCGTAAACCTTCGATACCGTGCACTTGAGTTTGCGAGTTAACCACGGCCATCTCGTCTTCACCCATCTTGCACGAACATGACGGATGGTAAGCACTCTCAACCGCTTGACGAACAAACGCATCTATTTCTTCATCGCTTTGAACATCTTTACCGGGTTGAATTTCACCATCGCGATACTCATCAAACGCACTTTGCTCAATAATCTCGCGAGTTAGACGTACACAAGCTCTAAAGCCTTCAATGTCATCTTGATGCTGTAAGTAGTTAAATTGGATCTTTGGCGCAACCTGAGGATCCGCCGACTTAATCGTTACTGCACCACGGCTTTTTGGTTTGTTATGCCCAACATGAACTTGGAAGCCATGACCATCAAAGGCACTTTTACCGTCATAACGAATGGCAGCTGGTAAAAAGTGATACTGAATATCTGGCCATTCAACACCCGGTTTTGAGCGAATAAATGCACATGATTCAAAATGGTTCGTCGCCCCTAAACCTGAGCGATTTAATAACCAACGAGCACCAATTAGCCCTTTTGAAACAAGGCCTAATTTTCCGTTTAAGGTAATTGGTTGCTTACACTTATATTGGAAGTAAAACTCCAAGTGATCTTGTAAGTTTTGGCCAACACCTGGTAAGTGGTGTTTAACCTCAACACCCGCTTCGCTCAGGATATCTTTATCACCAATACCTGATAATTGCAGAATATGCGGTGAACCAATTGGGCCCGCACTTAAAATAACGTCTTTTGCTGCAAATGCCTGCTGCTTAGAGCCAGACACTGAAAACTCAACACCAACGGCTTTTTTGCCTTCGAGCAATACTTTTTCAGCTAAAGCACCGGTGATTAGCGTTAGGTTTTTACGTGACTTAACTGGGTCTAAATACTCACGGCTAGCAGAGCTTCTTACGCCGTCTTTTACCGTCATATGCATTGGCCCAAAACCTTCTTGCTGGGCTGCATTGTAGTCATCAGTTTGCGCATAACCTGCTTGTTGGCCCGCTTTGATAAAGGCTTTATAAAGCGGGTTAGCCATTTCATTACCGTTATTAACCCCTAATGGGCCGTTATCGCCACGGTAACTGTTACCACCTAAGTAGAATGATTCAGCACGTTTAAAGTACGGTAAGCATGCTTGGTAATCCCAACCATTAGCGCCGTGTTGCTGCCACTCATCAAAATCTTTGGCATGGCCACGTACATACACCATGCCGTTAATAGATGATGAGCCACCTAACACCTTACCTCGCGGGCAGTGCATCTGGCGGTTATCTAAATATGGCTCTGGCTCGGTATGAAATTGCCATGCATATTTGTCAGTATTCATTGGGATTGATAGCGCGGTAGGCATCTTTATAAAAATGCTTTTATCACTACCACCCGTTTCAAGTAATAACACCTTATTAGAAGGGTCTGCTGATAGTCGGTTTGCCAACACGCAGCCTGCTGAGCCAGCACCGACTATGATGTAATCATAGTTCTGTGTACTCATTAAAATGGACTCTCTATATTGCTCATACCCACATAAATCGATTTAGTTTGGGTATAATGATCTAAGGTTTCGATACCGTTTTCACGGCCGATACCTGATTGCTTATAACCACCTACTGGCATTTCAGCAGGTGAATTTCCATAGCTGTTTATCCAACAAATACCGGCTTGTAATTGGTGGATCACGCGGTGTGCGCGCTGAATATCTTTAGTGAACACGCCTGCAGCTAAGCCTAGGTGGGTATCGTTTGCACGCTGAATAACGTCATCTTCATCATCAAACACCAACACACTCATTACCGGGCCAAAGATCTCTTCTTTAACTATGGTCATGTCGTCTTTACAGTCGACAAAAACGGTCGGTTCCACAAAGTAACCGTTTGGTGCAGATGCAGGTGACAGAGCCTTGCCACCGGTTAGCAAGGTTGCGCCTTCTTGAATACCTTTATCGATATAGCCAAGTACAAGCTCTTGATGTTTTTTAGAGATAAGCGCCCCTAAATTCACCTCCGGATCCATTGGGTCGCCAGCGATAATATTTTGCTCTGTGCGTGTTTTCAGCTCATCAATAAACTGCTGATAAACATTTTTATGCACATAAATGCGCGTACAGTTAGTGCAAATTTCGCCTTGCGTATAAAAATTACCTAACATTGCCGCACTAACAGCTTGTGATACATCGGCATCATCAAATACTAATAACGGTGACTTACCACCAAGCTCCATGGTCACATCTTTAAGTGAACCAGCAGCGCTTGCCATTACTTTTTTGCCTGTGCCTACTTCACCAGTGAAAGACACTTTTTCAATATTTGGGTTTGCTGTTAACCATTGCCCTACTTCAGCAGCGCCTTGCACAACGTTGAATACGCCAGCAGGTACACCCGCTTCGATGAAAATCTCTGCAAGTTTAATTGCACCAAGAGGTGTTTCTTCAGAAGGTTTGAAAATAACCGAATTACCCGCAGCCAGTGCTGGGCCTGATTTCCAACACGCAATTTGCAGTGGATAGTTCCATGCACCAATACCGGCACAAATACCTAAAGGCTCTTTACGTGTGTAGTAAAAGTCATTGCCAACCATTTGTTGCTGACCCACTTGCGCAGGAGCAAGACCAGCAAAATATTCGATAACATCGGCGCCTGTTTCAACATCGACACACTCGGCTTCTTGCCAAGGCTTCCCCGTATCAAGTACTTCTACTTTTGCCAGTTCATCGTTACGTTCGCGTAAGATTGCCACGGCTTTTAATAAAATACGGCTACGCTCAATTGGCGTCATTGCAGACCATGCTGCAAACCCTTGTTTTGCGCTTTCGATTGCCGCGTTTTGAATAAACTCATCAGCGATTTCAACGTGATAAATCACTTCATCCGTTGCAGGGTTCTTAACCGCAAAGGTATCGCCAGTTTGATTCTTTAAAAAATGGCCATTAATAAAATTTTCGTAAACAGGTGTGGTCATTTTAGGCTCCATACTGTTTTATCAGTGAACGAATGTAGTCTTTAGCTAATTGCTCACAATGTTCGAATTGATCTTGGTCTGACTTACTTAATACAGCTCTTAGCCATAAACCATCGATCATGGCTGCACTTAACTCAGCGGCTAAGTTGGCATCACTATCGCTCATTAACTGTTTGAATGAGCTTAATAAGTTACTAAATAAACGTTTACTATTTACGTTTTGTAAGCGATGCAACTGGGCGTCGTGCATTGAATGCGCCCAAAAGCTCAACCAAGTTTTGGTGTTATTGCTTTGCTGCTGAATGCGCGAAAAGTTTGCTTCAACGATAAACATTAATCGTTGCTCAGGGCTGGTCTGCGGCGTTACTTGGTTCATCAGAGCTTGCTTTAAGCTGGTCAATAAATAACGCACAGTGGCTTCAATTAAGCCCTGCTTACCACCAAAATAATGACTGATAATGCCAGACGATAAGCCCGCCTTTTTACTAATGCTATTTATGGTGGTGCCTTGCAAACCAAGCTCTGCAACCGACTCTATTGTGGCGTCAATTAACTGCTGACGACGAACAGGTTCCATTCCAACTTTCGGCATAATTTTTTATTGATTGAACGTTCAATTAAAATAAAGGTTAAGGTAATGAGCATGGCAATTCAAGGTTGACAAATTGTAAACAACCGCAAAGCTACACTCGTAAGTTAAGCTAACCCACTGTTCTTACGTTTATTATCCGAAATATAAAAAAGTTTTAAATTTATTCAAAATAAAGCCTAAAAAGTATGAATTTAGGCTGAAATACGGAAAAAAGAGAAAATTTATTGCAGGCGTATTTTTAATAAAAAAGCGCTTATAAAAGCGCTCATATTAGGCTAAAAGTTAAGCGAGGCTCATTCGTGGTATTTACGAATAACCGCTATCTTGCCATCTTCGATTTCGAGCACATCCATAATGGTTTGCGTGTATTCAATTTCTTGCTGGTTTTGCGGGTGTATACCTTTAGCATGATGGGTATAACGCAAGGCAATGGCAGAATCATTAAAAATAAAGGTATCGAGTAAGTTTGCTTGGTATTCAGTGTGTGCCCCAAGATAAAAAGTCATGCCTTTACGCATCATCGCTTTGCCATCTGGCTCTCTTGAATCATCTGTTTGATAAGGTAAATGTTGATTTGCTACATCATCAGTTAATAAAGCTAAAAAAGCTTCTAGCTCTTTGTTGGTAGCATTAGGTGCTTGTGTTGCAACCATGGTATTAAAGTACTGCTGTGCTAATACTGTGAGCTCTGGGTTAGCTTGCTTTGCTTGGCTAGTAAATGTGCTTAACAGGCAAATAGCTAGAAAATAAAGGTGCTTCATCGTTATTCCTTGTGGTTTTAGTTATTGACTAATAATCAAACTACGCACCTAAAATAACGACAAAGCCCCGAACTATCAATATATTAGTTTAAGCTGTTTGTGGCCTTGGGGTCTCGCGTTTATCTAAATAACCGCTGTATCGTGTTGCAATTAACGCCGCTAGACTAATGATAGCACCAATCCAAGCAGTGTCTTGCAATGAGTAGTTTTCAACGACAACACCACCTAACACTGAGCCCAGCGCAATACCGATATTAAACGCTGCAATGTTTAACCCTGAGGCAACATCGACAGCATTCGGTGTGAACTTTTCGGCAAGTTTAACCACATAGACTTGCAGCCCAGGCACATTACCAAACGCAAATGCCCCCCATACAAGTATGGTCAGTACCGCAGCGACTTTAGATTGCATGGTAAAGGTCAGCACTAACAGCACAATACTCAAAGCACTAAAGATAATGGTCAGCGCACTAATCGGGCCTTTTTTATCAGCTAACTTACCGCCGTAGATATTGCCAACAGCAACCGATACCCCATATACCAGCATAATTAAGCTAATGGTGGCTGATGCAAATCCAGTTTGCTGCTCTAAAATTGGCGCTAAATAGGTAAAGGCAGTAAATGTGCCGCCATAACCAAGTATGGTCATCAAGTACACCAGTAAAAGCCTAGGTTGCACCATTACTTTTAGCTGCTCACTCAAAGTAGCTGGTTTACTTTGCTTTAAGTTGCTCGGAATTAAAAACGCGCTACCAATCAGTGCAATTAAACCCAGTAAAGACACCACTAAAAAGGTCGCTCGCCAACCAAAGTGCTGACCAATCCACGTTCCTAATGGCACACCGGTTACTAATGCAACCGTTAAACCGGTAAACATAATCGCAATGGCACTAGCTTCTTTATCTTTACTGACAAGCCCAGTAGCGATGGTTGAACCAATTGAGAAAAACACCCCATGGGCAAGGCCTGTTAGAATCCTTGCGGTGATCAAGCTACCATAACTAGGTGCTTGCCAAGCCAGTAAATTACCGATTACAAATAGGCTCATTAAGCTAAGTAATACATGTTTTCGATTCCAGCGTCCGGTAAGCGCAGTTAATACTGGCGCCCCCACCGCAACCCCTAATGCGTACAAGCTAACAAGTAGCCCGGCACTCGGTAACGAAACCGCTAAATCATCAGCGATGGTTGGCACTAAGCCGACAATCACAAACTCAGTGGTGCCTATGGCAAACGCACTGAGAGTTAATGCAAGTAATGCTATTGGCATCACATATCCTCTATTTAATTTTGAAAGTGCAGCTATTGTGGCTAAAATTAAATTTGCAAAAAATAGCAGTAGTGACAAAATACTTTTGTCAAAAATGAAAAGGTAAAACCATGAGCGTGATCTCCAACACCCAAGATTTAGAAGCATTTATTAGCGTGGTTGATACCGGCGGCTTCTCAAGTGCAGCCAATGCCTTAGATGAGCAAGTAGCAAAAATATCACGGGCGGTAACTCGGCTTGAAAAATCATTAAACGTTACCTTATTCAACCGCACCACAAGACGTATTGAGCTGACCGAAGAAGGCGAATTATTTTTAGGCTATGCTAGAGAAGCACTGAGTCAGCTTGCACAAGGCGAAGAGGCCTTAAAGCTTCTGCACTGCGCCCCTTCAGGAAAATTAAGAGTCGATGCCGCAAGTCCTTTTGTGTTTCACCAATTAGCACCACATTTAAAAGCCTTTAACCAAGCTTATCCTGACATAAAACTTGAGATCACCAGCCACGACAACATTATCGATTTGCTTGAGCATAAAACCGATATTGCTATTCGTATTGGCGAACTTGCTGACTCAAACTTGCATGCGCGCACTTTGGGAGTTAGTAAGTTACAGCTCGTTGCCAGCCCTGATTATTTAAAAGCGGCACCGCCATTAAATGAGCTAACCGATTTAGCCTCGCACCAGCTTATTGGTTTTACCGATGCGCCGCATTTAAATCACTGGCCGCTGACCACGCCTTTAGATCTTAAATTTTCAATCAGTGCATCAAGTGGTGAAACTGTGCGCCAGCTTTGTATTCAAGGTCATGGCATTTCCTTGTTGTCGGAATTTATGATCAACGAAGATTTAAAAGCAGGCCGTTTAGTTAAAGTGCTCGAAGGCGAAGTACTGAGCCCTAATCGTCGCGAAAAAGTGCATGCGGTGTATTATCAAAACAGCGGTGTATCATCACGAGTATTAGCGTTTTTAGACTTTATAGCACCCAGGTTAACGCTGTAGTTTTTTTGCACTTTTAACAAAAGTGTTTTGTGATTACCGGCATTAATTTCATAAATAATTTTCGTTATGCTGAAAGCATATTCGCTTTCAAGGAGCCGTAATGAACAAATTATTCGATACTATACAACTTGCCGGTCATACTTTAAAAAACCGTATTGTCATGCCACCGATGACTCGCTCTCGCTCATCACAACCGGGTGATATCGCCAATGAATTAATGGCCGACTACTATGCACAACGTGCCAGTGCTGGCTTAATTATTAGCGAAGGTACACAAATATCAGCCCTAGGTAAGGGTTATGCTTGGACACCGGGTATTTACACTGCCGAGCAAATTGCCGGTTGGAAAAAAGTAACCGACAAAGTTCATCAAGCTGGTGGCATTATGTTCGCTCAGCTTTGGCATGTTGGCCGCGTATCTCACCCAAGTAATACAGGTGGCGAGCAACCAATTGCGCCATCTGCGATTGCAGCTAAAGACGTAAAAGTTTTTATTGATGAAGATGACAAACCCGACTTTGTTGCCACTGCACAGCCACGCGCAATGAGCCATGACGACATCAAACAGGTTATAAACGAATATCGCCAAGCTGCCCGTAATGCAGTTGATGCAGGGTTTGATGGTATTGAACTTCACGCTGCCAATGGTTACTTAATTAATCAATTTATTGATTCAGAGTCGAACCAACGCACTGATGAATACGGCGGCAGTTTAGAAAACCGCTTACGCTTTTTACAACAAGTGACACAAGCGGTATGTGATGAAATTGGCGCTGAGCGAGTTGGCGTACGCCTTGCTCCACTCACAACCCTCAATGGGACGGTCGATGATAACCCGTTTGAAACCTATATTGGCGCAGCAAAAGTACTCAATGACCTTAACGTTGCTTACCTGCACATTGCCGAAGCTGATTGGGATGATGCACCTTTAATGGAGCAAAGTTTTAAGCAAGCGCTACGTGAAAACTATGCTGGATTAATGATTTATGCGGGCAAATACACTGGCGATAAAGCAGAGCAAGCATTAGCCGCAGGCTGGGCTGATTTAATTGGTTTTGGTCGCCCGTTTGTTGCCAACCCAGATCTGCCAGCGCGCATTGAACAAGGCATTGAACTGGCTCAGCATGATCCAGATACCCTATTTGGAGGCGGTGCTAAAGGCTACACTGACTACCCTTTAGCAACGCAGTAACGCACTAAAAAAAGTGGCTCGTCAACCAATAGCTCAATACAATAAAGCTGATGTTGGCGAGCGCTCTTAACCACCAAGGAGCAGAGCTAAACTGGAGTTGGCTGTACTTGCTTACTAATACCAAAGCGCCCATCACAGTAAACCAAGGAGTAAAAAAGAATAGTGGCTTTAACTTCACTAAACTCACCGCTAAATCGTGCAACGCACCACTGACGGCAAAAGTAATAACAAGGGCACACCAAACCGGCATAATGTCATTGCAAGGCTTCATGACATACCGAGATAAGTAATAGCTCCACACCGGATTCCAATATCGCCAAAATAAATAAAACGAGCTAGCACCCAGCGAGCGTGTCAGCATATTGCGCAGCGAATCTTTATGCCCTAGGGGCACACCTGTGCGTTTTTTAACGTATTGAGCAAGGGAAATAGCTGCAGACACTGGCTTTCTCTTTTTACTAATGACTCAATTAGACTACTAAACAGCCAATAAAAGAGAAACCAAAACAGGGTTAGAAATTGTAACGGTTTATTTTATTCGTATTGGTTTTGCGCAGATAGATAGCTGGTAATCACCCATTACTTCTGCTATCAACATTAGAGGGACACCAATGAAAACCTCATTATCATTGATTGGCTACTGAGTGAAACATTGAAAGTGTACCCTAACGGAGTATACTATGATTTATAAAACAAAGGATTTTGTTTCGCGCACGAAAAAAGAAAGCCTGTCTGATGCTGATTTAATAAACGCTTGCAAAGAGATGTCAGCAGGCCTT
Organism: Pseudoalteromonas sp. bablab_jr010; assembly: GCF_016464105.1. Lineage (NCBI taxonomy): Bacteria > Pseudomonadati > Pseudomonadota > Gammaproteobacteria > Alteromonadales > Pseudoalteromonadaceae > Pseudoalteromonas > Pseudoalteromonas sp. bablab_jr010. Next base: position 21,783 of record NZ_JACDWV010000195.1, on the reverse strand, counting down.
TACGATGCAGACCTAGGTGGTAATGTTTATAAAAAGCGCGTAGCCATGGGCAGTAAAGGAAAAAGAACTGGTTATAGAACTATCGTCGGGGCGGTAATTGGTGATAAATATTTCTTTCTCTATGCGTTTGCTAAAAACGCTAGAGCTAATATAAATGCTAAAGAAAAATTAGCATTAAAAGAGTTAGCAAAAGAGTTTATTCGTTTTTCCCAAAGTGAACTTGAACAACTAGTCGATGATGGCGAACTTTTAATTGTAGGTGATGATCATGAGTGACATATTAAAGTCAGTTCACAAAACAGTGAGTGGATTAAAAAAGTCAGGAGTTATAGACAAAACGACGATGCGTAAATTTGACGCATTATGCCTTACAAGTGTTCATGAATTTACCCCCGAACAAGTTCGTAACTTAAGACTGAAATACAATCTCTCACAACCGGTCTTTGCTCAATACTTAAATGTCAGTGACAAGTTAGTTAAAAAATGGGAGCAAGGTGATAGCTCACCAAGAGGAGCAGCATTGAAAATGCTCACTCTGGCAGAGCAAAAAGGGTTAGAAGTAATCGCTTAAGCCTAATCCAAAGTGTTGTAATTTTGAGCATTCAGCTTCATTAAAATCACATCTTACTTTTTACTTTATTAGTCGCTTGGCTGGTTGCGGGGTTATCTGGCCAAAAATGTTTTGGGTAACGCCCTTTCATTTCTTTTTGCACATCGCGGTAACTTGTTTGCCAAAAGTTAGCTAAGTCTTGAGTTAACTGCAGTGGTCGCCGCGCTGGTGATAATAGCTCCATTAATAATGGCAATTTACCTTGTGCCAGCAAAGGCGTGCTGGTCATGCCATACACCTCTTGCATGCGCACACTTAGCTTCGCAGGACCATCTAGCTGATAGGTCACTTTTACATTTGAACCACTTGGCACCGTTAATCGTAAGGGGAGCAATTCATTCAATAAACTTTGCTGCTGCCAATCAAAACAGCTTTTAATTGCTTCGCTGTAATTGAACTTTTTTAATTGCTCAAGGTTTTTAATATCATCCAAATAAGGTGCAAGCCATTGGTTATCGGCAATTAATTCATCGTGATTTAAAAGCGGGAATGACTCTGGTAACAGCTTACTTGCCAAGCTCATTCGAATAAGTAACTGCTCACTATCGGGCTGTTCATTAAATAACGAAAAGCCCTGCTTACTAAATAAGTTTAACCACGCTTTAGTGCGCTCGCTCTTATCTAGGGGCTGTTTACTTGGTTGACTCGCTATGGTGATAGCACCGAGCTTGAGCTCATCTTGATGGATAAAGCGCCCTGCTTTTTCATCGTATTCGCAGCGAGTTTGCTCAGTAAATAAATGCGAAAGATCATCTTCTAGCTCACTTGGCATAAAGGCAACAGCAGCAAAAACACGGTTTCCCTTATGGCCGCCCATATGCGCAATAGCAATATAATCATCGTTATGCCAAAACTCCTCACTTAAATCGGCGCCTGCACCATTGGCAAGTAAATAACCATTACCGCGCTTTTTGGCTAGGCGATCAGGAAAAGCAAGTGCCACCAGCAGCGACAAGTACTCTGTTTTAAGCTCATTAACCGGCTTGAGTTGCAAGCGCGATAGCCAATAATTTAATTGCTGCTTAAATACTGGGTGTGGTTTGCTGTGCTGACTATGTAATGCCAAATTAAGATCAGCTGGCATACTAATGCGGCTTTCAAGCAGCGCCGTTAAATACCCCGCTAATACATAAATACCAGGCATGCGCTGATCCAGTTGCTTTGCCTTAATGAGCATGTGCGAGAGGCGAATATCGGCTCCATAACTCAGCATTTGACTGCCAAGGGGTGTTAGCTTTTCATTTTTATCAATGGCTTCGAGCATTTTCAAAAGTGCCGTTGCCTGTTTAATTTGCTGGTTACTAGGTGAGTCGAGTAAGCTAAGCTCAGCAAGTGATGCCCCCCACTGCTTTGCCTCTAATAACAACTGACTAATATCACTGGTCAGAATTTCTGGCGCATCATGACTGTTACGGCGCTCAAAGGTTTGCTTAGAGCCTAAACGATACACAACCCCCGGCTCAATTCGCCCAGCACGACCAGCGCGCTGTATGGCAGAAGAACGAGAAATACTCTGCGTAACAAGCTCTGTAACACCGGTTTTTAAATTAAAATTGGCAGCACGGCGTTTGCCGCTATCAACCACAATGCGTATTCCTTCAATGGTCAAACTGGTTTCAGCGACATTGGTGGTTAGTACCACTTTGCGTTTGCCATTTTTAGCGGGCGCAATAGCAGCTTGTTGCTCTTTTTTATTTTGCTCACCATACAGGCTAAATACTTCAACGCTATCATTTAAATCATTTAAAGACTGCTGAACGCGCATGATTTCACGCTGTCCAGGTAAAAACACTAAAGCACTGCCCGATTGCTCACTAAGCGCCTGTTTTATTACTGCAGGTATGTCATCGAGCCAACGGCTTTCGTCTTTAAGTGGAATATACACTTCATCAATAGGGTAGCTTCGACCTTGTGATGAAATAATAGGACAGCTGAAAAACTCACTGTAACGTTCGCCATCTAAGGTTGCCGACATCAGCAATATTTTTAAATCATCGCGAAGTGCTGCCTGTGTTTCGAGGGCAAATGCCAAAGCCGTATCTGCGGCAATTGAGCGCTCGTGAAATTCATCAAAAATAAGTAAGTCTACATCACTAAGCTCTGGGTCATTTTGCAACATACGCGTCAGCATGCCTTCCGTGACAATTTCGAGTTTAGTTGTAGAACTTACTTTTGATTCGCCACGAATGCGTAAGCCGACACTGTCACCGACTATTTCATTCTGCTGACTTGCCAAATACTGGGCAATATTGCGTGCGGCCAGTCGTCTTGGCTCTAACATAACAATGCGTTTAAAGTGCCCTTCGCGCATTAAGGTAAGAGGCAGCCATGTTGATTTACCCGCTCCCGGTGGCGCTTGCAATAAGGCCATTGGGTTACTCTGTAATGTGGTTAACAGGGATTGATAAATATCTTGAACTGGCAGCACGTTAGGTATCTCTTACTTTCTTTTCACGCATTGTATCAAAAAACTAAAAATTGCGATGGCTATAGGCTTATTTTCTATTTCGGGCTTTAAAAGTGAAAACATTGCATTCTGCCAGTTTAGATTTATTCTTGATTAAACGACCGCACAAAAGTCAGAATAAGGAATAAACTTGTTCAGGATTTACACCCGTATTTTAATCACCTTGCTATTTTTAGCTTTACCGCTTCAAAAAGCATATAGCCAGCAAAAGATTACGGTTGCACTTGGCAATACACTTCCACCTTGGGTGATGGCTGAAGACAACACAGGCATTATTCCTGACTTACTTCGCGCGACACTGGGTGCTCAAGGTTATCAACTACAATTCGTCTACGTGCCTTATGCAAGACGGATCCTTTTATATAATGAAAACTTAGTTGATGTAGTATCTGATATAAACAATAAAGTTATTGAAGCTAATCAAATGAGCGGTTACTTTTCAGATATTGCTTACAACTATGAGAACTTTGCGTTTAGCCTAGCCAAGCGAAATTTCGACCTCAAGTCCATCGCCCAACTAAAACATCATACCGTGCTATCTTGGCAAGGTGCTAAAGCGCGACTTTCACCTGAATATCGCGACATGGCAAAAGAAAACCCTAATTACTCAGAAACATACGACCAATCAACCCAAGTACGGCTTTTATATCGTGAACGGTATGAAGTGATCCAAATGGACGGAAAAATTTTTGACTACTACCGAGCGTTAATTACAAAACATGAGGAGGTTGATGTGTCTGAACCGGTGCAGCGGTTTGCTTTGTTCGGCAAAAGCCCCAATGGTTTTTTGTTTCATGATGAAGCCTTAAGAGACCGGTTTAACGAGAGTTTACGTAAACTAAAATCAACTGAAGAATACACGCGGATAATCAATCGCTATACCTCTAAGAGCCACTAAGTATCTAAAACTAGCGCAACAGAAAATATTACAGGCTGATTCTAAAAACTACGTAGTAATTGCAAACTTTTAAATTCCACTCATTAGATTTAAAAACATAAAACAACTACAAATCAATAATTTAACAAGTTTCACCAAATTGGTACAGCGATTGCTCTTACTAAGGTGAATGTTTAACAGAGTAAGGAGATTATGATGAACAGCGATCGTTTAGAAGGCAACTGGAAAGAGCTTAAAGGTAAAGCACAACGTAAATGGGGTGACCTTACCAATGATGATTTAGATAAAATTGAAGGTAGCCGTAAAGAGCTGGTTGGTAAACTTCAGCAAAAATACGGTAAATCAAAGGAAGAAGCTGAACGTGAAGTCAGCGACTTTGAAAAAAGCCATTAATTTGAGCAATCAATAAAGCCGCTAATTGCGGCTTTATTTATCAAGCAGGCTCATGCTTTGCTAAATCTACTTCAGCAACCGTTTGATTTTTACCTTGTGATTTAGCGCGGTAAAGTCGTTTATCAGCAATGTTTAAGCAATGATCCATGCTCTCATCAGCGACGCGCACGTACAGGCCAATACTTAAGGTGACATGAAACCGGTGCTGGTCACTCGTAAATGGCTTTTCAGCGAGCTTCTTATGGATTTTTTCAGCGACTTTTCTGGCTCTAAGCTCATGCCCTGTTGGGATCACAATTAAAAACTCTTCGCCGCCCCAACGGGAAATAACATCTTCTTCTGTGCACACGTTTTTAAATACATCAGCGAAAAATATTAGCACCTCATCGCCCACTTGATGACCGTAGGTGTCGTTGATTTGCTTAAAGTTATCAACATCCATCAGCAAGAACACAGCTCCTTCGCCAAAGTGCTTATCTTGCAAACATTCGGTTGCGTAGCGACGGTTAGCGAGTTCTGTCATCGCGTCAGTGCGAGCCAGCTTTTGATTAAGTTTAAGTTGCTCCATTAACTGCAAACTGTATTTGTTGCGATAATATTCGTAGAAGCCAGCCAAAATACATAAAATAGAGAAGCACAGCATGACCCGTGTAGGAAAATAATGACTCGGATAGCTGTAGTAACCAAATCGATCGGTAAAGTAGAAAAGCACCGAGATAATAATGGCAAGCAAGATAAGATCAAACGCTCCGCGCTTTAAACCACGAATAAAAAAGGTCACAGGAGATACAATAAACAACCACAATGGCCCAGTGCCATTACTACCCCCAGAGACAATTAAAAAACACATCATCGAATAGAGAGCGTAAAGCATAAGTACTGCGATGGTTTCGTCACGATTTTTAATGACAAAAGGTGAGGCAAACACAAAGCCGCCAATAATTAATAAATAGCTAAGGGCATGGTAACCATCTTGATAGCTGGTGATCGCCATTAAAAACGAGGTGATTGAACCAATAAATGCAAAAACACGTAAAAATCGTGCTTTATCTTTGTCACTTGCATTCACTGTATCAATCACAATTTCACCTTAGATTTTTTGATCAATCTCAACAATACCAATCCGCAATAATACTTAATCATTTTGAGGGATTAAACCTGTCGCTACCTGCGTTAAAAATTTCTGATTTAGAACAACTAAATAACGAAATTTTTGCCTTGTTATCAACGAGGTTTCATTGCCTCAAAATAGACCACTTTATTAAGCGAATTGGTATCACTTTAACACAAATATTTAAAATAGAAGGAATTTGCCAGTATTAAAGCAATTAAAAAGATAAAAGTATGATAAAAAATGAGCATAAAAAAACGAGCCATTTGGGACTCGTTTTTAATTTAAACAAAAGCTAATAACTAAAGGTTATTATTCTGGTTCATAGCCCAAATTAGGCGACAACCAACGCTCAGCTTCTGCAAGAGTCATGTTGGTACGCTTAGCGTAATCTTCTACCTGATCTTGTTGAATTTGCGCCACTGCGTAGTACTTAGCTTCAGGGTGAGAGAAATACCAACCGGAAACCGCCGCACCCGGCCACATTGCATATGAACTGGTTAGCTTCATGCCGATACGTTGCTCGGTATCAAGTAACTGCCAGATTTTCTTCTTCTCTGTATGTTCAGGACAAGCAGGATAACCTGGCGCTGGGCGAATACCTTGGTAGTTTTCACGAATAAGTTCATCGTTCGATAGATTTTCATCTACCGCATAGCCCCAATACTCTTTACGCACTTGCTCATGTAAGTACTCTGCAAATGCCTCAGCCAAACGGTCTGCAACGGCTTTAACCATGATCTTATTATAATCATCTTGCTTCGCATCGAAGGCATCGGCAAGGTCGTCTTCTTCAAGACCACCAGTAACCGCAAACGCACCAAAGTAATCAGGAGTGCCTTTTGGCGCAATATAATCAGCTAAACAGTAGTTAGCAAAGTCGGTTTTTTCCGTTTGCTGACGTAAATGACACGATGTAGTTAAAAGCGTTGTACGCGACTCATCGGTGTAAATCTCAATGTCATCCCCTACTCGGTTTGCAGGGAATAAACCAATGACACCTAGAGGTTGCAGCGCACCTGATTGCTCAAGCTCATCAAGCATTGCATTAGCATCAGCGAATAAGCTTTTAGCTTGTTCACCTACAATTTCATCTTCAAGAATACGTGGGTACTTACCAGCAATTGACCACGTCATGAAATAAGGAGTCCAGTCGATGTACTGTCTTAACGTCGCAATCGAAACATCTTTAAACTCAGTCACACCCAGTTTTTTCGGCACAGGTGGTGTGTAGTTGTCCCAATCAAGTTTTACAGCGTTGTCGCGAGCACGCTGTAAAGTAACAGGTTTTGAGCGCGGCTTTTTACGTGCTTGTTGTTCACGTACTTTTTCATACTCAGCCTTGGTTTTCTCTAAAAATGCTGGCTTTAACTCTTTCGACAATAAATTAGAAACCACACCTACAGCGCGGCTGGCGTTATTGACATAAACCACACCTTTATCATACTGAGGCTCAATTTTAACCGCAGTATGCGCTTTAGAGGTTGTTGCACCACCAATCAGTAACGGTAATTCAAAACCACGACGGGTCATTTCTTTGGCAACATGCACCATTTCATCAAGTGATGGGGTAATAAGCCCTGATAAACCAATAATGTCGGCTTTTTCGTCAATGGCGGTTTGCAAGATTTTCTCTGCCGGCACCATCACACCAAGGTCGATAACTTCGTAGTTATTACATTGCAGTACCACGCCTACAATATTCTTACCAATGTCGTGTACGTCGCCCTTAACGGTTGCCATAACCACTTTACCGTTGGTTGCGCCCTCTTCTTTTTCAGCTTCAATGAAAGGGTCAAGATAGGCAACGGCGCGCTTCATCACACGAGCTGACTTAACAACCTGAGGTAAGAACATTTTACCCGCACCGAATAAGTCACCTACTACGTTCATGCCGTCCATAAGCGGGCCTTCGATCACTTCGATAGGCTTAGCTTTGCTCTTGCGGCACTCTTCGGTATCTTCGTCGATGTACTCGGTAATGCCTTTTACTAGCGCATGTTCAAGGCGCTTTTCGACAGGCCAAGTGCGCCATTCTAAGTCTTCAACTTTCTCTGCTTGCGCCATACCTGAGTATTTTGGTGCAAGTTCAACAAGTCGCTCACCGGCACCTGGGTCGGTATTGAGGATCACATCTTCTACAGCTTTGCGCAGCTCGTCGGGAATATCATCGTAAACCGCTAATTGACCTGCATTTACAATGCCCATGTCCATACCCGCTTTAATCGCGTGGTATAAAAACACAGAGTGAATAGCTTCACGTACTGGGTTATTACCTCGAAACGAAAACGACACATTCGATACACCACCCGACACTTTACAGTGCGGTAGGCCTTGCTTAATTCGGCGCGTACCTTCAATAAACTCAACCGCGTAGTTATCGTGCTCTTCAATGCCCGTTGCGACGGCAAAAATGTTCGGGTCAAAAATAATATCTTCTGGCGGAAAGCCAATATCTTCAACGAGTATTTTGTAACTGCGCTGACAAATCTCGAACTTACGATCAGCGGTTTCTGCTTGCCCTGTTTCATCAAACGCCATTACAACCGCAGCAGCACCAAAGCGTTTAATTAGCTTAGCTTGGCGGATGAACGGCTCTTCACCTTCTTTAAGTGAAATTGAGTTAACAATGGCCTTACCTTGAATACACTTTAAGCCTGCTTCAATCACTTCCCATTTAGACGAGTCGACCATGATAGGTACTTTTGAGATATCAGGCTCTGAGGCAATTAAGTTTAAAAACTTTACCATCGCCGCTTTCGAGTCCAACATGGCTTCATCCATGTTGATATCAATTACTTGCGCGCCATTTTCTACTTGTTCACGGGCAACATCGAGAGCGGTCTCGTAATCTTCTTCCATGATCAAGCGCTTAAACTTAGCCGAGCCTGTTACATTGGTACGCTCACCGACGTTAGTAAATACAGCAATTTGGTCAGTCATGTCGGTTTCCTAGTTTAAGTTACACGCTTCAAGGCCCGATAAGCGCATACGCACTTCAAGCTCAGGTAATTGGCGAGGTTTAACACCTTCAAGGCCTTTCGCAAACGCCTTAATATGAGCCGGAGTGGTGCCACAACAACCACCTACAATATTGATAAAGCCAGACTTGCCCCAATCAATAATTTCTTGGGCCATTTCAGGAGCTTCTAAATCATATTCGCCAAACTCGTTCGGTAAACCTGCATTTGGATGCACCGAGGTAAAGGTTTCACAAACGCGCGATAACTCTTCAACATACTGGCGCAGTAAGTCAGGGCCAAGGGCGCAGTTAAGGCCGATTGATAGCGGTTTGATATGACGAATTGAGTTATAAAATGCTTCTGTGGTTTGCCCTGATAAAGTTCGGCCTGAGGCATCGGTAATGGTGCCTGAGATCATCACAGGTAAACTACGACCAGCTTGCTCGAAAGCTTCTTCTACGGCAAACGAAGCCGCTTTAGCATTAAGGGTATCAAAGATGGTTTCTATTAAAATAAGGTCAGCACCACCTTCCATCAGTGCCAATGTTGACTCAACGTACGCCGCCACCAGCTTATCGAAGTTGATATTACGGTAACCCGGGTCGTTTACATCTGGAGAGATAGAGCAGGTTTTTGATGTTGGTCCAAGTACACCGGCTACATAACGCGGTTTGCTAGGATCGCTTGCTTCAAGTTCATCACACACGCTGCGTGCAAGCTTCGCTGACTCGAAGTTGATTTCGCGGCTAAGGCTCGCCATGTCGTAATCTTCCATCGAAATAGTCGTGGCATTAAAGGTATTCGTTTCGATGATATCGGCACCGGCTTCTAAGTAAGCACGGTGAATATCAGCAATGATTTTTGGCTGAGTTAGGCTTAATAAATCGTTATTGCCTTTAATAAGTACATGCCAGTCTTTAAAGCGCTCACCGCGATAATCCTGTTCTTCTAATTTATATTCTTGGATCATGGTGCCCATCGCGCCATCGAGGATTAAAATTCGCTGTTTTAGCGCCTCGGTTAATTGTTCGCGTTTATTCACTGCATTACTCGGCATAGTTGTTAGTCCTTACATCTTGGCTAACTAAGTTAATATCATACGGTGTAGTTTGGTACACATAATAGTTTAACCAATTCGAAAACAATAAAAAGGCATGGCTTTGCCACGTTTTCGACGGTTCGTTGTCTGGGTTATCGTCAGGGAAGTAGTTTTCTGGCTTAGGCGCATCCGCTGATTTTTCTTGGTCGCGTAAATACTCCCCTTTTAAGGTATGAGCATCGTACTCTGGATGGCCAGTAATATACACTTGGCTGCCTGATTTATTTTTAATTAAGTAAGCACCAACTCGCTCTGATCCGGCTAACACCACCAGCTCTTCGCAGGCAGTGATCTTATCGATATCAATATGACCATAACGAGAGTGTGGCACTAAAAAGGTATCATCAAAACCACGAGTGAGTGCTGCATGGTCAAAATAACTTTTATGGGTAAATACGCCGCTTAATTTATTTGGTTTAAGTTCGCGCTTAAGGCCATAGTGATGATATAGACCCGCATGGGCCGCCCAACACGAAAACAGCGTAGACGTAACATGTTGCTCAGCCCAATCTAAAATAACTTTTAGCTCGTCCCAGTAAGCAACTTCGTCATACTCTAAATGAGCAAGCGGCGCGCCTGTTATGATCATGGCATCGTAGTTATTATCTTTCACTTCTGAAAAATAGCGATAAAACGTATCCATGTGCTGCTCAGAGTGACTACTGGTGCGGTGAGTATCTAAGCGCAACAGCTCAACATTAACTTGTAGCGGTGAATTAGCTAACAAGCGAATAAACTGCACTTCGGTTTCAACCTTGTTTGGCATTAAGTTTAAGATGGCCAAACGCATTGGGCGTATCTCTTGCGTTTTCGCGCGACTTTTTGGCATTACAAACACGTTTTCTTGGCGTAATTTTGCAATGGCTGGCAATTCATCTTTTACTGTAATGGGCATAGCTGGCTCCGAGCATACTTATCTGACTGCTAATTATGAACGGATAGTTAGAAATTTCAACCTCTAGATGTTTAGATGTCCAAATGAAGTGGTATTTCTGAGTGGTCATTAATTAAAATGTATGACTCTTTGAGTAAATAACACCTTGATGTTAAGCCTATCATAAACGCTGAATTCTGTATTTTGAGGTAGTTTGGGTATACAATACTTGCTGTTAATTTTTCTTATAAATTGAAGGCTCCTTTCATGGTGTTACCAGATAAGTTTATATTCTCGATGAGTCGAGTTTCTAAGGTTGTGCCACCTAAGCGCACTATCTTAAAAGATATTTCTTTACACTTTTTCCCAGGCGCAAAAATTGGTGTGCTAGGTCTAAACGGTGCAGGTAAATCAACATTACTTCGCATTATGGCTGGTGTTGACCAAGACTTTGAAGGTGAAGCTCGCCCTCAACCAGGCACTAAAATCGGTTACTTACCGCAAGAGCCTGTGCTAGACGAAAGCAAAACAGTTCGCGAAACAGTTGAAGAAGCAGTAAGCGAAGTTAAAAATGCACTAAACCGCCTTGATGAAGTATACAACGAGTATGCAATGGACGGTGCTGATTTCGATGCGCTTGCTAAAGAGCAAGGCGAACTTGAAGCTATCATCCAAGCGCACGATGGTCACAATATCGACAACGTGTTAGAGCGTGCAGCTGATGCATTACGCCTTCCACCTTGGGATGCAAAAATTGAACACCTTTCTGGTGGTGAGCGTCGCCGTGTTGCGATCTGTCGTTTACTACTTGAAAAACCAGATATGCTTATTCTTGACGAACCAACCAACCACTTAGATGCTGAGTCAGTTGCTTGGTTAGAGCGCTTCTTACACGACTACGAAGGTACCGTGGTTGCTGTAACCCACGACCGTTACTTCTTAGACAACGTAGCAGGTTGGATTTTAGAGCTTGACCGTGGTGAAGGTATTCCTTGGGAAGGTAACTACTCATCGTGGCTTGAGCAAAAAGATTTACGTTTACAACAAGAACAGAAATCTGAAAAAGCACGTCAAAAATCAATCGCGCAAGAACTTGAATGGGTTCGTTCAAACCCGAAAGGCCGTCAAGCTAAGTCTAAAGCACGTATGGCACAGTTTTCTGAGCTTCAGCAAAACGATTACCAAAAGCGTAACGAAACGAATGAACTATTTATTCCACCGGGTCCACGCTTAGGTGACCAAGTTATCGAAGTGAAAGGCCTGAAGAAGAGCTTTGGCGATCGTGTATTAATCGATGACTTAAACTTTGCAATGCCGAAAGGCGCTATCGTAGGTATTATCGGTGCCAATGGTGCGGGTAAATCGACACTATTCAAAATGCTAAGTGGTGAAGAAACGCCAGATAGTGGTGAGATCATTGTTGGTGACACTGTTGAACTTGCAACGGTTGATCAGTTCCGTGGCGACATGGACGAGAGCAACACGGTTTTCCAAGAAATCTCTAACGGCCAAGACGTATTAAAAATTGGTAACTTTGAATTCCCAAGCCGTGCCTATGTTGGCCGCTTTAACTTCAAAGGTAACGACCAACAAAAATTCGTTAAAGACCTATCAGGTGGTGAGCGCAACCGTTTACACCTAGCTAAGTTACTAAAAGCTGGTGGTAACGTATTACTACTGGATGAGCCAACCAATGACCTAGACGTTGAAACACTACGTGCACTTGAGAACGCTATTTTAGAGTTCCCTGGCTGTGTAATGTGTATCTCGCATGACCGTTGGTTCCTTGACCGTATTGCTACACATATTCTTGATTACCGTGACGAAGGCCAAATTAACTTCTTCGATGGTAACTACACAGAATACGAAGAGTGGTTGAAGAAAACCTTAGGCGCAGAAGCGGCACAACCTAAGCGTATTAAATACAAAAAAATTGGCTAATTAGCTGATACTCAAAAAGCCCCTACTCAGGGGCTTTTTTGTTGTATTAAGCTTTGCTATCACTCACTCCATTATGATCTATACTATTAAGTAACTAAAGTTGGAGATACAGCTATGAATGAACGCAGAGAGTTTTCGCGGGTATTATTTTCTTGCCCTGCGGTCCTTCGTATCGAAGATAACGACTATCACTGTCATTTACTTGATCTATCTTTGCAAGGTGCGCTCATTACTAAAAGTGATTCATTTTTAGTGCCTATTCATAGTAAAGCTGACTTAATCTTTACCCTGCCAGAGTCAACTATCGAGATTAAAATGCAAGTGGAGCTGTGCCATGTTGAGCATCAGCATGCAGGCCTTCGCTGCGAACATATCGATATTGATAGTATTACTCACTTAAAACGATTGATTGAGCTAAATCTGGGTGATGAGGCATTATTACATCGCGAGTTAGCTCATTTAATTCACGCGCCAGAGTAAACATTTGCCTTTAGATTCGTTATGCTGTAGCAAATTCAGCTATTTAATAAGCTATGCAGTTAAATCCCCACTTACCCTTGGTGTATCATCCAAATTACTCGTTTAGTTTCGATCCTAACCATCGCTTTGTGATGAGTAAGTTTGCTTATTTATATGAGCATGTGCAAAACCTTGGATTAATAAATGACAACCTAACTCAACCGATGCTTGGCAGCCCTGAGCCCCTTGAGTTAGTGCACTGTGAAAATTATATCCAGGACCTTTGGCACAACCGCTTAGATGAAAAAGCGATGCGCCGTATTGGCTTACCTTGGTCAAAAGAGCTGATGGCACGTACCTTTACTGCGCCTCTGGGCACCTTACAAACAGCACGCTTAGCTCTTAAACATGGCGTTGCTTGCCACTTAGCGGGAGGCACTCACCATGCTCATACTGATTTTGGCTCAGGCTATTGCATGGTAAACGACCTCGCTTTCACCAGCGAAACCCTGATAAAAAGTGGTGAAGTAACCAATATACTTATTTTTGATTTAGATGTTCATCAAGGTGATGGTACCGCAGCAATGCTGGCGCATCAGCCCTATGCTTATACCTGCTCTATTCACTGTGAAAAGAATTTTCCGTTTCGAAAATCAGCCAGCGATTTAGATATAGGTTTAGCACCGAATGTCGCTGATAGTGAATACCTAAGCGTTGTTGACGATACGCTGAGTTATTTATTAAACACCCTAAACCCAGACTTAGTACTTTATGATGCAGGTGTAGATGTATGGCAGCAAGATGGCTTAGGAAAACTTGATATAAGCTGGCAAGGGATAGCACAACGCGACCATTTAGTTCTCAAACGCTGCCTTGAGCACAATGTACCTGTCGCAACAGTTATTGGGGGTGGTTATGATAAAGATCATCGCCGTTTAGCGGCTCGTCATGGCATTGTAGTAGAGCAAGCTGCTCGATTTTAAAAACAACAAAGAAAAAAGGCCCGGTGGAGAAAAAACCGGGCCTTTGCTACTGTAACATTGGGATATGTTAGCAACTTTTTTCTAAGTTAAAACAAGTAGCTGTGGAGCTACCGAATGGTAATCTAAAGCCATTGCTATGCTCAAAACCGTGATGTTTACAATTGAAAAAGCAAACACTTGGCGCGCCCAGCCGCTTACATCAATATTTCGACGATAGCCACGAAGCGCCATTAGCAACCACCAAAAACTCGTTGTACAGGCTACAGCCATAAAGGCTAAACCTGTATAACCACTAATGGTTAATAACATCACAACCAACGCATACACGGCGATATATAAAACAATGTGATGCTTTGCCTTCTCGATCCCCTGCGCTACTGGTAACACAGGAATTCTGGCCGCTTGGTAGTCGTTATAACGAAAGATTGCAATTGCATATGAATGAGGCATTTGCCATAGACTAAACATGACCAATAAAATCACAGCACCAGCATCAAACTGCCCAGTTACGGCACAATAACCCACTACAGGCGGTACTGCGCCAGATAAACTTCCTACAAAGGTGCCGTACACAGAACGACGTTTCATATATAAGCTGTACACACCTACGTAGATGACGTAACCAAAAGTAGCAAATAAGAGTGCCACTACGTTGGTATACACAGCTAATAACCCGAAACCAATAACACCAAGCACGATGCCATGTGCCATAGCCGCCTTTGCTGACATTTCGCCAGTTACTGTGACGCGTTTGCGAGTGCGCGCCATAGCAACATCAATATCACGATCAATCACGTTATTGATCGCGCATCCTGATGCCACTACTAAAGATAACCCTAGTAAGGTTGCGATCATTAACCATGGGTCAATATCACCGCGAGAGGCTAGCAAGAATCCCCCCGCGACAGAGATCAAATTGCCCATGATAATGCCAGGTTTAGTGACATTTAAATAACGTCGAAACACTTCCTCGACTCCTCTAATTTTCAGCACAAACGCAATATTACGAAAGAAACTAGCTAGTAACAGACTGTAAGAACTGGAGACACAACCTCAGACTAACCAGCTCCTTTCGTAAATCTTTTACCAATTACAAAGTAATTGTTATTAGTACATCATCATGGCGTTCGATTCGTAGATGATCCACACCGACAAACCAACCACCATAACAATGATTAAAGCACTAAAGATAAACGACAATGAACTTGCCTTGCCGTCTTCAGTTTTGAAGTTTAGGTGTAAGAAATATTTCAAATGCACCCAAATTTGCACAATCGCCATGCTCACGATGCACCATGCAGTGGTCGTTTTAGAAAACGAACCACTCATCACAGCCCAAAATGGAATAGCCGTTAAAACCACTGACAGTAGAAAACCAATTAAATAGTCTTTAACGCTGCCATGTGATTGATCATTATGTGCATGAACTTCTAAGTTATTAATTACATGTGATTCACTGTGACTCATTACATTGCTCCCATTAAATAAACAACGGTAAATACACAGATCCACACCACATCTAAGAAGTGCCAGAATAAGCTTAAACAACTTAGGCGTGTCACTGTTTGTGGGTTTAAACCACGGCGCACAACTTCAATCATCAGGACAGTCATCCAAATAAGACCCGCTGTAACGTGAAGACCATGTAAGCCCACTAAAGAGAAGAACGATGTTAAAAAGGCACTTTGCTGAGGGCCATTACCGTGCGCAATTAGGTGATGAAATTCGTACACTTCCATACCAATAAACACTGCACCAAAGGCAAAGGTAACCAGCAACCAAGTTAACGTAGCCGCCTTTTTCTGCCCGTGAGCAGAGATCATCGCAAAGCCAAATGTGATACTACTAAGTAGTAGAGCTGCGGTTTCAACCGCAACAAAATCAAGTTCAAAAATATCTTTACCCGACACACCGCCAGCAGTGTTCATGAACAATACTGCGTAGGTTGCAAAAAATGATGCAAACAACAGGCAGTCAGTCATAAGATAAAGCCAGAAACCAAATACGGTGTTACCACCTGTATCGTGGTGCTCATGGTCGTGTGCATCGACATGACCGTGTGCGCCGTTTAAGGTGTCGAGTCCTGCAGAAATGCTACTCATGCATTCACCTCCTTCGTAGCGGCTGTGTTATGAGCCGTTTCTAGTTCAACAATTTCATCTGGTTGCACGTAGTAATCAACATCGCTGGTGTAACAACGTTTGATGAACACCACGATAGCACCCAGTAAACCAAAGGCTGCAAGCCACCAAATATGCCAGATCATGGCAAAACAGAAGGTTGTTAAAGCTGCGCTCATTAATACACCTGCCGATGTATTTTTTGGCATATGAATTGGGCTATAAGAGGCTTCTTGCTTGTAAGCTAAGCCTTTTTCTTTCATGTCTGTCCACGCATCGATGTCATCAACATGAGGGATTTTCGCAAAGTTGTAGTACTGTGGAGGTGAAGCAGATGCCCACTCAAGGGTATGACCATTCCACGGATCGCCCGTTGTATCATCAAGTTGCTCGCGGTTTTTGAAGCTCACTACAAGTTGTACAACTTGGAACAAGATACCGAACATAATGATCACCGCACCGCCAGCTGCAATGTATAACCAAATGTTCCAATCAGGGTTGTTTGTGTGGTTTAAGCGACGTGTCATACCTAAGAAACCAAGTACGTATAACGGCATAAATGCCACGAAGAAACCAATTAACCAGCACCAGAAAGATCGTCTGCCCCAGCTCTCGTCAAGTTTGAAGCCCATTGCTTTAGGGAACCAAAACGCAAAACCAGCTAAATAACCAAATACCGCACCGCCAATGATGGTGTTATGGAAGTGAGCGATTAAGAATAAGCTGTTATGTAATACGTAGTCAGCACCAGGAATAGCAAGTAACACGCCGGTCATACCACCGATAGTGAACGTCACCATAAAACCTAAAGTCCAAAGGACAGGCACAGTAATACGTAAACGACCACGATACATAGTGAATAACCAGTTAAACAACTTAACCCCGGTCGGTACCGCAATAACCATGGTCATAACACCAAAGAAGGCATTAACGTTAGCGCTTGAGCCCATAGTAAAGAAGTGATGAAGCCAAACGATGAAACCTAAAATCGAAATTGCACCACTTGCGTAAACCATCGACTTATAACCAAACAAGCGTTTACCAGCAAACGTTGAGATAACTTCTGAGAAAATACCAAACGCAGGTAAGATCAGAATGTAAACTTCAGGGTGACCCCATGCCCAGAATAAGTTGATGTACATCATCGCGTTACCACCTAATTCATTCGTGAAGAAGTGGAAATCGAGATAACGATCAAGCGTTAACATAGCCAGTACAGCAGTTAAAATTGGGAACGATGCTGCAATTAAGATATTCGCCCACGTGCATGCCCAAGTAAAAATAGGCATTTTCATTAATGTCATGCCTGGTGCACGCATTTTAAATACAGTCGCTAAGAAGTTTACCGATGTTAATAAGGTACCCAAGCCGGATATCTGCAAGGCCCATATATAATAATCGACCCCGACACCTGGACTGAATGACAACTCTGACAACGGTGGATATGCAACCCAACCCGTTTTCGCAAACTCACCAAAGAATAATGAGATATTGATTAGGATTGCACCGCCAGCAGTTAACCAAAAGCTAAGGTTATTTAAGAATGGGAATGCAACATCACGGGCACCAATTTGCAGCGGTAAAATGATGTTCATTAAACCAATCATAAACGGCATCGCCATAAAGATGATCATGATCACCCCGTGTGCCGTAAATATTTGGTCATAGTGCTCTGGTGGTAAGTAACCACTTGCACCGCCAGTAGCCATTGCTAATTGCAGTCGCATCATAATGGCATCCGCGAAACCACGGAAAAGCATGATAAGCGCAAGAATGATGTACATAACACCCAAACGCTTATGGTCAATTGAGGTGATCCAGTCGTGCCAAATCACGCCCCACTTTTTATATTTTGTTACTAAGCCTGCCACTAACAGACCTAAGACAGCAACAACCGTCATGGTAACCATGATAATTGGTTCATGAAACGGGATTGCGTCTAATGTTAATTTACCTAACAACGACATGATTATTCCTCGTCCTCGCTGTGCTTCTTATGAGCTGAGTGCTCTGGCATAGCGTGTTGCATTGCACCGTGAGAGCCATGCGCTTGCATATATTTCATTACGATTGAATGGAACATATCTTTATCTACGCTGGCATAGTATTTAACTGGGTCGTATTCACTTGGTTTTGCAAGTTCAACATAGCTTTGCTTAGTCAATGCAGAACCAGTATTTTTTACTTTGTTTACCCAAGCATCGAAATCAGCTTCTGTGGCTGTTGCAATGGCATCGAACTTCATACCTGTGAAACCTGCACCACTGTAGTTAGCAGAGAAGCCTTTAAAAGTACCCGGCTCATCAGCAATTAAATGAAGCTTTGTTTCCATGCCTGCCATTGAATAAATTTGGCTACCAAGCTGTGGAATGAAAAACGAGTTCATGGTGCTTTCTGAGGTGATCTTGTACTGCACTGGCACATTGGCAGGAAAAACAAGCTCATTCACTGTGGCGATGCCTTGCTCTGGATAAATGAATAGCCATTTCCAGTTCAAAGAAACAACCTCAACAGTAAGGTGCTTACCTTTACCCTCAAGTGGTTTATATGGGTCAAGTTGTTGCGTTGACTGCCACGTGATCACACCTAAAATCGCAACGATGATGATAGGAATGGTCCAAACTACAGCTTCAATCTTATTAGAGTGCGCCCACTTTGGAGCGTAAATTTCTTGATCTCGTCCATCACGGTATTTCCATGCAAAATAAATTGTCATGGCAATAACTGGAATCACAACAATCAGCATTAACACCGTAGCTACGATAATTAAATACTTCTCGTCGACACCAATTTGACCTTTTGGATCGAGTACCCCGCCTTTACAGCCAGACAAGGCCAGCACTAAAGACGCTAGAGCAATATTACAAAGGTTTCGAATTGACAAAGGAATATCCTACAACCTAAAAGTTAACACTTGTCGAAATAAGAACACGACGCTTTTCTGCAACAGATGCTACAGATATCCCTCGGCTGACTAACAAGCACGACAAATCGGCACGCTAAGAAGTGAGGGATTTTAGGTTGGCTGCTGAAATTTGGGCGTAAAAAACCCACTAGGTGCTTAGTAAAGACAACTTAGAAAAACGACTAAATGGCTGAACTTAAGCAACAAAGCTTATTTACAGACAACCACTTACACGAGGAGGAGCACGACAGCCATGAGCGCTGTGTACTACTAAAGACTTTATCGTTTCACGCGCAGCGAAGGCCGCTTTACGTAAAATGACACCTGCACGACGCGCAGGGAAGAAATGGAAGACCAACCAGCATAAACCAATAAGTAATTGGCAAGACACCACAGGGTAAGCTAAAAAACTCAAAACATTAAGCAACGGTGTTTCGTATAAAGCACCTTCACTTAATAAACTTCTTAGCCCGTGAGCATCTTCTAATGTACCGTTGATTAGCATGGCTGAATTAATCAGCAACAAGGCTAAAACTGACATTAGTTCTTTGCCAGCAAAAAACGCACGCGCAGCCAATTGCAACCTAGCTAAGCTAGACTGTTTGACACCTTGTGACTGATTAATTGCTCGCAAAACTCACGCCTTTTATCGCTTTTACTGCATTTTAGGTAAATGGCTTACCCTATTTTTTAATGCGGTAACATGATCTTCATCAATAAAGTTTCAGTAATTACTGAAATTTCGATGTGGAGTATAACAAAGTCAACAGACGGTACAAGTAGAATTTTACAGCACACGGTTAAGTATTGTTTAGCCATTTGATAATAAACTGTAAAAAAACAAACCTATTGAAGCTAAGTACTTAAAAGTAATACTGTATTTTATATAGCGTAAAGCTATGAAGAAAAAGAAAATAGCATAAAAATAGCGATTTAAAGCATACTTAGTCAGTAGCAATCGAAGCTTTAACACTGAACAAGGATTAGCCAAACCATTAAAAATATAATATTCTACATAATATTAAAATAAAGAATAAAAGAGATAATTATGCGCCTATATGTACTCGCCACAGCCCTTTTAGCACTAAGTACCAGTACACTTGCAAATACGATTGAAGACACCGCTGTAGCTGGCTTAGATAAACCTGCGATTTACTACGCCGATATAGAGCCACACTTAAAAAGCGCAGCAAAACATCCAAGCGTCACACTAAAACAAATCGGCACCTCTTTCCAAGGACAGGCACTTAATTCTCTAAAAATCGGCACCGGCCCAATCAAAGTGATGATGTGGAGCCAAATGCACGGCGACGAAAACACAGCTACTGCCGCACTAATGGATTTTTTAAGCTTTATAACCGCAGATGAAAACGCACAATGGCTAGAAAGCTGGCAACAAAAAGTAACTCTTCTCATTATCCCTATGGTGAACCCAGACGGCGCGGCAGCTCAAACTCGCCATAATGCACAAGGTATTGATTTAAATCGTGATGCAAAAGCCCTTCGCACAAAAGAAGGACAAATACTCATGACTGCGGCTGATGAATTCAAACCTGACTTTGGCTTTAACTTACATGATCAGAATGCCTATTACGGTGCCGGAAAAATGGGAGAACAAGCCACTATTTCAGTGCTAGCACCCGCCTATAATGAAGCAAGAGAAGTGAATAAAATTCGTGGTGAGGCTATGCAATTTATTGCTCATTTAGCCAAAACGGTTGAAACCATGATCCCAGGGCACTTGGGGAAGTACAACGACAGTTACTCTTACCGCAGTTTTGGAGATACTTTTTCAGAAAAAGGTATCCGAACTATATTAATTGAATCAGGTGCTTACCCAAACGACCCAAACCGACAAATAGCCCGTAAAGTTAACCGTGTTTTATATAAAAAGACTATTGATTCAATAACTTCACAGGAATGGAAAAGCGCTAAAATAGCCCAGTACCACGCTATCCCATTTAATGCTAAAGACAATTGGGTAGACTTACTAATAGATGATGTAACTGTAAAGAGTGAGCTAGGTGATTACCAGATAGATATTGCAATAAACAACAAAGGACAGTCACCCATAATTAAAGAATTGGGTGATATAAGCAGTATCCGTCAAGGTTACACAAGTTTGGATGCAAGCAGCCTAAGCTTTAGAACAGGTAACAGTTTTGTTTTAAATGAGTCTTTCACGCTGACAGAAAGCAAATACAAAGCGCTTTTAAAACAAGGGTATAATTGTTTTTCTGGCGACCTTAGTATGCTAGAAAACGCCACAACATGGCCTATTTACGAGTGTAAAAGTGTATTTACATCAATACCTTCACTTCATGCATCTGCCGCCTTTTTCTTACACGCCAACGGTAAAAATAAGTACGCTGTTTTAGGAGCTAAGCTAATTAATTTAGATTGAACACGATTTAAAAGGACAGGCACTGTTAAAAGTGCCTGTTAAACCTCCAAATACCTTAAATTTGTAACCTAAATTAATAGCTGAGTAGACAAACTATCCTATTAGCTTAATCTAACAATAGAAACCAAGATAAAAGATTTAGTTTTATGAGAATTGAAAGCACAAGTTAGCTGCAAGAGTTTGCAAAAATAAAAATTGAGAGAAATTTAAGATTAACTGGCAAGTAATAACTTACAGCTTGCTAGATTACTTCGTCGCTTACGAGCAGTTTTACTGCAATAACTTTCAATAGCATCCACTCGACCTGCGGCTCCATGAAATAAGTTTTCAAATTGAGTTGTTAATGTTAACCAGTTTTTAGCTTCCAAATTCAGCCTTTCAAGAATAGGAGGTAAATGATGCTCTATATATCCAGGCTTATCCGCGCTGATACAACGCCCAGTTTGCTCCACAAGTAGCAGGTATGACTTTAACTCAAAAGGTATTCCCTTTGATTTATACTTACTCATGCCACCAATAAAACGAGCTAGTAATTTAGGTTGCTTTGACTCCTTCG